>JBECKZ010000179.1:0-53648 GCA_040235555.1 Thiohalomonadales bacterium | reverse complement strand
ATGTTGTACTTCACCCGGCGATTGCGTCGCAGCTCTTGGTCGAAGGTTTCCAAAGCAGAAGCACACGGCAGCTTGCCATCCAGCAGCAGCAGTGCCGTCTCTTCGAAGGTACTGTTTTCAGCCAACTGCTCGATGGGATAACCGCGATAGGCAAGAATGCCCTTCTCACCATCGATATCAGAGATATTCGACTTGGTCGCGGGAACGCCAGCCAAACCCGGAAGGTATTCACTCATAGCATGTACTCCCTACTTCACACCTGCACCGCCGATGGGTGACGTAAATTTGTGCATGACGAAAACAACCTGGCCGCACGGGGCAGCCAAGTTGCCAGAAACGTCTATATATTGGGAAAGCATAGCACACCGGTCGCCGCCGAATGCCAGCCCTGGAAACTCAGACGCGTCGCTTATACGGAGAATGATGAACCACAGCCACAGGTGGTCGTGGCATTGGGATTACGTATCACGAATTGTGAACCGGAAAGGTCTTCCTTGTAGTCGATTTCAGCACCGACCAGATACTGGAAGCTCATCGGATCGACCAGCAGTGTCACCCCTTCGGTCACCACCACGGTATCACCCTCCTGCTGGTTCTCATCGAAGGTAAAACCGTACTGGAATCCGGAGCAACCACCGCCGGTAATAAATACCCTCAGCTTCAGATTGTCGTTGCCTTCCTCGGCGATCAACTGTTTGACCTTGTGCGCGGCATTGTCGGTAAACACCACGTCGCTGGTCGCAACTGCTTCACTCATAACGTACCTCTCAAAACTGACGTCATTTCCACAAAATTAGAGTGGTTATAAATATAGCATCTCTGACTATATATGGGAATACCTAGCAATTTTATCAAGTATTGCCGGCGTTGCTCGACTCTTTTTTGGGCATATTGACCACGGATTTATCGGCGCGATGCACCAGATTGCCGTTGACCTCCGCACCCATGGCCATCTCGATCAGGGTGTAATACACATTGCCGTGCACCCGGGCCTGGGCCGCCAGCTCGACATGCGAGAGGGCATGGACATCCCCAATCACTGTGCCATTAACCACCACGTTCGGTACCTTGACCTCACCTTCGATGGTACCGCGCTCACTCAGGGTCAGCACGGAATCATCACCCTCGCCAGAGATCACATTACCTTTCACCTTACCATCGACGTGCAAACCACCGCTAAAAATCACATCGCCCCGGATCTCGGTATTCTGGCCAATCAAAGAATCGATATTTGCGGTTTGTTTCGGTTTTTTGCTGTTGCCCCACATGGGTTTATCTCCTATTTCCTGTCGGGCCAATCGAAAGTCTTTTCGAGTGGGTCCTGTCTTGATCGATTACGCGATACCACCTTGATAGTAACACGTTGCGGCTTGAATCCTTGTGGTAACTGAATATCACCTTCAATGTTCTGAAAATAGCGGAAACGAAACTCCTCTTCCTTGATGTGTTTCTCGCTAACATCCTGCAGTCCAAGCACCTTGGTCTCATTATTCTGCAGGCCCTCAAATGCCAGTACCAGGTAACCGCGAGCTGTGCGGTCTTCCTTGAGCACCTGGGTTAATATAACTTTATAGCGGAATCCCCGGGGTTTTCCATTCGGTTCCACTTTAAATCGTTGTAAATGCAGACCTTGTGCCGCATCGCGTGGTGAAACAATGCCACGGTAAAATGCCAGTTCCTCTTTCAACTCCAGGATCTCACCCTGCAACACCTTGAGCGTGGTATCCAGTTCACCATAGGCCTGGTGTTTAATCTGGGCATCGCGCTCCAACACCGCCTTCTCCTCCCGCAGATTATCAATCTTGTTCTGCAGATCCGAGTTATGCTGAAGTAACACTTTACGCTCATCGCGTGCCTTGAAACTGTCAAAACCGGCAGTGAATCGCCCATATTCAAAAAGTGCCCAGGCGATCAGGATCACCGCCACAACTAGCAATGCACTCACCAATCGGCTACGCCAGGGATGATACGCTTTAACTACTAATGACATTCAGGGTACCAGGGCGATGGTCTTCAGACCCGCATCTTCTTCCAAACCAAACATAATATTCATATTTTGCACGGCCTGACCGGCAGCGCCTTTGACCAAGTTATCAATCACCGACAAAATTACCGCTGTATCACCCGTGGGTGGTACATGGACAGCAATCCGGCAGACATTAGCACCACGCACACTACGTGTCTCCGGCAAGCTGCCCGCCGGCATGACATCGACGAATGGTTCGTTCGTATAACGTTGTTCGTACAATTCCTGAATATCTTGACCGGCTTTTTTCAGAGGCGCATACAGAGTTGCGTGAATACCGCGTATCATCGGCGTCAGGTGCGGCACAAATGTCAGACCAATGGTTTCTTCAGTCATCCGGCGCAAACCCTGCCGGATCTCCGGCCAGTGGCGGTGACCCTGTACCCCGTAGGCCTTCATACTTTCACTCGTTTCGCACAACAGGTGTGCCACCTTGGCTCCGCGCCCGGCACCACTCACACCTGACTTCGCATCAGCAATCAGGTGTGTCGTATCCACCAAATTGTGTTCGAGTAAGGGCATGAAGCCCAATTGCACAGCAGTGGGATAGCAACCGGGATTGGCCACCAGTGCCGCCGTGCGAATCCGTTCCCGATTCACCTCTGGCAGACCATAGACAGCCTCATTCAATAATTCCGGGCAGGCATGGGGCTCGCCATACCATTGTTGCCACTCCTGGGGATCCTGCAGACGAAAATCCGCGGCCAGATCGATCACCCGCACATCCGCTTTCAACAGATCCGGCACCAACTTCATAGCCGTGCCATTGGGCGTGGCAAAAAAGACGACATCACACGCACTGAGTCCGGCGTCCTCCGGATCGCTGAATCGAAGGTCCAGATACCCGCGGAGATTGGGAAACATATCCGCCACGGCGGTGCCTGCCTCGGAGCGAGACGTAATCGCTGTCAATTGCACCTGGGGATGTACGGCCAACAGACGCAGTAACTCCACGCCGGTATAACCCGTGCCACCAACTATGCCCACCTTAATCATTCCCAAATCCTGTCATGTCATGTTATCTCAAGAACCGAAATGATACTCATGTCTTGTCATAAACGAAAATTTTCTTCATTTCGACATCGCAGTTGACTTGCAAGCGGGGTTATTGCCGGTATTCATTTGCCTTTAGCGGCTGGGCTCACTAAGCTACGCGACTTATGTTTAAAGGTCACCTACAACGCGCCCGCCGCCAGATTCTCCACACAGGCAGGTGGAAAATGCGCATCGTCTTCTGGGGTGGTGCCTTAAGCCTCGGCGCCATCGCCGCGGTTTTTGCCCAGATCAGCTTTCATGCTGACGGCCTGTTTCGACAGTTTTATGATCAACATCCGCTGCTGGCTCTGGCGATCCCACCCCTGGGACTATTGTTGATCGCCTGGCTCACACGCAATGTTTTTCTGAACACGGAGGGCAGCGGTATCCCCCAGGCCATTGCCGCCTTGTCCATGCCGACTCACATCGCCCGCGCCCGGGTTCTGTCACTGAAAGTCGCTGCCGGTAAGATCCTGCTCACTATTGCCGGCCTGTTCAGTGGCGCCTCCATCGGACGGGAAGGTCCGACCGTGCACGTAGGTGCCTCCATCATGTATTCACTACGGAAGATCGCACCGTTTCACGGCAAGGACACGGTGCGCGCCCTGGTCCTGGCCGGTGGTGCCGCCGGCATCTCCGCCGCCTTCAACACCCCGCTTGCCGGGATCATGTTCGCCGTGGAGGAGATGAGCCGATCCTTTGAAGAGCGCACCAGCGGTACCCTGCTCATCTCGGTCATTCTGGCCGGTATTACCGCTCTGGCGATTCTGGGCAATTACACCTATTTCGGTACCTCCACTGCCGCATTACCACCCTCATCACTTGGTGCCTGGTGGTCAGTACTGGTGTGTGGCGTACTGGGTGGGTTACTCGGTGGCAGTTTCAGTACCCTGTTGATTTTGGGCAGTCGTTACCTGGCCTCGTTCGCCCGCCAACACCCGCTGTTGTTGGCCCTGGCTTGCGGCCTGCTCATTAGTCTGTTGGGTTGGCTCTCCAATGGCGAGACCTTCGGCACCGGTTATGACCAGGCCAAGATCCTGGTCACCGGTAGCCAGACCGCCGCGGAAGTGGATTACTTCTTATATAAATATGCGGCTACCGTGGTGTCCTACCTGAGCGGGATACCCGGCGGTATCTTTGCCCCCTCGTTGTCCGTAGGCGCCGGCATGGGTGCTGACCTGGCCAATTGGCTGCCTGCCCCGTTCGCCGCCGTGATCCTGTTATCAATGGTGGGCTACTTTACCGGCGTGGTCCAAACCCCGATCACCGCCCTGATCATCGTGATGGAAATGACCGATAACTCCTCCATGTTGATGCCGCTAATGGCTACTGCCTTGATTGCCAAAGGGGTTTCCCGCTTCGTGTGTCCCCTCCCGATTTATGAAGCCCTCGCGGAAAGTTATCTGCACCCATTCAAGCCCAAACAACAGACTGAACAAAAAGACGCGGAAAAAGTCTCACCCTGAGATCCTGGTTTAAGGAATACTAGCCGCTATGAGCAAAACACCTCTCACGCATATCCTGTTACCCGCGGGCTTTATACTCGCAATAATCATTGCCGTGGGATACGTCTGGTTCAGTCCGTCCGGGATACAGCCTGCGCCGAAAATTGTCATGACCCAGCTCAAAGGTGGTGAAAAGATCGACCTGACCTCGCTGCGCGGACATCCAGTCCTTGTCACCTTCTGGGCAACCTCGTGCCCCGGCTGCGTCGCTGAGATGCCGCACCTGATCAAGCTCTACCAAGAATTAGCACCGCGGGGATTTGAAATGATCGGCGTTGCCATGTCCTACGACAAACCGAACAATGTGCTGGAGATGCAGAAACAAAAGGCGATTCCCTACCCGATTATCTGGGACAGCGTCGGCAAGATTTCGCAGGCATTCGGCAGCGTGACCCTGACCCCGACCCATTTCCTTATCAATCCACAGGGTGAAATCGTGCAACACAAGATCGGTGAAATCGATATCAAGTTATTGCGCTTGCGTATTCTCGCCATGCTCAGGAAACAAAACGCCTGATATGCTCTGGTTCAAGGCCCTGCATCTGATCTTCATGGTGAGCTGGTTCGCCGGGCTGTTCTATCTGCCAAGACTGTTCGTGAATCACGCCATGACAGAAGACAAGGCGACCAGTGAACGCTTTAAAATCATGGAGCGCAAACTCTACCGCTTTACCACACCATGGATGGTGCTGACCGTCATTTGTGGTATCGGCATTCTCATGAGTGGACACTATCTCGATCAATTATGGATACAGATCAAACTGGTCCTGGTGGCCATCCTGATCATCTATCACTTTCATTGCGGCAAAGTGGTGGCTGACTTTCAACACGACCGCAACACCCGCAGCCATGTGTTTTATCGCTGGTACAACGAATTCCCGGTATTGATCCTGATCCCGATTATTTTTCTCGCCGTATTCCGTCCCGTTTAATAGCAAGTCAAAAACGACTGCTACATCAGTCTCTGCTTCGCACGTAAAAACTTTTCGATCGCTGCCATACATTCCCGTGGCCGGGTCTGCAGCAGGTAATGCGGACCATCAATACCGATGCTGGTGATATCCGGACGTAGTTGCTGGATCTCCCGCGTCGGTCGTTGCAGGATCAGGTGATCGTGTAGCGCATACAGGTGCAATAGTGGCAATCGACAACGGGACAAGACTTCGCGCACATCGACATGAATGACTTCATGCAGGCGCTGCAGGATGACCCTGGGTGACACATGCCTGTGAAGCTCGAGTGCCTGATTTAATAACGCGTCGGGCACATCAAGGCCAGTCACAAACAGGCGAGCCAACCATTTTTGTGGCGGTACCGCCAGCAGCCGTTCACGCAACAGCATGGGCGCCAGTCGCGCCAGGTGTGGTCGTGGATTGGTGACAAAGGTTGCACAAAGCACCATTGCTTTTAGATTTGAGCCAGCGCGCGTTGATAATTGCAACACCAGCGGACCGGCAAACGACTCGGCGATCAGAATATACGGCTCGGTTTCCGGTAATTGCGGCAGTATCAGATCTGCCAATTGCGCATAACTGAGGACTTGCTGCGTAGGATAGGCGATCACTTTCGGTCGCAGCCAGGGTGGTAATTGTGCTGTTAACGGTCCAAACATGCGCCCGGTCCCGTCAATTCCTGGCAATAACACCGCATTTAACGTTTTGACCCCAGTCATGCAGTAGAAATAGCCGTGCTGACCAAAAAAAAGGGCGTCTTCTCTGAAGACGCCCAGCTAAGTTTCCACACTAGGAGAAGAACATCAAATTGCACTGTATATAATGCACGCAGCATGCCAGTTCTTCTTCTATCCCTTATAACGCACAGATATTGCCAATATGTGAAACACAACCGCCAATTTGGTATTAAAACAGTGTTAATTGATCCGTTTCCTGTATCGGAACACGAAATAACTGGGTATTGAGTGTCATTTCCCTGCCGCCCAGGTCAAGACGTTGACACGCTGCTTCAAAGCGACGACCAATTATTGCTGCAAACGCACCACTGCCATGCATGCGTTGCCCAAACTGGGCGCGATACAACTCGCCGTCACGAGTATCCCGGATCCGGGTCAATACATGTTCCGCCTTTAACGGATAATGGGTTTGCAGCCACTCTTCGAATAACGGGGCCACCTCCAGCGGCAAGCGCAGCAGGACATACCCTGCCGATCCCGCCCCCAGATCCGCACACTGTTGCAAAATGGTTTCAATCTCCGGGTCATTCAACACCGGGATGATGGGCGCCACTAACACACCAACTGGTATACCTGCTTCACGCAGACGGGTAATGGTTTGCAGACGCCGGTGTGGTGCGCTTGCACGTGGCTCCATCAGCCGAGCCAGATCTTTATCCAGGGTACAAACGGAGATCATGACCTGAACCAGATTGTCGCGGGCCATCTTCGTGAGGATATCGATATCCCGTTCCACCATGGATGATTTGGTCACGATGGCCACCGGATGACGATGCTCCCACAGCACCTCAAGCAATTGCCGGGTAATGCAGTGCGCACGTTCAATGGGTTGATACGGATCGGTATTGCTGCCCAGCGCGATGGGCTGGCATTCATAGTTACGCTTGGCCAGTGCCTTGCGTAATAGCGCTGGGGCATCCGGCTTGGCGATCAACTGCGTTTCAAAATCCAGTCCTGGTGACAAATCCAGATAGGCATGGGTCGGACGGGCAAAGCAATAAATACAGCCATGCTCGCAGCCGCGGTACGGATTGATGGAAACAGAAAATGGCACATCCGGTGACTGGTTGCGTGACAGGATGGTTTTACTGTGCTCCGGGCGCACCGTGGTTTGGCGTTTCGGCAGATCGGCGGTCTCGACAAACCAGTCGTCGTAAGTCGATTCACGTGTTTGTGCCTGATAACGGCAATCCGGGTTACTCTGGGTACCGCGGCCTTTGTTTGGCTGATGACTCATGGCTGTGATTTTACCCCGAGTTTGATTAGCATGCGTAGATGCAAAAAATCCTGGTCTGGTTCCGGCGTGACCTGCGCCTCAGTAATAACCCGGTACTGCACGCAGCCAAAGGCGCACAGATCATACCTATATATATCTATGCTCCACAGGAAGATGCCCCCTGGCAAAACGGCGGGGCCAGTCGCTGGTGGTTGCACCACAGCCTGACCGCCCTGGCGGCACAACTTAAAGCAGCCAGTAGCAGGCTGATCATCCGCACTGGTGACTCGCTCAGCGTATTGCAGGATTTGATTAACGAAACCGGCGCCAGTGCAGTGTATCTCAGCCGCCTGTATGAACCGGCCAGCATCACCCGCGATAGCCGGATCAAGGCCCATTTGACTCAAAGGGGCATCGATTACCGTAGCTTTGCCGGCAGCCTGCTGTTCGAACCGTGGCAAGTGCAAACCAAAACCGGCAGTGCCTACAAAGTCTTCACCCCCTTCTGGCAGGCCTGTCTGAAACTCGGCTTGCCCAATGAGCTTGTACCAGCCGCACGTACCCTGCCCACGGTTTCCACCCGACTGCGTTCACTCGCGATTGAAGAGCTGCAGTTGCTACCACGAAACAGCTGGGACACGCATTTCTATGCACACTGGCAACCCGGTGAAGCCGGCGCGCAAACACGATTGCGTCAATTCATTAAACACAAACTCAATGAATACGAAAGCGGGCGTGACTTGCCCGCACACACTGCGACATCGTTATTGTCTGCCCACCTGCACTTCGGTGAGATCTCACCGCAACAGATTGTCTATGCCATCGAACATGCTCTGCACAAAACAAAAAGCCGCAGTCTGCAGAAAC
The DNA here is from genome assembly GCA_040235555.1 of Thiohalomonadales bacterium. Classification (GTDB taxonomy): domain Bacteria; phylum Pseudomonadota; class Gammaproteobacteria; order UBA6429; family Thiohalophilaceae; genus RI-92. Next base: position 45,309 of record JBECKZ010000179.1, on the reverse strand, counting down.
AGGCACAGGGATTTCTGCGTGAACTGGTGTGGCGGGAGTTTACCCATCACATCCTGTTTCACTTCCCGCATACCACGCACAAACCACTGAACCCGCGGTTTGAAAATTTTCCCTGGCACAGGCGCAATAATAAATTGCTGCGTGCCTGGCAACGAGGTCAAACCGGATTTCCCATCGTCGATGCCGGTATGCGGGAGCTGTGGTCAACGGGCACGATGCACAACCGCGTGCGTATGATTGTCGCCTCTCTGTTAAGCAAAAACCTGGGCTTTCACTGGTTACTTGGTGCGCAATGGTTCTGGGACACGCTGGTAGATGCCGATCTGGCACAGAACAGTTTTAACTGGCAATGGGTCGCCGGTTGTGGCGCTGATGCCGCACCTTATTTCCGGATCTTCAACCCGATTACGCAAAGCGAAAAGTTTGATAACAACGGAATCTACTTACGCCAGTGGTTACCGGAACTGGCACAATTGCCGAATAAATTTATTCATGCGCCCTGGCTCGCACCGGCTGAAATGCTGGATGCAGCAGGCGTGGTACTTGGTAAGACCTACCCTTTGCCCATTTGTGATTTGAAAAATACACGCGAGGAGGCCCTCCTCGCGTATAAACAACATACTCGTTCGACTGACTAGGGAAGCAGGTTGAATGCCGTCTTCGCGATAAATTTATGCACCGTATGGGTCGGGTGGATCCCGTCCCAGAATAAATAATCATCGGTATCGCGACAGACTGCATGCACAATGACACCCGGATGGATACAGGCATCAGTCACATCGGTCAAACCAATTTGTTGTGGATCGGATACCAGCGATTGCAGTAATCCGAAAATATCCAGTTTGGTCACGTCCAGTGAGAATGCCGCAGCCAAGGTATTGACCGTTCCATCCAGGGCACTGTTGTACTGCTCACTCGATAGCTGCGCGAGAAATTGTGCCAATGCACCCTGCTGCAACACTGCAGGGACCAGGGCCAGGTTAGGTGAATTGCCCATCAGAAAATGCTGTGCCCCGGCAGCGGCCAGGCTTTGTAAATTATCGGCAACCGAGGTCACTGCCGCCTCCAGGATCTGACCACTGGTATCGCCGGTTGTGTCCATTTGAAAGGCAACGATGGCATCACGGACATCATTTCCGCCGATCAGGATGACATACAGGGCATCCGGATCGGCCATACCATTGTGCTGGCCCAGATAGGCACTGACCTGGTCGGTCAGGTCTGCCCCGGTCACGCTACGCGCACGGGCACCGCCTACCGCATAATTGGTAAACAGCAATGGATTACGAAACGCCGGCCCACTGGGCAGATGCAATCGCTTTGCCAGCACCTCGGACCAGGTCTTGCCATTACTAAAATGCATCCCGCCACGAGCATAGGGTGCATCCGGTATCAAACTGAAAGGTCTGACCGAAAACTGGCCGGTCAGGGCAAAGGCGTTCCCCGGATCCGACAGGCTGTCACCAAACACCACCAGTTTCGAATAGGTCTCGTGTGCAAACGCACTGGCAGATACCGCCAACAACAGGCCAAACAGCAAACTCAACAACCCCGATTTCTGCTTATTCATTGTGCTCTCCTTGGTGTTAGCGTTATTTATTTTGGGATAAAGCATCATGGTCGACAAGGAAACAGATTATATGTCATTTCGGTCCGCGCATCGCAATCCCGTGACAAACTATGCCCATATATAAATTAGAATAAATAATCCGTCTTTGATTACGACAAAACTGCCAACCCTGTCACGCCTGTTGCCTTTCTTTATTCCCAGCTTTATTCTAGCAACACGCTGGTTTGTCAGCGTCCCGCCCGCGGGAAGGGCCGCGCCCAACAAACGTTCAAATCGAATATTCGATTTCCTTTGATCCTGAATAGCGGGCACGGGATACACAAGGAGATCGCCATGCTTGTCAATCTTGCTCAACTGCGTAAACAACGCACTTCTCCCTCCACTACGGCTGAATTCAAACCGGACGATCCACGGCGTTTGAATCACCTGTCGTTGGAACAACAAAAAAAACGTGCGAGAGAGCTACTAAAAGCCGTACAGATGCAGGACAGTGCAGCACTCGAACGCTGGCGTCACAACGGATTCAATCCGGCTGAACCCAAATTAAACGAGGCACAACGGGTCATCGCCTGGGAAAACGGCTTTCGTAAATGGGAAGAGTTAAAGGCCCACGCCGATCATATTCGTCTCGCGCAACAAGCCGTGCGCCACAGCCAGCCTTCCGCGCTTGATGCTGAACAGCGCACGCTGCACATTCGTTGCGGCACCGACATCATGCATAAGCTGGCCATCGCCGGCTTCGAGGGTGATTTCCTCTGGTTTGGTGATCCCTATATCTTCGGGCCGGTACCGCAGACCGATTCCCTGGAGGAGTTCGTACGCATTCGCGCGAAATGCATCAATGTGCCCTTCGAAGAGATCATGACAATGTACCAGGAACTGGATCGGGCGCATGACTATCAGCGGGTCATGATCTGGAATGAATACGACGCCTTCGACCAACTGATCCTGGCCAAACTACTAGCGCATTTCAGTGAACCTACCCAACGTCCACCACGTTTACAATTCATCAACGTGACCCGCTTCCCCGGCGTGCAAATCTTTAACGGCATAGGCCAGTTGCCACCGGAGGCGCTGCGCGTGTTATGGAACGACTTCGTCGATATTAGCGAGGTGGAATTGCAAGCGGGAAAGCAGACCTGGGCCGGCATTACCGCGGCAACACCGGTCGCCCTGGGTGATTTTATTAAACGTGATACTGGTGTGTTGCCAATCATGCGGCGGGCACTACACCGCTTTTTGCAGGATTTACCCTGGACCAGTAATGGCCTGAGTTTGTCGGAACATACCACGCTGCGCATTCTGCAGGAAAAAGGTTCGATGAATGCAGCACGTTTATTCGGCTGGTTTCAAAACCATTACGATTCCCTGCCCGGCATGGGTGACGCTTTCTATTATAAATGGGTGCATGGACTCGCCGAGGGCGACGAACCGGCCATCGCGCTAGACCGTCGCGGCGACAAACCCAACGAATGGGATCTTGCATTATTACCTTTCGGCAGCAGTCTGCTGAACAACGAAGCCGATTGGCTGGTGGCCAACCCTGTCCAGCGTTGGCTCGGTGGTGTCTATATCGGTTCGTGTGCCACCAGCCACTGGCGGTGGGATGCCACCAACGAGACTGTGGTCGAGGTCGAGTCGTAATGCAGGAGAGCAATATCGGTCAGGACCCACACACTTGGATCGGGCATAGTGACCTCGAGTGAAATTGAGGGAAAGCAGTGAACGAATCGACGGCAAGAGCCTACGCAGAGAAATTCAACCAGGTGTTTGACTACATCGAAAAACACCTGGACGAGGATCTATCTGTGGAACGTCTCAGCCAGGTGGCGAATTTTTCCAAGTACCACTTCCATCGGCAATTCAGTGAATATGCCGGGATCAATGTGTTCCGCTACATCCAGTTGATGCGGCTGCGCCGCGCCTCGTACCGACTGGTGTTCAGCGAGCACACACGCATCATTGACATTGCTCTGGAAGCGGGGTTTGAAAACCCGGAGTCATTTTCCCGCGCGTTCAAGAACATGTTTGGTCAGACGCCTTCTCAATTTCGCCGCAAACCCGAATGGCAACCGTGGAACGAGCAATATCGTATCCCACCCAGAAAAAGGAGTCATACCATGCAAGTTAATATCGTGGAATTTAGCGGCACCAAAATTGCCGTACTTGAACATCGCGGTGCACCCGAAACCGTTAACGATTCAGTGAAGGTGTTTATCGACTGGCGCAAGCAAAGCGGACTCTCGCCGATAAACAGCAGCCGAACTTTTGGACTCGCCTACGACAATCCGCATACCACCCCCCCAGAAGACTTTCGTTTCGATATCTGTGGCGAGGTCAGTACGAGTGTGCCGGACAATCCGCAAGGCGTGATCAACAAATTTATCCCCGGTGGCCGTTGCGCGGTCGTGCGTCACCATGGTTCGCACAACCGCATCGGCGAAGGGGCCTATTATCTGTATCGCGACTGGTTGCCGAATAATGGTGAAGACCTGCGGGATTTTCCGTTGTTCTTTCACTACCTCAACCTGCTGCCGGAGACACCGGAACATGAGTTGGTCACGGATATCTATTTACCCTTAAAATAGCAGCAACTGCCTCTATTTTAGGGTGTCATCGTGTGCGGCCGTCTTAACATCTACGACCCGGAGAAGATCGATATCTTCCTGCAGGAGCTGGGCTTGCCCAGCTATCCTGCCCGGCCGCCGCAATACAACGTGCCGCCGCAGTCGTTGTTACCGATTATCACCACGCCCACCACCCGGCTGGAGGGCCAGTGGAGCATCGAATTCGGCAAGTTCCGCCATCCCAATTCCAAGGCAGCCACGATCAAAAGCAAACCACATTTGCAGGACCTGTTGCTGCACCAGCGTTGTATCGTCCCGGCCAACCGCTTTTATGAATGGCCGGACCCCAAGGCGCGCCCGGCCTACAAAGATATTAAAACTCGCTTTTGTATTCACACGTCGGACGATGTCCTGTTGCTGGCCGGGATCTACAAACGTAACCCGGAAAAACAACTGTATCAATTCAACGTCATCACCACGGATCCGACACCGGCAATCAACGAATTCCATCATCGCATGCCGGTCATTCTTGATCCTGCCCAGGCGCATACCTGGCTGGAGAGTGACGACAAACAAACGCTGTACGATTTAATGGTGCCATCACAGCAAGACCTCATCATCTACGCATGCGATCCATGGGTGGACAATGCGCGGCATGAAGGACCGCAGTGCATGGCGCCGTTACATCGCTAACCATATACACCAGCATAATTTGGGTACCTAGCAGAAGTATATTTCGAGCATTTTAATGCCTGCTTCCGGCCAATAGCAGTCGTTTAATCTAAAATGACATCAGCTTATGTTAGGAATTGCGAAGATCGATTCTGATGAGAGTGGGCCACGTTGCACTATTGTTATACCAATAGTGAACGCTTTAAATATGCTGTATGGTTTAATAAACTTCCCATCGGTTTGATAAAGTCAGTCCGAATCTAAAGATATTACTGTTAATACTTTATTAGAGATTTGCGATATTAAAAACATTTATGGGTGACAGTTCTAAATATCCATGATACTAATTTTTATAACTAAAGCTTAATTTGTGAATTACTCTGTTAATAGCCGAGCCTTTGAGTTGGTTTAAAAAGTTTTAATTTCCAATTCGGTTTGACAACATTCGCTTTATAACCAAAAATTGTTTTGCTCTCCCTGTTTTGCCTAATCGCAAAACCATACAAAGTCTTCGACTACCCCATGACCATGTGGGGGGGGTTATTCAGCCAGTGTGATTTTGCATCTCGTGAAATTCAGTCGATTCGCTGACTGACTGATAATTCACAATCAAGGAGGAGAATTCACCATGAGCGACATTTCGCGTAGAAATTTTCTAAAACTAAGCGGTGGAATCGCAGCGGGTGCCACGTCGCTGACCACCGGTAACCTATTTGGCGCTGAGCAGACGGTTGAGGTAGGACGAACCACACTACCCTATCCAAGACAAGCCGTCGGTAAAGCACAAGGTCTTAAGCCTGGTGCGCTTGTGTCCTTTACCTACCCTGATGAAGCCTCACCCTGTGCATTGATCAAGACCGGACAACCTGTCCCCGGCGGGGTCGGTCCAGATAAAGACATCGTCGCCTACAGCACCCTGTGCACGCACATGGGTTGTCCTGTGATGTACGACGAAAAAGCTAGAACCTTCAAATGCCCCTGTCATTTCAGCATCTTCGACCCGGAAATGGAAGGACAAATGGTCGATGGACAAGCGACCGAGAACCTACCGCGGATCGTGTTGGAATATAACGACAAAGACGGGACCATCACTGCTGTAGCGGTGGAAGGTCTGATCTATGGCCGCCAGGCCAACCTGTTGTAAGGAGGCGGAACATGAGCAAATTTACCGATCGCATCCCATTGCCACCGACGGATGCCCAGAAAACCAATATGACTTGTCATTTCTGCATCGTAGGTTGCGGCTATCACGTCTATAAATGGCCGGCCAATCGCGAAGGCGGCAGAGCCCCTGATGAGAATGCCCTCGGCCTGGATTTCCGCAAACAACTACCCGCGTTGCAAACGATTTTGACGCCGGCCATGGTCAATCGCATTCGTGACCGCGACGGTATGGATTACAACATCATGATCGTGCCGGACAAACAATGTACTGTGAACCAAGGCTTGTCCTCTACCCGTGGTGGCCAGATGGCTTCTGTCATGTATACCGCTGGCAGCATGCCCGGCGAAATGCGATTGAAGTATCCGATGTTGTTTGCCGCGGATGACTGGGTGGAGATCGATTGGGACCGCGCCTTGCAACTCTATGCTGGCGTCACGAAGCGTATCCTGGATAAACACGGGCCTGATGCGTTAATGTTCAATCTTTTTGATCATGGCGGCGCCGGCGGTGGCTTTGAGAACACTTGGGGCACCGGCAAGCTCATCTTCAGCGGCCTGCAAACCAAGATGGTACGCATTCACAATCGGCCGGCCTATAACTCCGAATGCCATGCCACACGCGACATGGGCATCGGCGAGTTGAACAACAGCTACGAGGACGCTGAGCTTGCCGATGTCATCTTCTCTATCGGTGCGAACGCTTACGAAACCCAGACCAATTATTTCCTGGCACACTGGGTGCCAAACCTGTCTGGTGGCAACGTCGACAAAAAGAAAAAGTGGTTCCCGCAGGAAACCGTTGAACGCGGGAAGATTATCTTCGTCGATCCACGCCGCAGCCTCACGGTCTCAGTAGCAGAACATGTGGCCGGCAAAGACAATGTGCTGCATCTGGCAATCAAACCCGGTACGGATACTGCCTTGTTCAATGGTTTACTGACTTACGTGGTGGAACGCGGTTGGCATAACAAGGATTTCATCAAGGCGCACACCAGCGGCTTCGATGCAGCGATCAAGGCCAATAAACTCAGCCTCGCCGAGTGCAGCAAAATCACCGGCATTAGTGTTGCTGATCTTAAAAAGGCCGCTGACTGGGCCTACAAACCCAAACCATCCGGACATCCGCCGCGCACCATGCACGGCTACGAGAAAGGCATCATCTGGGGCAACGATAATTACCGAATCCAATCGGCGTTGGTGGATTTGGTCCTGGCCACCCACAATGTCGGTCGGCGCGGGACCGGTGTGGTACGCATGGGTGGGCACCAGGAAGGTTACACCCGTCCCCCTTACCCTGGTCCGCGCCCCGCTCCTTTTATCGATCAGGAGATCATAAAAGGCAAAGGTCGCATGCTGACTGTCTGGGCCTGCAACGCTTTTCAAACCACCCTCAATGCCCAAGCGTATCGCACTGCGGTGTATCGCCGTGCCGATATCGTGCGCCAGGCCATGGCACGTGCCCGCGGTGGCTCCACTGAAAGTTTGATTGATGCCATTGTCGATGCGGTCGACAAGCGTGGCGGGTTGTTCGTCGTAGACATTGATTTGTATAAAGTGAAGTTCTCTGATGCGGCACACCTGCTGTTACCCGCCACCCATCCCGGTGAAATGAACCTCACTTCCATGAATGGCGAGCGGCGTATGCGTTTGTCGGAACGTTTCATGGATCCGCCTGGTGTGGCCAGGCCCGATTGCCTAATCGCGGCAGATATTGCCAATGAACTAAAACGCCTGTACGAAAAGGCCGGCAACCAAAAGATGGCCAAACGCTTCGATGGCTTTGACTGGAAAAATGAGGAAGACGCCTTCAACGACGGCTTTCGTATGGCGGGCAAGATCAAAATTGACAGCCAGGGCGGAGACACGGGCCACCTGGCGACTTACGCACGCCTGCGGACAATGGGGACCAATGGCGTGCAACTACCGATCAAGGAATTCAAGGACAACAAACTGATCGGCACCGAAATGCTGTATACCGATGGCAAGTTCAGTACCGCCGACGGTAAGGCGCATTTCCTGCCTTCACCCTGGAATGGGCTGCCTACCACGGTGGAGCGTGAAAAGAAAAAATACAAGTTCTGGGTCAACAACGGTCGCACCAATCATATCTGGCAAACCGCGTATCACGACCGCTACATTGCATTTCGGCGCAACCGTTTCCCGATGTCGCCAATGGAAATGAACCCGGAAGATGCCAAGCGGTTAGGTGTGACTTCCGGTGACATCGTGGAGGTGTTCAATGACTTCGGCTCAACCTTCGCTATGGCCTACCTGGAACCGGACATTCAAACCGGACAGGCGTTCATGATGTTTGGCTATGACAATGGTGTGGTCGGTGACGTCGTCACTAACTGGACTGACCGCAATGTGGTGCCGTACTACAAGGGCACATGGGCTAATATCCGTCGGGTCGGAAATATGGAGGCGTACAAACGTACCGTGTCGTTTAAGCGGCGTCGATTCCTATAACCATTCAAAACTGAATATCAACTATACAGAAGATATAAGTCCTTGCATTCCGGCAAGGACTACGTTCTCTGAACTGAGTTGTGGTCAGGTTGCTTGCAGAGAGCCATGGTGATGACCCGTATGCATCATGCCAGATGACCTGTGCGGCGCAGCGTGCCGGTCAGTTCCGTGCCCGGCGCCACGGTATTGTACACCGTACCGTATTTGCTGATGTTCTCGTGCATGAGTTCCAGTTTGCGATCATTTTCGTTGGTGTCGACTTCGATCTCATAGTTGATGTTCAGCATCTTCGGCGGCGAATCCTGGCGCACGCCATGCACCCTGACCGTGACGCCGCGATAGGTGAACTGGATCATGGGCGCGATACGCTCCATGTTTTTCAGAATGCAGGCGGCAATAGCAGCCAGCAGCAACTCGGCAGGATTTAGCGCATCGGCCCTGCCCTTGAGATCGGTATCGATGATCAGTTCGGCGTCCTTGCATTGCAGCACACTGCCGTGGGCGTCGATACGTCTTGCAGTGATTTCGTATTCCAGCATCGTCGTTCTCCTGTCAGCGGATTTCCCAGCTAATGATATTTCAGCTTCGAGGCAGTATGCCATGCCAGGCTTCCAACTGCTTGCGGATCTGACCCCGCGCCGCGCGGAAAATCGTCAATTGTTCCGTTTGTGTTCCCTTCGTCTCCGTTGGATCGAGAACCATCCAATGCAGGTTGTGAGCATCAAGCGCAAAGCAAGGACACCCGCTGAATACCGGAAGCGCATGCGTATCGCTGTGAGAGTGGTATGCCGCGTCGCGCCGGACTGAAAGCCACGACTTGTCGCGACTGTCGCAATTGGCGGTCGTGCTGGATAACCTGTTGGGCTAGTTCCTTTTCTTTTCACGATTACTTCAACCACACAATATTGTCTCGTATGCCAGCGTCTGCAACAAAAGTGGCATACTGCGGTTTCTGCACGACTGTCCGCTTTGGGTCGTGTGTGGACGATCAAATCATTTTTCTATCCCATCGTAATTTGAGCACGACTCTCAAATTATGATGACGCGTCTCTAGTTCCTCTCGATTTCATTTTCGTCATCCGCATTCGCATCCTGAATCGTCTGGCGATGACCGAACGGCCGCCACGCCGGTGAGATCACATTGGGCATGGTGGAACGCCCGAGCAGGCGCGCCGGCATCACCGTGAATTCACCATAGCGGTGATTGATCCGGTCCTGCGCCTGCAAACAACTCAGGCGTCGGGTATCGATCTCGCTGAACAATTCCAGTTGATTATCGACAGGTCGTGGGTCCAGCGCACAAACCTGCACCTGGAAGATCCCTTCGCCGTGCCAGCTATGGGTGAGCAAATCCCGGCTCAGGTGAAAGATCTCACGCCCATCGTTCACCGGTGTGGCACAGGCATAGTGATTGGCGATCCAGTCCTCGCGCGCACGCAGGCCGACAAAAAAGGTTTTGGCCGCAAGGCGATGCCGACGCAGGCGCGCCGCCACCTTCTCGCTCATGTGCAACAGGTAAATCAACAGCAACATATAGTCGCGCGTGTTGGGCGGTACCACCTTGCCGTGACCAATGGTTTTTGGCGGCGGGATCTCAGGGTGCAATTTTTCAAAGTCCTTGCCCTGACACATGTACCAGATGCGCCGTCCCGGATTACCGAATCGTTTGGCCAACACGCCGATGGGCAAATGTTTCATATCACCGCAGGTGTACACGCCACGCGCCGCGAGAAACCGCCCGATGCCATCGGCGATCCCGCACAACTCGGTCACCGGTACATCGCGCAATCTTTCTTCGGCTTCCCAGGGTGTAATCACGGTGATGCCATTGGGTTTCTTCTGTTTCGCCGCAAACTTGGCAGTGGTCTTGTCGCCGCTGATGCCGATCGAACAGGTGCAACCAGAGATATCCAGGACATGGCGCTGAATGGCCAGTGCCAGTGGATAAGGTTCCTTATACAAACGCCAGCAGCGGGTAAAATCCAGAAACGCCTCGTCCACGGAAAAGATTTCGATGTCCGGAGTAAACAGTTCCAGGCTGGTCATTAAGCGGGTCGAGATCTCAGCATAACGTTCCGGGCGTGCCGGACGTTGAATGATCCTTGGGCACAACTGACGTGCCTGTTTCAAATGCATGCCGGTCTTCACGCCATGGGCGCGTGCTTCATAGGAACAGGTAATGACGCAGGTGCCCACCACACCGTTGGTCACCGCGACCGGCTTGCCGCGCAGCTGCGGAAAATCCAGTTGCTCGATGGACGCAAAGAAAGCGTTCATGTCCACCAACGCGATCATGCGTTCCCAGCGTGGCATCAGTCGTAGGTCCGTAGCTGACCAACGACCACTCCCTGAATCTGGATCCGCTCCGCCGGGTACGTCATCGGTTCGAGCCGGCTGTTCGCCGGGATGAGCTGGATGTGTTTGTTAGCGAGGCGTTTGAAGTATTTGAGCGTTGCCTCATCGTTATCGATCAGCGCCACCACGATGTCGCCGTTTTTCGCCGTGCTGGTTTGTTTCACGATCACGGTATCGCCATCGAGGATCCCGGCATCACACATGGAGTCGCCTTTCACGCGCAAGGCGAAGCGATCCTTGCCTAGTAACATCTCGGGCAAATTAATTTCGTCATGATTGGGAATGGCCTCGATGGGTTTACCCGCCGCGATCCGACCCAACAAAGGCAGACTCCGGGTCGGTTGCAACACGCGCAGGGAACGCCAACTACGCTCGGGGCGTTCCAGAAAACCCTTATCGATCAGGCCCTGCACATACCGGTGCAGCGAACCCTTGGAACTCAGTTGCAGGGCCTCGCCAATCTCCGGCAGGGTCGGGCCCTGGCCGTGGCGGGCCAAATAACGGCGGATATAGCCGTAGATCTTTTGTTCAAGGGGGGAAAGACGGGTATCCATAGTTCTCTAATTTAGAGAACTTTTGAGAGGAGATCAATCATGACGGTAAGTGGCTGTTTTCGCCTGCTTTATCACGGCCGCAACAATATTCCACCGCCATGGAGTTATCGTCTTACAATAACTGTCTACACACTTTGGTTACCAGGGCGGGTACAGAAAGTGGAAGGATCCGATTCAACTATTACAGTTGCAACAGATGCGGCGCACGTGTACGCCAGGTTTGTACCGTACAACCCACGCCTGCTGCTGACATTCCTTGCGCTGTCAGTGATTGCGCACCTGTTACTGCTGATGTGGCCAAGTCCGCTAAGCGGACCACCATTGACCGCAGAACAGAAGTATCCACCCCTGCACATTCAGCTCGAAACGGCACCACCAGAACGGATAACGCAAAGGCACAAAGCGCCAAGCAGGAAACAAGTAACACGCGCCCCACCGCCGACCGCGCCCATCACACCAACGCACAGGAAATCCAAATCTGCAGAGGAAGTGATCGACGAGGCCTACAAGGCGGCACCGGGTATCGTGAAACAACTGGAATCGAAACAGTCCGGACCGGAAGCGACAACGATCTTTGATCCGGCATTACGTGCACGGCTGGAACAGGCCCGCCGCAACCAGGCACACGAAGAGGCACTACTGCGTGCCATCGCCAAACAACCCGGGATTGAACTCCTGGCGAAAACAGATAACTACCTGAAAGTGCGCATACACGGTCAATGCTGGCGAGTTCCTGTCAGCAGAGGCTACGATCCCTTTGACGTCCGAATTATGGCGGTAGACACCAACTGTCCTAAACCAAAAAGTAAATTGTCAGATAAACAATCCAAAGAAATTCCTCTGCCTTGAACCTGGCAGAAAAATATAACAGCTAAATATAATTGTCGCTTATCGGCCAGAAGCGGACTTACTAGGTTAGCGATCGAAATCGTTACATGACCAATAAAGCGGACATTCAACGTTGTGAATACGGGGCCGAGTCACAGACCGATGAAGGTTTCTGTCCCGACTGAAAGCAATGGTGATTCTATTCATTTGCCACCATCCTCTTTTAATTTAATATATTCATCCCGTGGCATTAGTTTCTGAAAATGCTTTGATCTCACATCAACATTACCTGTCATGTCTCTAAGGATAACGGTGGCCTCCCATGGACGTGAAAACAGAAGATGAAAATTAGTATCAATATCAACTTTCAACACATATGTATGACCAGCTTCCATGTCAATAGTGAAATTCCCTATCGCCCATCCTCGATTATAAATATTATAGTGATAATCAATGCGATGAATACCAGGAGTTAATACAAAACCATCATAGCGAGGGTTGTGATAAAAGATTTTATCTATAGCTATTAAATCATTGGTGAAATTGATTTGGTGATACAAGACCACCTCTTGATCTTTAGTCAATCTTGCACCTTCATATGTTTTCTTTGTAAACGAATTTGGAGCCGACACGCAACCATAAAGAATAATGGCCAAAGATATCACGAATATTTTATAGGCGTGTCTCGTACCATTATTAATGGTCTTATTTGACATCAACCATGCAGTAAGCTTAGTCATTTATATTTCTCATACATAACATTCTAGTTGAGAGGCGTGGAGACAGCAGGCGGATCATCAGTCTCGAAATGAGGATTAGACTTTAGGTCGTTTCCTGCCGTTAATTCCTATGACAAGTTCCGGCCAAGAGCGGACTGTCAGTAATTCACTACCAGATCAGAAAAGCAGACGTTCAGTAACGTGAAAAGTAACCGGACCGAAACCGCGTAGCGGTTGAGGGTCCGAGCCGGGCTTGCCCGGCGTGGTTGACTGCCTTGTTATACCTGACATGGCTCATGTTTATATTAAAACCAATACTTTTTCATGGCCCCAAGAAAATCCTTTGTGATTTCATATCCGGAATCAGAACCTATTACAGAGTCAATACCGCATGTTGGGCAAAGGGCTGTATCACCATCATCACACCACTCATTAATATTTTTGTAATCAAAAATATCGGTACAATAAAAACACCCACAAATACTGCTATTCCTCAGTTCATCTCTATGCCGAATACAGTGCTTGTGTGCTTCTTTTATATCTATATCATCAAACATAGATGTTTTGATTTTCAGGTATAACGATTTAATAACCTGGCACCGTGAGTGGAGGCCTGTAGTTTAGGCCGTAGCTCATGGTACTCAGGTTGATTTTCTTGTTAGCCATTTTTTCTTATAGCACGAATAATATTGCAAAAAAGGCAAAAACCGCACCAAGAGCAAGAGAAACGGCGCTTCCAGCCTTACTCCAAACACACCTATTTATGAACTCTCTTCGTTTAGCAAGATATTTATCTGGAGAAATCTTTGTATATTCGCATTCTTTTGATCTTAGACCAGCTATGTAATATCGGTAATCTTCAGCAGAAGCGTAAAGGAATAGCAATGCTAAAACTGCACTTACAGCAAACGAACCCATGCTAAGAATGCCAAAAACTTTTGCGCAAGAGGTAAATGATCCTCCGTCTTTCAAAAATTTTGAAAGAAAACCAATAACCGCTACGCCTGCTAACGATATTCTAAGCATCTCAGATACAAAATTTCTATACAATTCCAACAAACCTTTTTCGGCATTATATAGATTACTATCCAAGCTCTTGTATGCCAGATCAGGATCATCCAATAAATCATCTAAAGGCTTAGGCCATTTTGGTTTCATATTTACCACATCAATTTATAAGAATAATTCTGGCTAACGCTGAGCTAACCCGGCCGAAGCCGCGTAGCGGCTGAGGTCGGAGCTTGGCCGAATAGGCCATGCGGAGTTGAGCGACTGGTTATATTTTTTCATTATGAAAAGGTTCCGCAACTATTTGATATTCATCTTCATATACTACATAACCAGGCCGATCTGTTTTCATAACTTCAATGATAAAACCATGATTTTCTATTACTGCTTTTAGCTCCCACATTTTGTTTATCGCCTCCTTACTTCCAGGCTTAAACCAACTTACGCCATGAGTATTTTTATGTGAATTGTTTTTATTCTTTGAAAATTTATCTGGCACTGGCAGATGTTTTTTAAACCATTTTAATAATTCTTGAACTGATTGTTCTTCATGCTCAGTCAATCTATTTTCATCTCGCAAATAGTAAGCAAGCGTAAATATGCCAGTGTACTTCCCAGTTCTTTCATCTATTTGTTCTACTACGAATCTTAAATACATATCTTAAAAATATAACGATTAAGGCCAGCGGCGCCAAAAAACCGCGCAGCGGTTTTGGCGTCCGAACTGGGCCGACTTGTTATGTATTTCTTTTAATTTTCCAAGTGACGAATGCAAATCCAATTACTGTAATAATAAGCCCTACAGACATTACAATGCTTCCTGTGTACCAGCTCAAAGGTGGTCCAGAAGATGATAAGACCTTTCCTGCTTTATCTATTGTCATATGCCCAAATGGGGAAAAGGCCTGGATCAGTGAGCCTAGAGCTATGAGCACTATTCCAAAGGCGAATATTAAGCTTTCTTTTGTCCTTTGTTTTGTCCAAAAAATTATCCCAATTATTGCAAGACAGGGAATCGCAAACCATGCCACGTATAATGAGAAAAAATGGGCGAAATTACTCACTAAGATCTCCTGGTCTGTTTTTCTTTTAAGACATAACAGTTACTATACGGACCCCGCTGGGTCCGTATAGCTATAATTAATTAATCCTAATATTTTTCTGTAATTCCTTGTTTTCATTTTAGATTATAGTCGCACTGTCTCATTATCAAAACCAGCAAATCGTGACAGTATGTTGCAGATTGCACCTTGCTTTCGTAATCTCCACCCTTTTACTTGGAGGTCACCTTATGGGGTCCACAATCGCACCTGAATCCACAAAAACCCAAGCTCCTTGACCAGATTAAACTGGCCTGTCAGCGTCGTCATTACAGCCCCCGCACAGCGTCGAGTTACGTCTACTGGTGCAGACAATACATCCTGTTCCATAAAAAGCGTCACTCTGCCCAGATGGGTAAACAGGACATCGAATCCTTTCTAAATTACCTCGTCACAAAACGACGTCTCTCTGCCAGTTCACAGTCCCAGGCCTTAAATGCGGTCATCTTCATGTACAAACACGTCCTGGAAATTGAACCTGGCTGGATGGACAGTCTCACGCGTGCCAAACGCAAGCAGTTCTTACCGACAGTGCTCAGTGTGGGAGAAGTCAAAGAGATACTGAGCCATATGTCAGGAACAACCAAACTGATGGCCGAATTGATTTATGGGACAGGTATGCGGGTTAATGAATGTACCCAATTGCGTATTAAGGACATTGATTTCGCACTCAACACAATTACTATTCGACAAGCCAAGGGGGGTAAGGATCGCACCACCTTGTTGCCAAAACGCCTTATCCAATCATTGCGACAGCACTTGCTCAAGGTGATGAATCTCCACAAGGAAGATTGTTTAAGCGGTGCAGGATACGCCCCGCTACCTGGTGCCCTCTATAAGAAATACCCGAAAGCGGCACAGATGGTCGGATGGCAATACGTCTTCCCTTCAGCAGTGTCTCGCGTCTGGCCACCCACCGGCCAGGTTGTTCGCTGGCACTGTTCCGCGTCCACACCACAACGGGCATTTAAGCAGGCAGTAGCACAGACTAGCATCACCAAACATGCCAGCATTCATACTTTGCGGCATTGTTTTGCCACACATCTCTTACATAATGGGACCGACCTTCGAACGATACAGACACTCCTGGGGCATCGTCATATCAATACCACCATGATCTACACCCATATCGTTAAGGCCGAACAAAATACCACCAGTCCCTTGGACGTCTTGTAGTTTCGCCATGTATCCGGGCCAGGGATTCGGCCCATTTTCAACGAAGGATATCCTGCAATGTCCGCTTTGGAGAAAACATTCTGAAGCTCATCTGCTATCAATCATCCGGCAGCTACGGGTCGTTATCCGACATAGACAATCGCAGTCACTAATTACCAGCAAGCTCTCCAGCAAAAATGACTGATACGGGTAGCTTCGTTTTTGGATGCAGTGGTTCTGTAATGCTATCCAGGTTAAATCCATTATCCATAAACAAGGCTTCCCAGCTCTCCAGGGTACGAAAATACCACGGCGCAGGATCACTGAATGTGTTACTGAATCCTGCCCAACTGCCCTGACGCCAGCCATCCTGGTATGGCAAGTCGCCACACGCGGCAACCGGATGCAAGGTCTGCACGATAAACATGCCACCTTCATTCAACAGCGACGACACCTGTTCAAACACATGCTTAACCGACTCCTTACCCAGCAGGGAAAAATTGCAGATTACCACATCAAACTTGTCCTTGATTGTTTTCGCAGAGATCGCTTCGTAGGCCAGGATTTGAAAACGACCTGCATTGTTACTGCTGGCACTGTCGACCAACTCAGGCACCACATCGACACCCATTGCGTCAATCCCATGATTTGCTAACTCGCGTACCAGCCAGCCTTCGCCACAACCGATATCCAGTACCGTCTTTGGTTGACGAAGCAAAATTGCATCTACGATCGTCTTGTTTGTGACCAGCACTCTGGATTCAATCTCATCCTCACGCACAGCGCTTATCCAGGGTTTGGCGTTCTGGTGCCAGGAATCGATGATCTGTTGTTCGCAATTGTTTTTCATTGCTGCATTATTACAGTTGGTTACTCACACTTGCACCAGAATATACACCTGCCATAATCACCTTGTAATCAGGGGAGATATGAAAATGCTGGAACTGCGACCCACCTGCGAAAACTGCAACACGCCACTGCCACCTGACTCGCCGGATGCGCGCATTTGCAGTTACGAGTGTACCTTTTGCGCCAACTGCGTTGAAACCGTGTTGCACAATGTTTGCCCTAACTGCGGCGGCGGGTTTGTCCCGCGCCCGATCCGCCCTGCAACCAACTGGAAGGATAACAACTATCTCGGCCATGACCCGGCCAGCACCACGATCAAATTCCGGCCCGTTGATCAAGAGGCCCATGAGCAGTTTGTGGCGCGTCTTAAAAACATCCCACCTGCACAACGCTAAATATACTGTCAGCCGGAGGATGAAGTCCCCGTCTGGATTCAATTTATGGTATGAATTTCAAATACTCGCCTGTCGGGGATTGAAATCAACAGCCGAGACCGATTTAATGAATGGCATTGCCGAATAATGCTGACATGGCCAATCTTATAGATGTATGCAGACGGCATCTATTCACCTCATATAACAATAAACCAGGCAGGATGCTAGCTTGACCAGGAAAACCGATAATCTGAGCAATGTGCTGATTGAACTCCTCAGCGCTATCGGCCGCCATGACAAGCAGGCCTTTTCCCGCTTATATCAACTCACCAGCCCGAAACTATATGCCGTGGCATTACGTATATTAAAGGATGAGGCGAGTGCCCAGGATTGTTTGCAGGAGGGTTTTCTCAGTGTATGGCGTCAAGCCGCCTCCTACCAGCCTGATCGCGCAGCGCCCATGACCTGGCTGACCACGATAATCCGTCATCGGGCCATTGATCTTCTGCGTAAACAACCACACGATGGCTTGAAAGCAGAAGTCGAAGCCACACTGGCGACGACATTGGGGCGGGTTGACGACACCATTAACACCCTGGCAATGACCAAATGTCTTGCAGAATTAAATCCGGAGCAACGTGATTGTGTGTTACTGGCGTATTATGCAGGATTGACACATCCGGAACTTGCAGAACAGAAACAGTTGCCCCTGGGGACAGTGAAGACCTGGATTCGCCATGCCCTGGATCTACTACGACAGTGTTTACAACGATGAGATATCAGGATCCGACTTTACAGGATAAGCTGGCCGCGGAATACGTCCTGGGAAATTTAACGGGACAGGCGCGCCGGCGTTTTGAAAGACTGCTACTGCAAGATCCTGACTTGCAGGCATGCGTCAGTGCCTGGACTTCACGACTGCATCCGTTAAATGATGAGATCGAGCCGGTTACACCGCCTGAATCCGTGTGGACGAATATCATGACACGTATCGAAGACGCAACCCCGATACCGCCTTGGCAAAACACGCCGTTCTGGCGCAGGATTGCCGTAGTGGCCGCCTCCGTGCTTCTGCTGTTTGGTACATTTGTTTATTTCGTTGCCAGACCAGTCAAACACGTTGTGGTTGTCAAAAACCAGAACGCACAGACCGAATGGGTAGTTGAGGCCCAGACCCGATCCCGACGTGTTGTTGTCCGAACCATCAACCCACCTGCGCTGCCGAAAAATAAAGTCTGTGTCCTCTGGTTAGTCTGGAAAGACGGTCGCACCCGATCCGTCGGTGTACTTTCCGACAGGATCGGTAAAACTGAAATGCCTCTCCCTAAAGAACTTGTGGACAAGCCAGAAATGGCGACTGTTGTCGTTAGTGTGGAAACCCGGGGTGAGGCTGTCACTAAACCCACGGGGAAAATCGTCTTCAATGGTCCCTGGGCCCGGCTTTGATCGTCTCACGACAAAAAATTTTTAACATTTCTTACTTTCAGTAAATCCAGAATCGGCATCCCTCCGTATATAGGTTTAGTCACCAACTGAACCAGGTCTCACCTGGCCGGGAGTTATAAACCTTTAAAAAAAGAGGAAAATGCTGATGCCACCATGCCAGTCTTATTCGCACAGCATCCATCCTGTCCCAATCGAGATACGATAAGGAGGATTCATGCTTAACCTGAGTCATGCGTTGTGCCCACTGTCGCAACAACTTCGCCACTTCGTTCGGCATTATCGTCACACCGTCAGTGATTACCTGGATTCACAGATTTCGCTGGAGGCCTTAACACGATTGAGCGAGATGCTGACGAAGACCATCCGAACCGGTGGCAGTCTCTATGTCTTCGGTAATGGAGGCAGCCATGCCATCGCCCGCCAATTCGAATCGAGTTTACTGGAACAACTCGCCGACAGTTCCTATCCGGTCCGCGTACGCTGGGGTATCGATTTCCATGCCTCACAAGCGATTGTTCGTCGCCATGGTTATGATCAGATTTTCAGGCAACTGCTGTGTCAGGAACAGGCAGGCGCAAAAGATTTGGTGTTACTCATCAGTGGCAGTGGTAACTCGACCAACGTGTTGGTCGCCGCGGCATATTGCCGTAAACATGGTATTCCTGTTGCTGGTCTGGCTGCATTTCACGGTGGTCAGTTATGCGAGCCGGATACCGTGGATTTGGCTGTTGCAGTTGACATCGACGATCAACAAATCGGCGAAGATGTCGTGCAATCCCTGTTACAGATCACTGCCTGGCATGCGGCTGCACACCTGCGCGGCAATGCAACGGGATTTGAACAACTCAAGCAGCAATATCTGGATTTGTTAAACACAGGTTACGATCAACTCGATGCCGAGTTGCTGACCACAATAGGCACAACCATCAGTGATGCCTATCTACATGGTCGTCGAGTCTACGTATTGGCGCCTGAAGGTGGTAGTGTCAGTCTAAGTGCGGAGCACGTGGCACATAACCTCAACTGGGATGCTGTATACGAGGTGCAGACACCGCCCTCGCGTTATCTTACTTCGACACCCTCAGGCTGTGACTTCAGCGGGATCGGCAACGATCGTTTTCTGGAAGGCGTCGTCAGTTGCCAGCAGCTATCGGTCGCAGCACCACTGGATGTACTGGTGGTGTTTGCTGTGAATTCACACGAACCTGCCGTGCAACAAACCATCGCCTATGCCCGCAAGCAACGGATGCGCATATTCTGCCTGGCTGGCAGGCATTCGCCGCACGCGGAGGATCAGATTACCTTCAACATCGATCATCATTCAGTCGTCGCGGATTTGTGCCAGACGGCGGGACACATGCTCGGGCGGATCGTACGGCTCACATTAAAAATGCATGAAGATGGCGTAGCGCCACATGATGATCTGCTTGCCTATCTGGTTAATGATGATCTGGCACAAAGGAGGCTGCTGCATGTTGTTGATGGGGTCTGAAATCCGCCAGGTGATTGGGGGGGCTTACACCTACCAGCCAAGTCTGGCGATGCGTAAACGCCTGACCCAGGACATCGCCAAACACCACAGTTCCCAGTACGATAACTTCACCTTCTTCTACAAGGCGGCGCCTGAAAACGTTGCCGCTTCGGGCGGGAAGTTGGTATTACGCCAGCATCCGGACACCGGCGAAGCGGTACCGCACTGGCCGGAAGCCGAACTGGCCTTGTTACTCGGGGAACGTCACGAAGTCCTCGCCATTACCCTGGCCAATGATTTCACGGCCTATGCCATCGAGGTACAGGGACGCGACGAAAAATTTGATGGCACATTTTTCGGCAAGGTCTGGCCCGCGTCCTGCGCACTGGGCCCACACTTTGTCGGCATCGAACAGATCGACGATCTGGGGCAACTCACTATCGGGATGAAGATTACCCGGCAAGGCAACACGATCTATGAAAACACGTATTCCACCTGCCGGCGTCGACGTGAATTCCATGAGATACCCGACCTGGCCGTTGCCTATCGGCGCAGTTTTGGTGAACACCCGCCACCGTCAAAAAATATCCCCCTGGATGGTGATTACCTTCCCGCGGGGACGGTGCTGATGTTGGGAACGGGGATCATTGTCCCGAAACGCGCCTATAGCGAACCGGGTGATGTGGTGACGATCCATTGTGATGCCATTGGCGAACTGGTCAACGAGATTACCTGAAATTCTGCGGATACCGGTGAGGTAAGTGTTCACTCTGGCATACCCTGACGGCGTCGATTAAACCTCTTCGATTGGTAACATGGTCTTATCCACCACACGGCGCAGCACAAAACTGGAGTGTACCCCGGTCACCCCGGTGATGCGGGTGATACGATTGAGCAGCAACTCCTGATAGGCATCCATATCCCTGACCACCACCTTGAGCAGATAGTCTGCATCCTGGCCGGTGATCAGCAGGCACTCCATCACTTCGGGAATGGCTTTGATCTGTGCCTCGAAATTCTCGAAACGCTCGGGCGTATGCCGGTCCATGGAGATCTGGATCAGGGCCATTAATGCCAGACCCAGGGCCTTGGCATCCACCAGGGTCCGGTAACCAATAATCAGGCCGGCCTTTTCGATGGCCTGGACCCGGCGCAAACAGGGCGACGGCGACAGACCGATACGATCCGCCAGTTCCTGATTACTGATGCGCCCTTCTTCCTGCAGCAGCCGCAGGATCTGTCGGTCATAACGGTCCAGTTTCATATAATTGCCCTATTATCTGAATATCTCTAAGTTATATTGCGTATTTATATAATAATAAGCAATGTTTTACTAAATTTTTAATAAATATTAGCAAAATACGCAAGCAAATAGCGCGATAGTTTGACTAGGATTATGGTCAAGACAGACCTCGGTGAGTAAGGAACCTACCATGTTGAAACAGCCCAACCGCAAATATCGCCCTTTCCCGCCCGTGCACCTGGCCGAACGGCAGTGGCCCAACCGGACCCTGAGCGCACCGCCGATCTGGATGAGCACCGATCTGCGCGATGGCAACCAGGCCCTGTTCGAACCCATGAACAGTGAGCGCAAGCTGCGGATGTTCAAGACACTCTGTGATATCGGCTTCAAGGAGATCGAGGTGGCCTTCCCCGCAGCCTCGCAGACCGATTTCAATTTCGTGCGCGAACTCATCGACGGTAAGCACATCCCCGAGGACGTCACCATCGAGGTCCTGACCCAGGCCCGCGAACATCTCATTCGCCGCACCATGGAATCCGTGCGCGGCGCGCGCCGCGCCATCGTGCATGTCTACAACGCCACGTCCAAAACCTTCCGCGATATCGTGTTCAAGCTAAGCAAGGAAGAAGTGGTCGCGATGGCGGTGTCGTCGGTGCAATTGATCAAGCAATTGGCGGCACAACAGCCCGAGACCGAATGGGTGCTCGAATACAGTCCGGAAACCTTTTCCGCCACCGAACTGGATTTTGCGTTGGCGATCTGTGATGCCGTTACCGCCGCGTGGGGCGCAACCCCCGACAACAAGGTGATCATCAACCTGCCCACGACGGTAGAGGTAGCCACCCCCAATGTTTATGCCGATCAAATTGAATGGATGCATCGGCATCTCGCCCGGCGCGACGGCATCATTTTGAGCCTGCACCCGCACAATGATCGCGGCACCGCAGTGGCCTCCGCGGAACTGGGCCTGATGGCGGGTGCCGATCGGGTCGAAGGTTGTTTGTTTGGTAATGGTGAGCGCACCGGCAACGTGGATATCGTGACGCTTGCGCTGAATTTATATACTCAGGGCGTGGCGCCGGGTCTGGACATCTCAGATATCAACGACATTGCTCGAACCGTGGAATATTGCACGCAGTTGCCAATTCATCCGCGCCACCCGTATGTCGGTGACCTGGTGTTTACTGCGTTCTCGGGATCACATCAGGATGCGATCAAGAAAGGATTTGCCATGCAGCAGCCTGATGCATTGTGGAACGTGCCTTACCTGCCGATAGACCCAGCGGATATCGGGCGCAATTACGACTCAGTCATCCGCGTTAACAGTCAGTCCGGCAAGGGCGGTATCGCCTACCTGATGGAAACCGAATACGGTGTAGTGATGCCGCGCCGCCTGCAGGTCGAATTCTCTAGTGTGGTGCAACAACATACCGATGATCACGGTGGTGAAGTGAGGGCAGCCGACATCTGGCAATTGTTCGCACAGACCTATCTGGAAACCGTGCAACCGGTACGTTATCGCGAACACCACCTGTTCGAACATGGCCAGGCCCAGGGTATTCGCCTGAGTATCGAGGTTGGCGGTGTATCCCACCTGCTCAAGGGTGAAGGCAATGGGCCCATCGATGCCGCCGTGCATGCATTGCAAAGCATCGGTATCCAGGTCCAGGTCCGCAGTTATGAAGAGCGCTCGATTAACGCCAGTCACGAAGCCGGTGATGCACAGGCCTGCGCATTTATGGAACTCACCGTACCGGGCAGCGGGGTTGAATGTTATGGCGCAGGGGTCGATGCGAATATCGTCACTGCCTCGGTCAAGGCGTTGATCAGTGCAGTGAATCGTCTGGGCAACATCGCCACCCAGACGGCAAACCAGGTACGTGAGGCATAAAACACTAATCAGTTCGTATATCGGCGGGCGTCCTCAAGAGTTTCATCGCGAGGATGCTCAGCCAACCCAGACCAATGACGATCGAGATGCGCTCGTACAAACCAGCGTAGCCGATACTGCCATGCGACTGTTCGATCGCATTCGCCAGTAGAAAGAAAAAAAACAGCGCGCCAATGCCACTGATCACCGAGTAGATCGCCCAGCCCTTTTCTTCCCATTTACAAAACTGGCATGCCATCACGAAACTGCTCGCGGGAAGCAGAAAAAAGGTGGAGCCTGCAAAAAATCGGTGCAATATGCCTTCGTCACTCAGATGCCAGGTCTGGGCAAGTAAGCCATGATATTGCACGCTGCTTCCATCAGTGGTAAACACACCCGCACCGATAATTCCAAAGGCCAGAATTGCAATCAGCGACGCACTGATGCTCATAGCGCGCGACGTCCGATAATGTCGCCACATACCATTCGCGAATACCAGGACCAACAAACCAGTAATCAAAAAATTAACGACCTGCACCCAACCAAAGCTTCCCAACGCCAGAAGACTGACGGGATTATGTAGCTGGCTATAGTGCTTGCGCATTACGCCTTCGATAATAAAGGTAAGTATAAACAGCGGCCCTGATATGACCCCGCAAATAAATTGACATTTCATCGTCACCATATATAAATGTCCAGCATGGCGGAAAAAACGTCAGGTATCAGTGGAAGCGTGCCAGCAAATATTCCTTTAAAGCAACAGCCTGATTACACTCGGTATCGCGCGCGGAAAATAACAGCGTAATTTTGCCTTTCTGCGCCAGGGTAACCAGCTGTTCTACGGCCTGCGGATTGGCGTCGAGCTCTGCATAATAACGGCGTTTGAATCCGTCCCAGCGGGCGGGTTCATGTGCAAACCACTTGCGCAACGCCGTACTGGGGGCAAGTTCCTTCAACCACAACCCGGCCCGGGCCTGTTCTTTTGTCATGCCGCGGGGCCATATCCGATCCACGAGTATCCGCAGACCATCTTGCGACTTGGCCGGTTCATACACACGCTTCGTTTGTATACCTGCCATATTTTAAATATAGCCTAACCTCTCTAATATTACAGACTTTAAAAGTACCATAAGGTTACATACAAATAACTTATATTAGCGGTGCCTGGTAATTGTCATCCGCCATAATCTGAACGCCGGTCCTCAGCATCTCTGCAAATTTCCATCTGTTATAGAAACGTGATCCTTTTGTGATGAAGGCGTTTTCGAATCCGTGCGAACTTAGCCTGCGAACAAGAATACGTTTGCAGTGAGTCACTGCCAGTGCGGAAAGGATTCATGCACGACTGCATGCATTCGCCTGATCTGGCGTCACTCGATTACCCAATCATCAAGAGGAGAATAGCTATGAAGAACAGGAGTCTATTTTATATTGCAGTCATGGCGACGGCCTTGTGCAGCACCATCAGTGCCAGTGCCTTTGCGGACGGTGCGGCCTATACCATGACCAATGCCGCCGATAATAATCAAATCGTGGTGTTTGCTCGCAGTGATGACGGACTGCTGACACAAACCAATACCGTTTCCACCGGTGGTAAAGGTTCTGGCGGTGACATTGATCCACTGGGTTCGCAAGGTTCCCTGGTACTGCTTGGTGAAAATACCACGCACCACGGCTGGCGACGTCATGGCGATAAACAAGCGAAGGCCATGCTGTTGGCAGTCAATGCCGGCAGTAATGATATCTCGGTATTCCGGGTAACCCGCGACGATATCCAGTTACAGGATCGCATGGGTTCCGGCGGCGTCTTTCCGGTCAGCGTGACAGCTTTCGATCACATGGTGTATGTGCTGAATAACGGTGCACCTGCCAATATCACCGGTTTTCGCCTGGATGAAACCGGCCAATTGCACGCCGTTCCTCACTCTACGCGTTTGTTGGGTGATGGCGCTTATGGCCAGGTGGCCTTCGGTCCAGAAGGAAAAATGTTATTCATCACCGACAAGGCGAATAACCGTTTACTGGTGTATCGGGTTGGTCACAGCGGCCTTGCTTCTGCAACCCCGGTGATCACACCATCTGCCGGCGCCGTACCGTTTGGTGTTGATTTCGATCAAAACGGTCATCTCCTGGTCGTGGAAGCCGGCGCCAACGCCGTATCTTCTTATAGTATTAATCCGGATGGCAGTCTGCAGGTTATCAGTGCCTCTGTCCCCAATGGCCAGATTGCGACCTGCTGGATCGTGGTCAATCGCCGCGGTGATATCATCACGACCAATCCTGGAACCAATTCACTGTCTGCCTTTCATGTAGATAATGCAACTGGACAGGTTACGCTGTTAAACGGCACTGCCGGTGCAGGTAGCGCACCGCTGGATATCGATATGACCGCCAACGGGGATTATGCTTATGCAGTCGATCCGGTCGGCGGTGGCGTAGACATGTTCCGGGTCGAGGTGGATGGCAGCCTGACCTCGCTGGGCGTGGTGGATGCCGGTCTGTTAATCTACGCGCAAGGCATGGCCGCTTACTGATTACAGGCTTTATCCCCTAACCCGACCGTTCCGACCCTCGAATTACATCGAGGGTCGGATTTTTAATTCCAGGTTTTTCAAACACAGCACTTGCGCATTTCACGGATGACAGATGACACAACCGGCCAGACCTGTTCCTTGCTGGCCTGGTATTGTGTCCTTGCCCAGTCAAACAGCACCGGTCCGTGGATCAAATCTTTCTGTTCCGGGCACGTCTTAAGAAACTCGTTGGTCATGTCTGCAGTCCGGGGAAAGACATGGAAATGCAGTTCACGACACTCTTCACCGAACTGTGCACAATAAACTTTTATCGGATCAATCACGTCATGGACCAGACTGGTTGCCAGCGCCAGGTTGGTGCCTAGTTGTGCCTGATATGTCTGTGGTAATTCATGCATTGATGCAACGTTAATTGTCGGTGATACGATCAAATATCCCGGGATAGCACACGAATAACAATGCTCGATGCTGAATAACGCATTTTTGATAATGAGAAAATCCATTTTTTAAATCCAGCCAGAGAAGCACCAGTCTACTGTGCCGGGTACTGCCCCTGGAAATAAGGAATGTTCATCAGGAATGACAAAACAGGAGCAGCATAATGAAAAAGATCCGCGTTTTAAAAAACATGTTCACCCCATAATCTGCAGGTAGCGTCACTGCTAATTACTCTCACTGGCATAGGGCTCAAATTGCGGCATGACCTCCTCTTCACTACGCGCTGCTGTGAACCATTCCTGCATCGCAGGCAAGGCCAATAATGCTGACACATATGCCTGACTTACGTTATCCAATTCAACCTGGTAGGTATTGAAACGGATGGCAACCGGCGCATACATGGCATCAGCAATGGAAAACTCCCCGAACAACATTGAGCCGTTCTGGCCATATTGACTACGACAATCACGCCAGAGCCGGGTAATCCGCTGGATCTCGGCTTCGCTGTCTGGATTCCACCCCTTGCCGGGAAAAGACTTTTTACAATTCATCGGCATGTGGGTGCGTACCGCGGTAAATCCTGAATGCATCTCCGCCGACACGGAACGTGCGATTGCCCTAGCCTCCCGATCCCGTGGCCACATTGCCAGCGAGGGAAACAATTCCTGAGCATATTCGCAGATCGCCAGTGAATCCCACACCGTGATGTCGCCATGAATCAGGGCCGGGACCAGTCCGGAAGGCGAATATCTGGCTAAGGCTTCTTTAGAGTCTGCCTGATAAAGAGGAATACGGATCTCCTCGAACAAAATTACATACTGTTTTAACAGCAGCCATGGCCGCAACGACCATGAGGAATAATTTTTATTACCAATGACCAGTGTAAGTTTTTCCATGTCAATATTCTCTTTCCAGTAGAGGTCTATCCCAAATCATACCTCAGCATGATGACAGTTTATCCAGATTTACTTTAAACCATTCCGTGTGATGTACCATGTTAGCTTATACCAATGCCTGTTCCACAGCCCGGGATGCATGAATGCTGGTTGTATCAAATAAGGGTACCGCCGAATCCTGTTGCGAAACGAGCAGCGAAATTTCGGTACAACCGAGAATGATTGCCTGTGCTCCCTGTGCCACCAGCTCGGCAATGATTCTTCGATAGTGTTCCCGGGCAACGGCGGTTATCTCGCCCATACACAACTCTTCATAGATCACCCGATGCACGATCGCCCGATCCGATTCGGCTGGCACCAGTACATTCAAGCCGTGTTGCTGTTGTAATCGGTCACGGTAAAACGCCTGTTCCATGGTGAAGCGTGTCCCCAGCAGACCCACCGTTGTCAGCCCTGCCTGTTTGATTTCAGCAGCCGTGGCATCAGCAATATGCAGGAGAGGAATGGTTACAGCCGCCTCAATCGCCGGTGCCACTTTATGCATGGTATTGGTACAGATCAGCAGAAAGTCGGCGCCGGCAACTGCCAGATCACGCGCTGCATCGGCGAGCAGACGCCCTGCCTCGTCCCATTTATTCGCCTGTTGCAGCGCTTCGATCTCATGAAAATCCACGCTGTACAGAATGATCTTTGCGGAATGAAAGCCGCCCAGTCGCTTCTTCATCCCTTCATTGATCTGGCGATAATAGGATAGCGTCGACTCCCAGCTCATTCCCCCGATCAAACCGATCGTTTTCATCATGCCTCCTTTTACGATGCCGCCGATTCCAGCACAGCAGGCCTGACCTCTTCCTGGATCCGCGCGACAAACGCGGCTTGCAGTGTTTGAAACACCGGACCGGGACATGCGGCA
The DNA here is from genome assembly GCA_040235555.1 of Thiohalomonadales bacterium. Taxonomy (GTDB): domain Bacteria; phylum Pseudomonadota; class Gammaproteobacteria; order UBA6429; family Thiohalophilaceae; genus RI-92. The sequence continues at coordinate 17,114 of JBECKZ010000179.1, read as the reverse complement.
AACACACGTCCATCAATCTCGCGCACCGGGATCAATTCCATGGCAGTACCAGTGAGAAAACACTCATCTGCCGTATACAGATCATAGGGTGACAGAGTAGTTTCGCTACAGGCCAGGCCCTGTTCCCTCGCGAGCGTCATGATCACGCCACGCGTGATGCCATCCAATGCACCGTCGGTAAGCAATGGAGTTAGTAAAACGCCATCGCGCACAATAAACACGTTATCCGTGGTCCCTTCACTGACATGGCCCTGGGCATTCAACAAAATTGCCTCATCAGCATTGGCGTGATTGGCCTCAAGCCGCGCCAACACGTGATTGAGATAATTGAGCGATTTGATCCGGGGGTCAAGTCCATCCGGTGGCAAGCGCCGGGTCGCGGCGATGATCACGCTGGCCCCATGCTGTTTGACCTGGGGATCAATAAAACTGAGTTTGTCTGCGATGATAAATGTCGTCGCCCGTTTACAGGAGGCGGGGTTTATCCCCAGTGTACCTGTACCACGGGTAATCACCAGCCGTATATAGCCATCCACTTCACCTAAAGCCTGTATGACTTCATGCACGGCGGCTTCCAATACATCCAATGTATATGGCAACGTGAGGTTAATCGCCATGGCAGAATGCTGCAGGCGACGCAGATGTGTTTGCAACCGAAACGGTTGTCCCTGATAAAAGCGAATACCTTCAAATATCCCGTCACCATATAACAGGCCATGATCAAACACCGAGATCCTGGCCTCCTCCCCAGGGTAAATTGTTCCATCCAGCCAGCAGACTGACACCTGCATTTCTCCTTTTTTACTTTTAACTGACAACACGATAGATAATTGCTGGCCAGCATAACAGATACAGACTATGATTAATTCGACCAGTACAGATTGAATTGACCATGAGCTCAGCAACCTCACACTTTTTATATGAACAACTCGCGGCTGATCTGACAAAGGCTATTGCGCAGGGCGTGTACACCCCGGACGAGCGGCTGCCTTCCCTGCGTCAGGTCAGTGAACAATTTGCCGTGAGCATGGCTACCGTAATCCAGGCCTATCAACAGCTGGAACAAACCGGCCTGATCGCCGCGCGCCCCAAGTCCGGTTATTACGTCTGCGCACAAGCAAGTGAACCCACGCAGGAACCTGCGCTGACACGACCCAAATCGTCGCCCACTGACGTCAATGTCGGTCATCTGGCCATGTCTTTGGTGAATGAATCGCGCCAACCCGGCCTGATCCGGCTGGGTGCCGCCGTACCTGAACCGGGTTTATTGCCACTGGGAACCTTGTCACGCAGTCTCGCCGGACTCGCGCGCCGCAAGCCACAAGCGCCCGCCAGTTATGAACAGTCCCAGGGTAATCTTGAACTGCGTAAACAAATCGCACGTCTGATGCGTGACAGTGGTGTGCGCTGCACACCGGAGGACATCATCATCACCAATGGCTGCCTCGAAGCCCTGGGCCTGGCATTGCGGGCCGTGGCCAACAGTGGCGACACCATTGCTATCGAGTCACCGACGTACTTCGGCGTGTTACAGGTGATCGAATCGCTGGGCATGAAGGCGTTAGAAATCCCGACGCATGCCCGCACCGGTATTGATCCGCAGGCACTGCAGAAAACCATCAAACAGCGCAAGATCGCTGCCTGCGTGTTAATGCCAACCTTCAACAACCCGCTGGGCTCCTCCATGCCGGATGAATCCAAACGCCAGGTGGTGGAGATGCTGGCGCAATACCGGATTCCGTTGATTGAAGACGATGTCTATGGCGCCCTGAGTTACGAACCGCGTCGTCCCAAAGCAGCCAAGGCATTCGATGGAAATGGCAATGTCTTGTTTTGCTCTTCCTTTTCCAAGACCGTGTCACCCGGCCTGCGCATCGGTTGGATCCTTGCTGGCCGTTATCAGGAACAGGTGCGCTACCAGAAGTTCCTCGACAACATCTGTACTGCGACTCACCCGCAGCTGACCCTGGCGGAATTCCTTGCCAAAGACGGTTATCGCCGCGCCATCCGTCATGCCGCACGCGTGTATCGTCAGCGCAAGGATCAGTTTCGCCACTGGATCGCAGAGACCTTTCCTGGCGGCACACGCATCAGTAATCCGCAAGGTGGCTTTTTACTCTGGGTGGAGTTGCCTGAATCTATCGACTGCCTGGACTTGTACCGCAAGGCCCTGGAAAAAAAAATCGCCATCACGCCGGGTGTCCTGTTCTCGGCACAGGGTCAATATCAGCATCATATCCGTTTGAGTTGCGGTTCTGTCGATACCGAACAGGCGAAACGATCAATTGGCCTGCTTGCCAGACTGATGGGTTAATCAATCAGGCAGTTAATGACTCGATTGCGTCGCCGGGCGATGTTTAAACAGGAAGATACAGGCAAAGATAAATGTCACCAGCACACCCGATGCCGTATAGCGGCTCATTGCCATCCCGCCATGACTCACCGGTTTATCGAGCAAATCGCCTACTACTGCACCCAATGGCCGGGTCAAAATGAACGCGGCCCAGAACAAGGTCGTGCGTGAGATTCGCGTCCAGTAATACGCAGCAACGAGCAACAGTAATAAACCACCAAAGATCAGCGCACCCCCTTCATAACCGATTCCCATTGAATCGGCGGTCCAGTCACCCAGGGCAGTGCCCAGTGTCTGGGAAAACATGATCGTTACCCAATAGAACATCTCGGTTTTGGGCGAATTCACCGTATCCACTGCAACCGAGCCCAGCGACCAGTACCAGATGGCCAGGGAAGCCAGCAGTAATGTCAGTAACAGCGACGAGCCACCGAGATAACCAATCCCCAGTGAGCGGTCGGCAAAGTCGGCCAGGGTAGTTCCAACAGTGGTGGTAGCAATAATCGTGACCCAGTAGATGACAGGGTGGAAACGCTTAGCCGTAATCTGGACGGTGACTGCAATGATAAAGATTGCGGCAAAGATACCAGTACTGATCAAATAGCCAAGGTGCATGGACATCGAGACGGCGTCACCGCCGGTCTCGCCCAGGGTCGTGGCGGCAATCTTGATTAACCAAAAAATCAGGGTAACTTCGGGTACCTTACTTATGGCCTGTTCAGTCGACGCATTCATGTTCTTTTTCCTTCGGTGTGTAAATACCGGGCACACATATCACACTTGCGTGCGCCAGATATGGGAACAAACTTGAACTAAGAAGACACGCGATTTGCGAGAAAATTCCCAGGCATACGCCACAAAGGCAACTCTATTTTCACCATTCCGGTGTGATGCGCTCACGCAATCCACACAATATACACGCTAATACCGAGTAACAGGGAACCGCTGATTCGACGCAACCACCTTTGTCGCCTTGGTGATGCCAGCACGCCTTGCATGCGATGCAGGCCGTGTCCGATTAACAGTAATGGTAAGCCGGCACCAAGACCATAACAAAACATCAGCAGACCGCCGTATGCCAGATCATTTTGCATGGCAACCAGTGACAGAATGCCGAGCAATATCGGGGTAGTGCAAGGCGCGATGGCCAGGGAAAATATCACACCGGCACCAAACGCACTCAATCTGTGTGTGAGCTTATTGTTAGCAAAGCTGTGTAACCGGTCACTGTGCCAGAGCGGCAGATGTAACGGTAACAGCCCCAATTGATACAAGCCCATAAATAGCGGTACCAATGCCAACACGAGTAGCAAACGGGTATCGAAATGACCGAATACCCAGCCAAGTCCGGCGGTAAGGATGCCCATGAGACTGGTCGCCGTAGCCATGCCGATAATAAACAGCACAGTGATACTGGTCAGTGGTTTGGTAGCAGCTGGCACATTTGTGTCAGCTTGCGGCTGATTGCAACAACTACTACCGATAAAACCGAACACTGCCGGGTACATGGGTAAACAACAGGGATTAAAAGCGGTGATAAGACCACCCAATACAACCAGTGGCATTGCCAGCAACGAACCACCACTCAAATACGGGCTTAGCCAGTGTACGAAGGCTTCCATAATTTACTACAGGAGCAACTGTTCAAGTTGCGCCAGGTTTTGCTTCAACTTTTGTTTTACCGCTGCACCCTCACCTTCTATCCGCAGTTTTTCCTGATCGTGTTGATTTATAAAAATCACTGTGGGCAGAAAACGGATCTGATAATGTGCAATTAGGGGATTATGATCAGACCAGTTAACACCAACGAACTGAATACGCTTGTCATGATGAGCAGCCGCCTCCTCCACCAGCTGATACACCTGCTGGCAAGACGGGTCATTATCACCACGAAACAGGATAACCGCCGGTCCGTTGATCGCCTTGGCAGACATCGGAGCAATCTCAGTATGCTTATGCCAGGCTTTCCAGCCATACACAGTGACAATCAGCATTACAAGCGCTACCGAGAGGGCCAAACGTTTTAATGACATGTTCCACCTTTATTAGTCTGGCAAGCACAGGTATTTGCCTGATGTTGGTTTTCAATACTGTCGGCCAGTTCACCTGGCGCACTATCCTGGACATAGTCTTCACCGCTCTGCAACGCGTGTTCTGCCCGGGCCAATTCGCGGCCCAGATATGCTGCATGATCCAGACGACTGATCAACTGCGCATTGATCACGCTGGTGTATAGCGCCGCGGCACTCGTCGCAGTCAGTATCCTGTCCAGCACACCGTGATTGGTATAGTGTTCGAGCGTCAGACATTGCTTGTTACGATCAGGGTACACCACGAAATAACCCGCCGGATCCAGTACCAGCTGTCCCGGTTCTGCAGCCACTTCAACTGCCACTGGATTCATATCTGCAGGTGCATCGGCAAACGGGCCCGGATCATTACTGGCCATGGCGGTGATAAGTGAGCTGATGGACTCCACCTCAGCATTCCCGATTTGATCGATGACTTGTACCTGTCGACGAAATGCCTCAATCTCTTCCAACGCAATGTTTTTTAACAAGGGACGCTTACCTTTGGCCTCAATGATGCGCATCTTGTCATTGGTACCATGTTGCGCAAGCGCCAGCAGTGATTGCCCCGGTAAATGGCCAATCGCATTACGAGTATCTTCACCGCAGACCAACAAAAATCGAATATGCGGATTGCTCAATATATTGCGTATCAAATGCTCGATACCGAGATTCTCGGTGTGCAAACTCCCTACGATAGATACACCGGCCAGCTCATGTTCGCACAGGGATTTGATCAGGTGCTCGGAATTGAGTGTACATACAGCTACCGGTGCCTGAAAACGCATGACCCGATAATTACCGGGCAAGGGTGGCCAACCACTGCGAGTCTCTGGTGTGGCCGTGGCGCAGTGACTGCCTTCGGCCACGGCGGGATCAATCTCTGCGGCCAGATTCTGTGCAATCGCAGGCCAGCAGACCTCACAACCCAGACAATCGTAGCGTTGTGTTTCAAACAGGTCTTGCGCCGCATTTAACAATGACCCAAAAGCCTCGTGGACCAATTTCGAATCACGAAGTGTCTTCACCGTGTCCTGATAACAACCACAGCGCCAGCACTTTTTCGCTGCCATAGCTGCATTTAATTCGGTTTCTATCTGGGTCTTCTGTTGGGTCGTGATTACCATGTCAGCCTGTGCCCCATTACCCGGCGCGTGATACCAGCAGTTTCAAATCCCCCTTCACCGCCGTAAGCAGATTCGCATTCTGCAAGCGGTAATACACCATCTTGCCGTCGTCGCGTTTATGCAGCCAGGCGCCATCGTACAACTGTTTTAACTGGTGCGAGGTAGCCGCGATGCTAAGCCCAAGTACGTGGGCAATATCGCAGACACACAATTCTGTTTTTTCCAGGGCAAGGAGAATTTTCAAGCGGGTAGTGTTACCCAGCAATTTGTAAAACTCTGCCAACGCCGGCAATTGCGCCTCCTGCTTTGCCAGGCTGGCACGCAGGCTATTTACCTTGGCATGGTCAAAGCAGGGAACCTTGCACACATCGGCGGATTTACTGAGCGGACGGCCGTTAGCCATATCTGACCTCATTTCGATGAATGCGAAAATGATGAGCCTGACGCACTGACTTGTCAAGCGCAGTCTGCGATACTGATGGCCCACATACACGTCCACATCTGCTTCCGCAGCCTGACAATAAGTTATAAGCGGGGGTTACTGAGGTACTTCAAAACAGATACGCTATGGTATTCATCACTTCTGTCCCAGTTCATGCTGTCTGAAGAATGGAATATACGGTATTGCGCAGCGCAATATCCCGCGGATCACCCGTCAACGACGTGCCCATTCGGTTGGTCACATACGCATACCCAACACCCGCTTCAGGATCGGCAAAACCCATGGCACCACCTGCCCCGGGAAAACCAAACGAAACTGGCCCACCAAACGGGATAGCGGGACTTGGCTTCATGAAGCCGAGCGAATACTGAACCTCTCCCTTCACACATTCATCAAAGAAACCGTGTGCCGACGGCGATGCCGGGGCAGTTAATGCCTGCAGGGTCTCCGGGCGCAACTGCAGTACCTTGCTGCCTGTAGCAAATTCACTATAAGCACGGGCAATCGCACGTGCCGTGCCCACACCGCCACCGGAAGGTACTTCGAAGTTGCGTGCGTAGATATGCTGCGCATCATGCGCAAACATGGAACCCCGTAATGCGCGATTGATGTTCGAGCGCGGATAAAAGGCACTGAGCACAAATCGCAGAGGAAAGCCTGTCAACATTGCCAACACACTCGGTCGTGACAAGATTGCCAGACGCTCGTTGGGAATGGATTCAGGCATGCGAATGTAAAAGTCGATATCCAGCGGACTGGCGATCTCGTCCTGAAAGAATTGTCCCAGGCTGCGGTGTTGGGGATCGATCTGACGCAGTAACTCGCCTTCGTAAAAACCCAGTGTGATCGCATGATAGGCCTGGTGCGTGCCGGGCGGCCAGGCCGGTTTCTGTATTGCCAACACGACAGCAAGACGATCCAGATCCGCAACTAGGTTTTTATCAAGCGGGACATCGAGGGCAAACAAGCCCGCCTGGTGTGCCAGCAGTTGACGTACTGTAATCAGTTCTTTGCCCTGTTGGGCAAACTCCGGCCAGTACGTAGCGACAAGCTCATCGTAATCGAGCCAACCGCGCGAATGCGCAACAGCAAGCGTCATCGCTGCCAAGCCCTTGGTCGTCGAGTAAACCAGGACCATGGTGTCCTCTTGCCAGGGTTCACCGGTCGCCTTGTTGCGCCCCCCGCCCCATAGGTCAACGACTTTCTCACCGCGGTAATACACACAACAGGCACTGCCCAGTTCGCCGCGCTTGGTAAAATTTTCAGCGAAGATATCGCGTACCGGTTCGAAGCCGAGGCTCACCTGGCCATGGATTTCAGTCGGCGCTGAGGCATTCAAAGTTTCACGCCAAATAAATTGAGTAACGCCACCATCAAAAAATAACACACGACGGTGATGGCGATGGAAATACCCATGCCAAGGTAAAAGTTAACACCATGTTTTAATAAGAACGGCAGGACCACAAACAAAGCCAGCGATGGCAGTACCAGCCAGAATACACTCGTCGATAGGGCGCTAACCTTGGTGGTATCTTTGGTATCGATATACAACCAGATCATCGCCAGCACGGAAACTAAAGGCACAGATGCCAGAATTGCGCCAACGAAAGAACTGCGTTTCGCTACCTCGGCTATGACCACAATCAGAATTGTCGTCACTGCGATTTTAACCAGATAGAAAGTCATTTACACCTCTGTCAGTAGTGTACACATTATAACGATGTAACTATCTTAGTTAGTTGAAACGGTCTTTGCCCGTAACATCAACACGATGCCAGCCACACCCGCCACCAGTAAACCCATATCCTGCGGCACACCCAACAAGAACGCCGCCTGTCCCCCGACAAGTGCCCATAGTACTGGCACCACCAGCACAATGCGTGGGTACGGACGGACTAAACAGCAAAGCAATCCAATCGTAAATATCGTTGTCGGACAAGGGAGCCCAAACGTCGGTAATTGAGGATAAGGGTGGCCCGCGGTGACAGACCATGCCGGGTAGATGACCAGGGCATACACGATCAGTATGGCACCTATAAACGTATTCGCACCGAATACCAGATAAAATTCCAGTCGCTTGCGAACGATGCCCAGCCAGAAAAAGATCACTGCAGCAATAATAAAGATAATCGCAAACACATAAGCCAGGGGATTAATGGAAGTAAAAAATACCAAATGATATGCGATACCCATCCATGCCCAGAAAAAAGTCAGGATGGCTGAGACACCAATTCCAGTCCAACGTCGCGGGAATACAACCAGGATGACTGCGACCATGGCAAGTACCAGCAACACAAGTTGGGCGGGCCAGAATGTTGTGTTGTAGTCACGGAACACGCCATAAAATTGATCGACGGTGAACGGAAGCTGCATGGTGCCTCCTTTGGCCAGTTGTGCCTGAAAAACTAATCGCGTTTCCAGGTTGGAATGTAAACTTTTAGTCAGGCGCGACTCTGTTTAAACCAGGCTATGACCTCTTCCGCATTTTTGTCCGGCGGAAACACCGGATAGAATACTTTCCGGATAATACCATCCACAACTATCAGGGTCAGCCGCTTGATAAGTTGCCTCCCCTGGTATTCAAAAGTAGGTAAGCGCAATGCTTTTGTTAAAGCAAAATCACTGTCATTGAGCAACACAAACGGCAAGCCAAGACGCTGCTGTGCCTCTTGCTGATCAGCCAGCGGTTGGGCGCTGGCGCCAAAAATATGGTCCGTAAAATGTAGTAACGCTGTATGCTGATCCCGGAATGCACAGCTTTGTGGCGTGCATCCCCGCGCACCAGGTATTTCATTCCAGCCAACCAGCGGCGGACTGTCAGGCCTGCCAATCATCGGGTAGAAATATACAACGATAGTCCCCGACATTGTACCCAGATTAACAGCTTCACCGGAGGTGGCGGCCAGAGTCAACGATGGCAGGTGCATCCCCGCTAAATGATCACAGGCCCCATCATCGACTGGGACTGGCAGGTTATCTGGTAAGGAAGTAAGGTCCTTCATTCTTGTACCCTTCCGGTGAATGAAATAGAACTTAATTGTTACCCGAAAACCCTCCGGATTTCTATCCCCACCCCAGTAATTTGCTTGCCAATACTACCTGGACACCAAACCCAACCAGAAATGTGACAACTCTAAACAGGGGTATGGCAAAGGTAAATACCAGGTAATGCGCCAATCGTGCAAAAAAGTAGACCATACAAGCTGTCGATGTAGTTGTTGAATTCAAACCTGTTATTTGAATCAAAATCGCCAACGGTGCAAATATAACCAGGTTTTCCACCGCATTCACATGCGCCTGCATCATTCGCCGCGCCCACGCCCTTTGGGTATCAGTATGGCCGTACGGATCCCACAAGGCAGACAATATCCCCTGATCCAGCATCCGATTGAGAATATAGGGAATCCAAAACACTGCTGTCATCAAGACAGTCAAGGTTAACCAATACAATTCAGTTGAAAGTTCCGGTTTCATTATTCATCTCCTGTGTATTTGCCTAAGACAGTGGCCTGGTATTCTGCCAATATTGATGCGTTATCAATCGATCCGTGGTGATGCAGTTGTTTCCACTGCCCGTCTTGCATACGGTATGTACGACTCGTTCGTATCGCCAGTTCTATGATTTTACGATTAACAGTTAGCGTGCCCCTTTCTTTACCAACGGCAATGAACATTTCCTCAACGGGGTGAATTGAATAGTCGTAGAATTCGACATAGACCCGTGCATTACCTGTAAATATTTTTTCATACACTCTCCTGATGTCACTCCAGCCACGTTTTACTCCCCCCAGTGGATTCGACATCGACACTTCTTCACTCTGCAACCAGTTCGTCTCCATAAGCTCCAGGTTCTGATTATTAAAGGCGTTATAAAAATCGAATAAAGCAGAATAGGGAGATATGCCCTGTACATCGGCCTCCTGCCCAGTAATAGCGGATTGAATAACATTCATATGAACCTCCTTTATTGGTTGTATATACAACTAATACTGCAAAAAATTTTTACCTTATATTCGCTTCAGTCTTGCGTAATTGTGCTACCAGTGTCGTTAATTCACTTTTACCAATACTGTCGATCATTTTCTGGTACAAGACATTGCCTTTTTCTTCCAACTGCGCTGCTATCTTTTCGGCCTTCCTGGTCGGATAAATACCCTGCTCCCTGGCATCCCCACTGGGACTCTTTTGCCGCCGGATAAAACCTTTCTTCACCAGGGCATCCAGAAAGCGTGTGATCGTCGACTTTTCCAGTTTTAGTTCCTGGCTGATTTGCTTGGGTGTCAGCCCCGGACTGGTCAGGGCCAAGCGTAGCAGGTATGCGTGCGATGGGGACAAATCGAATTCGGCAAACGCCTCTTCCCAGATCTGGTTAACAGCACGTGTCAGGGCATTTACATTAAAATACAGGCATCGCTCGAACATTACAGTAGTATAAACAATTATAGTTGTATACACAACTATAATTTTGCATTACCGCACAACAGGTATGCCCCATAGCCTTAGAGGGACGACTCGAACCGTCTAGGCTGAGGGAAGATCATTATCCCTGGAATTATATTTTCACATTCAGGTTAGCTAACAGCCCAAATGCCTTTCCATGATGACGCCTTCGTGCCCGCACCAGGTACAGGACTCACGAACGAACCAGCCCATGTGCTGATACCATAGCTGTTTATCCAGGGTAAATAAATAAAACACTTGATCTGGAAACCGTGATTTCGCTAATTCTTCCACCGTGGCACACAAACGTGTTCCGATTCCACGACCACGATACGGCTCACCAACAAACACACCACCGAGCCATGGACTGAGATCTTCTCGCCCCGGCAGATCATGAACCCGCAGCGAAGCCGTACCATAAACCTCGTCATCATCATGTGCGACCAGGGCAATGGGCAATGTATCTTTATTGAGATGGGTTCTGAACTTGGCTGCACGCGTCTCAGGTGAGACATCACCAATGATCGGCTGCCAGTGCGCAAAGACCCACGGTGCGAGGGTATCGATAAATTGCGGATGATCGGCAAGATAGCTGATTTGCAATTGATCGATTCGCATAGGTGTAATATCTGTTTAGATCATTCCCATTCAAGCTCGCTATACACCCTTTGTGCATTCCTGCCGGCAAGCGTATCGAAATTTAACAGGTACTTGAACCTGCTCTGGTCGATATAACCCACGTCACTGATGTCACCACCTGTTTTCATGAATTTCGCGACCACATCACGCACGAAGATCAGGTAATCGTAGGTATCCGCCTTCGCTTTAGCCATGCTGGTAGGATGACCATGACCAGGGACAAGATATTTCGGGTGGTACGCTGCCATGTCCTGAAACACCTTCACCCAGTTCCTGCTGTGCGAATAGTCGAGAATCCCCAGCATCCGTTCAGTAAAGACGATGTCTCCGCTGAACATGACCTGTTGTTGCGGCAGCCAGACAAAGCTGTCTCCCGGCGTATGTGCCGGGCCGTCATGGTAGATCTCGAAGCGGGTGCCCCCGAGTTCAAACTTCAGCTTGTGATTAAAGCTACGACTGGCATAGACAGGATTGGTCCCCTCAAGACCTTTAACCCCGACCAAATTACCCAACATAAAAAGCTGGTCCTGGGTACGTGCCTTCTGATCCTTAACCGCAGCCTGACTGGCAATAATCTCGGCACCCAATTGTTTGAAATAGCCATTCCCTAGCCAGCGGTGATCCTGTCCGCCGGTATTGATCACCTTGACCACGGGCTTGTCTGTCACACGTTTGATAACTGCATCTAATTGTTGTGCGCCCTTGTAACTGCCACCCGGATCGATCAGGACAACTCCCACCGGCGTGACGACAAAGCCAAATGTCGCATTGTTTCCCAGGTTCACGGGGCTGCGGTTACCCATGCTACCGACGATCGCATAGACATTGCCGGTGACCTTTTCCAGTGCAAGCTGGTCTGCTGCCATTGTCGTGCCAGATATACAAACACTGGCAAGTACCAATAACACTTTGGCAGTACATTTCATTGCTCAGAATACCTTCTCTACGTAACGAGCAACACCGTTGACCAACACCGCCTTAATCGCGGCATTGCCAAAACGATCGACTACCAGTCGAATCGAGATGGTTTCCCCCTGTTTTGGCCGTTCTAGTTCACGGCCTTGCCGCTCCGGGACAAAATAGTTTTCCACCCCGTACTTCACATTGATCCGGGTAGTGGCCTCTGGTGAAGCCTGACCCTGTCGGGTATAACCCGTGCCATAGGCATATTGCACTTCACCTTTGATCGCCACCTGGTCGCTGGCAACTTTCGGCATGTGATGGTGCACCGACAACGCCTCCCAATATTCCCCTTGCTTATGCAACACCACATACACGGTATCCCCGCGCACGAAGTGCTTGTCACCGCCCAATTCCGCCAGCGATAACAGGCTGATGGAATAGTTGAGCCGGACATAATCTCCCCGGAACAGCGAACGTGGATCGATTGGCTTAGTCTTGATAACCACCGGCACGCCGGTAGCAAGCGTATACTGCTTGATGCCAATCATGGCGATGAGTGCCACGCTTTGCAGCAACACGATCAGGGTGATGCGCCAACCGAGTTTCATGCATCACCTCCTTCACGGCGTGCCGCAATCTCGTGTGTCAACTGCCGGCGTTTGCGCTCGAGGAAATAGCCCCCTGCGATCAGGATCAGGCCGCCGATCATGAAGAAGTAGGAGCGGTTGAGCAGGGTCCAGAAGGTATCAAAATAGCGACTCAGTAGAGTGAAACCAAAAAACACAAATCCCATATTGACCAGAAACCTGTCATCGCTGTGCATGCCCGCATAGATAAGCCACAGCAATCCCGCAAACAACAAGAGATTAAACAGAATCGCGATCAGACTGCCGCTCACCCCACCGAGGAAAAGATTAATCAGGATCAAGACCACGATGGCCGCTATCAGGACTTGCCCCCATTTGAGATAGTTCGGCTGATTTCCCTTACCGGTCCGCGCACGATGCCAAAGCGCCAGCGCCACGACCAGGATCAGTGCCGCAAAGGTCACGCTCAGAAAACCACTATCCGCCGGCAGACGCGAATTTGTACCCGCATGACTGTAGAGCCATCTTCGTGACTGGATATACGGAGACGTCAGTGCGTAGGCACAAACGAGGACGGCAAACAGACTGTAACGCTGGACGATACGGGCAAAAATGGCCAGTCGTTCATAGGTAACAAACAACATGCCCAGGATGAACAACGCAAGATAGATTAGAAAATAAACCTGGACCATATATAACTTGGTTCTGGTCGCCCAGAACAATCCATAGCTGCCATATGAGTAAACGCTCCAGATTAACAGGGCGATCATGGCCACGTGCAGGGCCGGGCGAAAACGGTGGCGATAAATGAGGGGTAGAAATGCCAGCCACAGGATTAGAAACGACCAATGGATGCCATGCCGGTACCAGAAGCTCTGCAATTCCAGCGTTGTCCACAACCCGGCCAGCACGATTGCAATCACCAGCATCGGTTGCGAACGGACCAGATAAGCCCCCACCAGCGCACCCAATGACCACAGCAAAATACCATTGGGGAAATGCGAATCGATATGGTAGATCTGAGCAATAAGCATGATGTTGGCACCAAACAGGATGGCACCGAACAGCAACAGTGCCTGCCCCAACATTGGCGCATGCTGATCACGCAAGGCCTGCCAGGCCGCCCCGTAAGCCAGCCACATGGAACCAAACAAAATAACCAGTTTCAGGAGCTTGGGAATGTCTCCCCAATTCGCGGCAAAATAGGTGATGATGCCGGAGCCCAGCAACAACACACCCAGGATCGAAAACGCATAGGTAAGCCAGGGCGTGCCTTTGTGTCGCGCGGCCACATACTCGAGAATGGCTTTATCATTCCCGCTATTGACCCATCCCTTTGCAACCCACTCGGGCATTTCTTTGGACAGTATGCTGTAGAATTTCTTGTAGTTCACGATTCCCCCTTAAATGCCATTCCTGCTTGCATGTGACATGTCATTTATTCAGTGTGGCATATACTTTTCTTTATAGCGAAACAATCGGGACAGGTCAAAAAGAACAATAAACAACGCGTATACTTAACGTTACTCAACACTTGTTATCACTGGGCTGACGCGCATGGTATTTCATTATTGCGAAAGACTGAGTTCGGCATTCTGGGCAGAACCGGTCAATGCCCTCTCCAATATCGCCTTTGTGATTGCGGCGGGCCTGCTGTTATGGCGTTTGATCCGTGCCCGCGTCCCGCTGAGGAATTTGCTCGACATCGTCGTACTGATTGGTTTGTTGTGTTGTATTGCCGTCGGCAGTTTTCTCTGGCACACCCTGGCCACCCCTTCAACCGAATGGATGGATGTCGTCCCGATACTTATATATATAAGTCTTTATCTACTCAGCTTCCTGGGCCGAATTGCCCGACTCAAGCCACTGCTGATACTGGTCATGTTTTTGTTGTATCACGTCGTCAACATCGGACTGCAACTGCGTTTTCCACCGCAAACCCTCAACGGCTCAATGTTTTACCTGCCGACATTAGTGACCCTGCTCCTCATGGGTATCTACAGTAAACACATACAACACCCTGCGGCCAATCGCCTTTTGCTGGCCGGTGGCATGTTTGCCATCTCCCTCGTGTTCCGCACCCTGGACTTTGCCCTGTGTCCGGTCTGGCCGCTAGGTACTCACTTTATCTGGCATATCCTCAACGCCTATATACTTTATATTCTTACGTTAGCCCTGCTGTTTTCATATCCAACGCATAACAAAATACGCCCTGAGAAGCGAAACTAATCCAGCCTTCAATTCGCGAATACAGTAAGTTATTATCCCAAACGGAGAGCTGGTCAGGATGGTATCCGGGCCAACTAAAACAATAATATTAAAGAGGGAACATCAGATGAAACAATTCTTTCTGTCCGCAATTCTTTTCGCAATCGGCACCACACCGCTCTATGCCGCCACCATGATGGAGGCCACGACTAAAGATAACCATCTTTCCCGCGTCTGGATCAATGACAGTTATGCACACATGGCGATACTCCAACAACAGGGCCAGGACAATGCCCCAAAGGAAATGATTATCGACCTGAAGGCCAATAAAATGTATGGCGTGGTCCCCACTTCAAAAATCCTGGTGGATATCTCCAAGTTTTCGCTTCCCGGTTTACCGCTTCCACAAACTCCACATGCCAAGATCTCAATAGACAGCCAGGGTCGTGGCCCTGATATCGCAGGCTTTAGCACACATAAATATCTCGTCAGCGCCAATGGCAAGAAATGCTACACGATGTTCTTTTCCAAAGACGTCCTCAAGTATCAGCAGCTTGGAAAATTCTACGATGTGATGTCCAAGCTATCCCAGGCGGGGTCACATGACGCAACCGCCTGTGGTGCTGCTGATGAGCAAATTGAGAAATTGCCGAAGGAAAAATATGGCGTCATCCTGAAAACAATCGATCAAAACGGCAATACGATGATGGAAGTGAAAAAGATCAAGGAAGGCGTCACACCACCTGCACATTATTTACAATTACCTACCGGTTATAGAACCATGTCCATGGCGGCAATGATGAAGCAGATGCAAAATCAGATGAGGCACCAATAGAAATAACGCAAACAGGCTCCAGAACGAAAATTAATTTTAATTCGGAAATTTGAAAAACACGTGGGGGAGAAGCCTCTCCCCAGCGTTACCCCTCACAATGAAATCTTCAGGAAAGGCTTTTTATTTGCGGCCACGTCCCCGTGACCTGGCTACACTGGACCGCTGATTCTCCACTATCGCTGCCTGGATCAAGGCCTTGAATGCCTCCTCCTCGATTGTGTCGTTTTCACGGATATCGATGGCACGCCTGACATTACCCTCCAGGCTGGCGTTGAAGAGGTGGTCAGGGTCCTCGAGCACGGCACCTTTGGCGAAGGTCAGCTTGACGTAGTGCTTGTATGTCTCGCCGGTGCAAATCATCCCATCGTGAGACCACACCGGGACCCCGGCTGGGTTGGATGGCTTTTGCCATTTCAATTCTTCCACCACATCTGGATCAGCCTGTTTGATGAGAGCTCGGATATGTGCCAGGGTTTTGCCCCGCCAGTCTCGCTGCTCCTTAAGCATGGCGTCGATCAGTCTGGATGGTGATTCCGGGTTTGCCTTCTTGGTGGCGGGATTCTTTTCCGCCTGCCTCCTGGTATTTTCCTTTTGAACCATTGGTATTTCCTACACGTGAGGATTAACGTTTAAGGCCAGTGGCGTCGAAAAACCGCGCAGCGGTTGAGGGTCCGAGCAGGGCCAAAGGCCCTGCGTGGTTGAACGGCTTGTTCGCGAAAGTCATACTATCTTTCACGTGCCACGACAAAATGGGGTAAATTTACAAATATTTTGTTTTTATCTGATAAATGCTCATGATCATATGATTCACCCATTCGAATCATTTCATCTGCTGCAGAGCTTAAAAAATTTGCAATAATTTTTAGTTCTTCTGGATTCGCAACTAATGTGATTTCAGCAAGTTCAGCTGGCACGATTTGATCGAAATCTAGACCTTCATCCTTGTAGCCATAAATCTTCATATTTGGTTTTTTTCCTTTTACCGCTAACGTTGGCGGTAAGTGGACCAATGAAAGGAGCACAAGCGACGCGGCATTGGGTCCACTTGAACACCCTTGTTAGGCGGCGGCAAGCAACTCTCTCGATTGGATCTCAATCTTTGACCTGGGACATCCATCACTCAGGTCTCTCAGTATATCCCAGGAATCAACCGATAGCGCACGCGTCGAGAATAGTCACGATAGCCCGGCAACTCGTCTTGAAGAGTCTGGTCTTCCAGCACCGTTCGAATCACCGCGATGATTAGCGCCACCGCCGCCGGAATAAGTGTCCACATTGAGCTAAAGGCCAGCACCATACCCGGAAGTGCCAACAAATTTCCAGCATAACCCGGATGTCGCACAACCCGATAGGGGCCACTGTCACACACCACATGCCCACGATCCACCTGAATACGTACCACGCTGGAGAAAAAGCGGTTCTCGATCAATGCCCACGCAGCGAAAGCGTAGCCGAGCGAGATCAAGAGGAAGCCGAGCACGATAAGCCACAACGGCAATACGGGCGACCAG
>JBECKZ010000046.1:0-39915 GCA_040235555.1 Thiohalomonadales bacterium | reverse complement strand
GCCTTAGGCAGGTCGATCTGGACCTCGGATGTTTTGTTGAAGGTGGTGGAAACCATGAAGAAAATTAGTAACAGGAACACCACGTCAATCAATGGTGTCACGTTTACATCCAATGGCTCTTCCTGTTTTTTACGAAAGTTCATAGATTAAACTCGGGTTTTGCGCTCTGCCCGTTCGGCATGCATGACATCCACCATCTTCAGGGCCTCTTCTTCCATCTTGAGTACCAGTGCATCAATCTTGCCGCGGAAGTATCGATGGAAAATCAAAGCCGGGATCGCGACCGATAAGCCGGCGGCAGTGGTAATCAGGGCCTGAGCGATACCACCCGCGAGAATGCTGGGATTGCCCACGCCATGGACCGTAATCGCAGAAAAGACCTGGATCATGCCAAATACCGTACCCAGCAGACCGAGCAAAGGGCTGGCCGCGGCAATCGTCCCCAGCGTATTCAGATAGCGTTCCAGTTCATGCACTACCTGGCGTCCGGTATCTTCAATACTTTCCTTCATAATCTCCCGCGGATGTTTCCGGTTTACCAAACCGGCAGCTAGAATCCGGCCTAACGGTGAACTGGCGGTCAGTGCTTCCAGGTGTTTGTCGTCGATGGTGCCAGCCTTGTGCCACTGCCAGATCTGCGTAACCAGGTTAGTTGGAGTGATTTTGCGGGTTTGCAGCGACCAGAAGCGCTCGCCAATAATTGCCACGGCACCGACCGAACACAACAGGATCGGAATCATGAGCCAGCCACCAGAGACTATGATTTCGTACACTCAATCACTCCTTTAATTTTAATAACTTAGCGAATCTCAACGAGGGCTAACTTTAACAAAGAGCAGCCACAGGGTGAAGTCATTTTCCCGTTACCAAACCTGCCAGTAGCGCCGGTGTTCCTGTCTATACCGCCTGATATGCAGGTCGTACCCGACATCAATCTGGATGGCCCCCGAGGTGGCCGTATTCAGTACAGTTAGTTGTCGGCTTCGTAACCGGGCCATCACCACTTTCGCAGGCAGATGAAAACGGTTATGCCAACCAGCAGGAATCAGCGCCAGCATTGGCTGTACAGCATCCAGAAACACGGGGGTCGAGGAGGTTTTACTGCCATGGTGTGGTATGACCAATATGCCACTGCGAAGTTTCTCACCATAGCGGGCAAGCAGTCTGGCCTCGGCAGGAAACTCAATATCCCCTGTCAATAACAGTCGGTGTGTAGCCGTTGTGATTTGTAACACACAAGAAAGGTTATTATCTGTCGACGCCTGGGCATATTCGGCGGACGATGGGTAGAGAATCTCAAATTTCACGTTATCCCATTGCCATTGACGACCGGCAAGACAGGCAGTATCCCGCATATCTCTCAATATCCATGGAACACTGCTGATAATTTGCCTGACCGGCATACCCTCGAGCAACGATACTGTTCCACCGATATGATCGGCATCACTGTGACTTAGCAATAGAGTATCGACAGTCGATATGTGTTGATTATGCAGGAAAGGAAGAATCACGGCTTGCCCGGTATCAAACGTTTTACTAAAACGCGGTCCAGTATCGAACACCAGGGTGTGATGTGCAGTTTGCACTACCGTGGCCAAACCTTGACCCACATCCAGCAAACTCAAACGGACATTACCCCAAGCCGGGGCGTTAACTCCGGGCAGGAAGACAGGTAAGCACAACACCAAACCCAGATAACGGGCGGGTATGGGTCGTGGCATCAATAAGACCGCAATACCTACCAGAGTCAGGCACATTCCAACAAAATGCGGTGCAGGTAGATAGACCAGGCTCCATTTAAGTGAAGCCGCCCACTGTAAAAGTAATTGCAACAGATGCATTAAGTTTGCGGCTAAATGCAAGCCCCACTGCCCCAGAGTGTGGCTAAGTGGAGATAGCACCGTACTCAACAATGCCAGAGGTAAAATCAGCAGACTAACCCAGGGTATCGCGATTAGATTTGCAAAGGGTGAAAGTAACGGCGCCTGTTGGAAAAACAAAATCACCAGCGGCAATAATCCCAGGCTGATAGCGAATTGCATGCGCCACCAATGCGCTATACCGGATCGATGACGCGGGATGATTTGTAATAGATAAAAAATTAATGCTACCGCACTAAATGACAACCAAAAACTGGCTGACAACACAGCAAAAGGATCCCGACATAAGACCAGTAACAGGGCAACAGAAATTACTTGAGAGGGTTTGTGCGTGCGTTGCAAATACACAGAAAACAAAATGACGGCCAGCATAATCAAGGCGCGTTGAGTGGGGATGGAAAATCCGGCCAGTCCAGCATATAGCAATGCTGCCAACCATGCGGCAATGGCTGCTGCTTTGGGGGCAGGAAATACCAGACACAAACGTGGCACTTGACGCCAAATCTGCAGCACAATAAAAAACACAAAACCTGCAATCATACCCACATGCAAACCGGAGATGGCCATCAAATGGACTGTCCCGGTGTGTTGTAACACTGTCCAGTCTGTCCGAGTGATCCCACTGCGATCGCCGATGATCAGGGCTTTGATTAAACTTGCGGCAGGTACGCCGTCGAGTGCTGTTTGTAAATGGTTAAGGCAGTGAAAGCGAATTGTTTGTAACGGATACCGCCAGCTTGAATGGCTGAGCAAGGTATTGTTGCCTTTACCATAGACGTAACCGGTTGCCACAATGCCTTGTTGTAACAACCAGGCGTTATAATCGAAAGATCCTGGATTCATGAAATCATGTGGTGATCGCAGCCGCAGGTTCAGTTGCCACTCGTCTCCTGGACGCAACATCAGGGATTTCTCGCTGTACCAGGACAGGCGAACTTTGTGTGGAAACGCAGTGAGTGTTGGTGAATCAATCTGGATAATGTCGAATTCGAACCGCGTGCGATTAGCTAACTGTTCTGGCAACGAGGCAACATAGCCTCTTACGTGGAGTGTCTTGTGGGTAATGTGGGTAGGAAGTCGCTGATGGATTAACGTGTTTGCCTGAAACTGAGCCCATAGAAAGCCAGTGACTAGACAACAAATAAGAGTTAGTCCGCGGTAACGATTAATCGCAATACCCGCGACGGCAAAGGGCAGGCAGTATAACCACCAGACAGGTGGCAAGACAGCGCGGGTCTGTAAGAGTAAAATGCCCGCCAGAAAGGCGAGCGTCCCTGATTGCAGCATTCTCTAACGTCCCTGTTAGAAAATTGGCATAATAGCAAGGAGTACCATCCAGGTTAAGTTGTCATGCCCAAGAAATTCATCAAGCGGTGGATGCCGGACCACGAAAAAATCCGCAGCCACCCCCAGCTCAACAAGATTTTCGGTAAACTGCTGCACGACCCTAACCTGCTGCATCTAAACCGCCGTTCTGTTGCTGGCGCATTTTTTGTCGGGCTGTTCATGGCCTTCGTTCCGTTACCGACACAAATGGTTTTTGCCGCGGCTGCGGCAATCCTGTTCCGGGTAAACCTGCCGATTTCCATAGGCCTGGTGTGGTTGACCAATCCTGTGACCATGCCACCGGTCTTTTATTTCTGTTACAAGGTAGGCGCCTGGATACTGCAGACTCCAGTCAAAAAGCACACGTTTGAATTGAGCTGGACCTGGTTACAGACCGAACTGGGATCGATCTGGCAGCCATTTTTACTGGGTTGTTTTATTTGTGGTATGGCCAGCGCCATTCTGGGTTCAGCAGCCATTCGCCTGATTTGGCGTTGGCACGTACTCAAGCAATGGCAGGATCGTAAACAGAAGCGCACAATGGCGAAACACTAGACAGTTGTTTACTTAATAAATCACTTTAATTATAGATTAAAAACAATCTATAACTAATTGTTTTATTTAGATAAAATACCATCTTGTAAATGTAATACCCTCCCCATCTTTTCCGCAAAACTCATATCATGGGTCACCACGATAAAACTGGTGGCGAGCTGGGCATTTAATTCCAACATGAGTTCGTATACCTGGTGAGCAGTTTTGCCATCCAGGTTTCCGGTGGGTTCGTCAGCCAGGACACAGCGCGGCTGGGTGACCAGGGCGCGGGCAATAGCGGCACGCTGGCGTTCGCCCCCGGAGAGTTCGTGTGGTTTGTGTTCGATACGATGCCCTAACCCGACACGCTCAAGTATTGCACGTGCTTGCCCTGCTGCGTCTTCAGGTTTTGTCCCCCGGATCAGTAACGGCATGGCCACATTTTCCAGAGCGGTAAATTCCATCAGCAAATGATGAAACTGGTAGACAAAGCCCAGGGTCTGATTGCGTAACAAGCCACGGGCATTGTCACTTAACTGGCTCATGTCCTTCCCGGCCACATACACACTCCCGGCACTGGGAATATCCAGGCCACCGAGTAAGTGCAACAGCGTACTCTTCCCTGACCCGGATGCCCCGACAATTGCCACCTGTTCGCCGGGATAGATCGCAAAATTGATATCTTGCAATACCGTGACTGGCTCCGGACCTTCGACGTAGGTCTTGGCCAGGTGCTGGCAGGCGACGACGGCCTGCTGTGTATCGACTTGTACCTGGCTCATTCGTATCGTAACGCCTCGGCGGGTTGGGTTTTGCTGGCACGCCGTGCCGGGATGATGGTCGCCAGGATCGACGTAATCATGGAAGCGGCACTGATCCATAGCACCTGATCCCAGTGCAAATCCGAAGGTAGTGTACTGATCAAATAAACACTGCCATCGATGAGTTGTCGGTGTAAGACGTGTTCCAGCCAGGTATACATCGATTCCAGATTGAGCGAGATAATCACACCGAACAGGGTGCCAAGTATGGTGCCGAGTACACCGATCACACTGCCCTGGATAACGAAAATTCGGGTAATTGTTTGTGTCCTGGCACCCAGGGTACGCAGGATGGCTATGTCACTGCGTTTATCGGTGACTACCATGATCAAACTGGACACAATGTTGATGGCAGCGACGAGGATGATCAAAAACAATAACAACGATATCAACGTCTTTTCCATTTTGACTGCGCGAAACCAGTTGGCGTGATAATAGCTCCAGTCCTTGACCCAATAGTTCATCAGGTATTCGTTTTTCAATTTATCCCGGACCTGTGCCACTTCGAACAGGTTTTTGACCTGGACCTGGACCCCGGATACGCTGTTCCCCATGCGAAAGACTCTGGCCGCATCGTCCAGATTAATGAGACCGACAGCGCTGTCGTATTCATAAAATCCCACTTTGAATATGCCGCTGACCGTAAAACGTTTCAGCCGCGGCAGCACACCTGCCGGAGTAATATTGGCACTGGGTGTAACCATGGTGACTTTATCGCCGACATCTACACCCAGACTAAACGCCAGGTCCTGGCCAAGGATGATATTGAACTTACCGGGTTTAAGATCAGAGAGTTTACCCTCCAGCATGTGGCTGCCTACCCTCGACACAGTTTTTTCCAGGGATGGGTCAACGCCACGAAACATTGCGCCATGAACTTCGCGTTTGTAGATCAACATGCCTTCAGCGCGAATATAGGGTGCTGTGCCCACGACTTCCGGATTTTTTTTGACCTGGGTAATGACTTTTTCCCAATCCGTCAGTTTGCCGTCGTAACCGGAGACCGTGATATGCGAGATCATACTGAGAATGCGATCACGCACCTCCTTCTCGAAACCATTCATCACTGACAGGACAATGATCAGGGCCATGACACCCAGAATGATGCCAATAATAGAAACGAGGGAGATAAAGGAAATAAAACCGTTACGCCGTTTGGCACGGGTGTAACGCAGACCTATAAACAGCTCGACCGGATTGAACATGGGGTGCTATTAGACCATAAACCTAAGAAGCGATGTCAATTAAATCTGTAGCGGAACAGCCTGCGTCAGGCAGATCTGGGCAGGTGATACCTGCGCCTTATACGCCAGTACATCAACACCTGCCGCTGCTGCTTCTCGCAATAATTGCCCGTAGTCGCTATCGATTTCATCAGCCGGGCGGAAGCTGTCGATATCACCACGTTGAATACAATAAAAGATAACCCCGCGATGCCCCGTCTCGACGACCCGCATAAGCTCACGTAAATGTTTTTGTCCACGCAGACTCACGGCATCGGGAAAAATGGCGGTGGTCTTGTCATCACGTGCGGTGACATTCTTGATTTCGACATAACACCGCTCTTTGTCATTTACCAGTAACACGTCGATTCGACTCTTCTCTTCACCGTATGGCACTTCCTGTTCCACTTTATTGTAACCCTGGAGTTCCAGGATAGTGCCATTGTGAATGGCTTCTGTCACAAGTGCATTGACCATTCCGGTATGCACACCCACAAACACGTGTTCCTTCGGTTCACTGATCTCCCAGGAATAGCGGTATTTACGTGTGGTACTTTGAGTATCACGCAACCAGACGCGGATGCCCGGCGTCGACACCCCGAGCATCGACCCGGTATTGGGCGTATGTACCGTGACCACCTCACCATCAGTTAGTTCAACATCGGCGAGGAATCGTTTGTAACGGCGTAACAGGATGGCGGGGATATAAGGCGAGGAAAACTGCAAGGTAACAAATTCTACTTAATTTTACGGTGGGTTATATTGCCTACGCTTTTCGGATACGACGGACTTCCAGGACATTATTGAGTTGTCCCAGGCGATTCAGGACCCGGCTTAATTGTGCCACACTGGCGACTTCAATGGACATTTCCATGTGGGCGGTGCTATCCAGTTTGTTCGACTGGGTATGTACGGCATTGATGTTGATCTTTTCGTTACTTAACACAGTTAAGATATCCCGTAATAAATCCTGGCGGTCGATGGTTTCCAGACTGATGTCTACCGGATAGGTCTCATGAACCTGCTCGCCCCATTCCACATTGATCAGGCGACCGCGACTGCCGCCGTTCATCTTGAGAATGTTACTACAGTCGCGGCGATGGATTGTGACACCGCGTCCCTGGGTAATGTAGCCAATGATGGCATCACCTGGTGCCGGTGAACAACAACGTGCCAGTTTGGTCAACAGGTTGCCAACACCCTGGATATTGATATCTTCATGTTCCTTGCGTCGTTTGCGCTTGACTGGGATTTGATCCCGTGCAGCTGGTTCCGGTGTTACCAGGCTTTGTCCGCGCGAGGCAATTTGCGTCGAACTGATGTCACCACGGCCGATCGCTGCATAAAATTCGTCGACGTTTTGAAATTTAAACTGTTCAGCTAGTGCTTTGTGGTTAATATTTTGCAAATTCAGCCGGCGTAAATCTTTTTCCAGCGCATCGCGGCCAAGACTGATGTTCATGTCATTGTCTTGTTGCTTGAACCATGCCCGCGCCTTGGCGCGTGCCCGCGAGGTTTTCAGATAGCCCAGTTGCGGGTTAAGCCAGTCGCGGCTGGGTTGACCGGTCTTGGTGGTCAGGATTTCCACGACTTCCCCACTCTTCAATTCATAAGTCAGGTTTACGATGCGACCTTCGATTCGCGCACCTCGGCAACGATGCCCGACATCGGTGTGGATGTAATATGCGAAGTCCAATGGTGTCGCCCCTTGCGGTAAATCGATGATGTCACCCTGCGGGGTAATGACATACACCCGATCCTGAAATACTTCGGATTTGAATCGATCGATAAAATCACCGGCATCAGTGGACTCATCTTTCCAGTCCAGTAATTGCCGCAACCAGGCTATCTTTTGATCATAACTGGCGTCGCCCTTGGCGCCTTCTTTGTAACTCCAGTGCGCTGCGATTCCCAGCTCGGCATGGGCGTGCATGTCACTGGTGCGAATTTGAATCTCCAGGGTTTTACCTTCAGGCCCAATCACCGCCGTATGGATCGATTGATACATATTCTCTTTCGGGGTGGCGATATAATCGTCAAATTCTTTCGGGATATGACGCCACAAGGTATGTATCGCCCCCAGTGCGGCATAACAATCCTGTACCTTGTCCACCAGGATACGAATGGCGCGTACATCGTAAACTGCATCGAAGGCTACGTGTTTGCGCTGCATCTTCTTCCAGATACTGTAAATGTGTTTGGGGCGGCCGCTGATATCAGCGTTGATGCCGGCCTTCGTCATCTCGGCACGGATGATGCGAATGGCATTGTTAATGTATCGCTCCCGATCAACCCGTCGCTCGTCAAGAAAAGAGGCAACCTTTTTATAATTTGCAGGTTCAAGAAAACGAAACGAGAGATCTTCCAGCTCCCATTTAATCTGCCAGATCCCCAGGCGATTGGACAAAGGTGCATAGATATCCATGGTTTCCCGCGCCACTCGCTGCTGCTTTTCCAGTGGCAGGAATTTCAGCGTGCGCATATTGTGCAGGCGATCGGCCAGCTTGATGAGTACTACCCGCACGTCTTCAGCCATGGCCAGGAGCAGTTTACGCAGACTCTCAGCATGCAAGTGTTCGCGTGTGCCGCGTTCAATGAGATCCTTTTGCTCGATGAAAGCCAGCTTGGTTACTCCATCAACTAACTTGGCCACAGATTTGCCGAATTCCTGTTCAATCTGGGCCAGGGTAACTGGGGTATCTTCGACGACGTCGTGCAGAATGGCAGCCGCGATGGCCTCCGGATCCAGATGCAATTGCACCAGAATTTCGGCCACAGCCATGGTATGGGTGATGTATGGCTCTCCCGAGGCCCGGGTTTGCCCGCCATGGGCAGAATTGGCGAGTAAAAACGCACGATGAATCAATGAGGATTGCTCGGTATCAGCAGCAAATCCCAGCGATTGCACCCAGTTGGTTACCTGTTCAGGTGTAGTTTGGGCCTCTGTAGTAAAAAGACTATCGATGTAAACCATTTCACTCTATCGAATTTTCGCCCATATTAGTAATAGCATAGCGTGATTCAAGGACTTATATATGGTATGGGATTGGCAGTAAAAGGCATGAGCGAAAAATATCTTAAATAATTTGATTAGCTTTTGCCGATAACCCATTGATGTAGTATATTTTATGTACTATGAAGTTATCCTTTACACAAGAGGTGTCAGCATGAAAAAGATAATAATCCTGACATGGGTCAGTTTCGCCGTGTTCGGACTCTCCTCACTGGCCCGGGCGGATGTATTATCCATGCCCCAACCCAGCGAGCCTGCTGCCGCCCCCCCTCCTACTCCTGCCAACACTGTGACGGAAACCACTTCGCAGACTGTACCTGGCCGAGGTATGCACATGGACCAGGTTGAGGCCCGGTTTGGTGCCCCGCTTGAGAAAATACCTGCTGTTGGCGACCCTCCCATTACCCGTTGGGTCTACAGCAACTATACGGTGTATTTCGAACGCGACATCGTGCTGGATTCCGTGATCCATCACCACTGAATACGATATACGATCTGATTCTATTTTTTACACTGACTTGGCCAAGGCCAGTCAGTGGGTGCTGCTGTGATGCCTAGTCAATTTTTACTTCCTGCCGAATGGGCACCGCAAGATGGGGTGTTATTAGCCTGGCCGCACGCTCAATCCGATTGGTTACCATTTCTGCCACGAATCGAACAGGTCTATTGTGATCTGGTGTCGCAAATCACTCGGTTTGAAGATGTTGTGCTGCTGTGCCAGACCCCGGAACTGGCAACTTCAGTGCGGGAGAAATTGACAAGCAAGGGTATCAACCTGCAGCGTGTGCACCTGCTGGTGGTGGCATACAACGATACCTGGTTACGCGACAGTGGTCCCATTAGCGTCACTGATGGTGCAAGCCTGGTTGCCTGTGATTTTCGGTTCAACGGTTGGGGTGGTAAATTTGACGCCTCACTGGATGACCGTATTTGTCATGCGTTGTCCCAGCAAGCGCTGTTCAAAGCTCACTACAAGGCTTTTAGCCTAATCCTGGAAGGCGGCAGTATAGACAGTGATGGTGAAGGCACCCTGCTAACTACCCGCCAGTGCCTGTTGACCGACACCCGCAATCGCGGCATGCAAACACCAGACTATGAAAAAATCTTTGCCGAGGAATTTGGCAGCAGACGGGTTATCTGGATCGAACATGGAGAGCTGCAGGGCGATGACACCGACGGCCATATCGATATGCTGGCACGCTTTTGCCAGCCTGATACGATTGCCTATACCAGTTGCGAACGCGAAGACGACGTTCACTATCCCTCGCTTGCTGCATTGGAAACAGAACTGAAAACCCTGCGCACCCAATACGGTCAGCCCTATCGACTGGTTGCGCTCCCTATTCCTGCGGCAATCTACAACCAGGACGGAAAACGCCTGCCCGCCAGCTATGCCAATTTTCTTGTTATCAACGATGCCGTGCTGGTTCCTGTGTACGACGATGCAAACGATGCCACCGTATTAGAGCGCCTGCAGGCATGTTTTCCGGATAGAGAAGTGATTGGTATCCAGGCCAGGGCCATCATCGAACAATATGGCAGTCTGCACTGCCTGACCATGCAATTACCGAAAGGTGTATTGAGCCTGACTTAGTGAACGAATTCATTTAAAAGCTGGTAAGGGATTGAGCAAGTACCAGCGATTGGTTTTCGTGTCGTATTCCCATTGGTTATGCAAGGTCAGGTCATGCACGACCTGATAATCAGTATTGTAATATTTGATTTCTACTTTCTGGGTGGCGTGTTTCTGATCGGGGTCCATGATGTTGGAGATCTCGTTATACGATGTCACACGATACTGTTTCAGAAATTTTCGTTTTTCTTTTGTCAGCTTGTTGTATTCATTCTTGTGAAAACTGACCAGCGCATCGATATCCTGCCACCGCAAGGCCTGTTCGTAACGTAACAGTGACAGATTGTATAACTGCATTTCCTGAGAAGGACCGGCGCATGCGCTCAAGCCAAACAGCAAGATCATAAAAACATAAAACGGCTTGATAAGATTATTTGGTTTTGAGGTGGTCATCCTGCTTTTGTTCCATCCTGTATCGTTTGTAGCGTTGTTTGGTATCCGATAGCCACGGATACTAGCAAGTTGACATTCAAAATTCATCCATTTCACCCTGCTGAACTGGGATATACTATTGACATGATGAAGGCGAGCGCAATTAAAGTTGCACTGGTACAACAAAGCTGTAGCAACCAGCGGGATGAAAATCTGGCACGGACCATTACCGGTATTCGTGATGCCGCGAGTCAGGGCGCCCAACTGGTGCTATTACAGGAATTGCACACCAGCCTGTATTTTTGCCAGAGCGAGGACACAAACCTGTTTGACCTGGCAGAGCCAATCCCGGGACCAAGCAGCAGTGCTTTGGCGGATGTTGCCCGGGAGTTACAAGTCGTTATTGTGTCCTCACTGTTTGAACGCCGCGCTAGTGGTCTCTATCACAATACCGCAGCCGTCTTCGACAGCGACGGCAGCCTGGCCGGCATCTACCGCAAGATGCATATCCCCGATGATCCAGGCTTCTATGAAAAATTCTATTTCACACCGGGAGATCTGGGCTTCCAGCCAATTCAGACCAGCCTGGGCAAACTTGGTGTCCTGGTGTGTTGGGATCAATGGTTTCCGGAAGCAGCTCGGTTAATGACTCTGGCCGGGGCTGACATGTTGTTGTATCCGACGGCCATCGGCTGGGATCCGGCAGACACGCAGGACGAACAACTACGCCAGACCGAGGCCTGGATTACCGTACAACGTGCACACGCCGTTGCCAACGGCATCCCTGTCCTGGTGTGTAATCGCACAGGCTTCGAAGCTACCCCTGGAAACGAGCAGCAAGGCATTCAGTTTTGGGGAAACAGTTTTGTCTGTGGCCCCCAGGGTGAATTCCTGGTACAGGCCCCCCGCGACCAGGAGACCGTCCTTACCGTGGAACTGGACCTGACGCGTGTCGAAAAAGTACGCCGTATCTGGCCATATCTGCGAGACCGGCGTATCGATGCCTACGCTGACCTGACTAAGCGTTATCGCGACCAGTAGGAAACGGCAACATGATAGTCATTTTGCAGCCCAACATCACCCATACCAGTGATGAGTACAAAACGGTACGTGAATACCTCGAACACTTGCCGAACATCACGATTCGTGAACATCAGGAACATGGCAAACAGCAGGTCCTGACAGAATTCTATTTGATTGGTAGTACCGCTAACCTGCCCAAGCAGGATATAGAAAGCCTGCCCGGGGTGGAACGCGTGGTCCGCGTGTCGGAGGAATACCGCATTATCGGCCGCCATCGCGATGATCACCGACCGACATCGTTTGAATACAACGGAATCACCTTCTCCCAGGATAATTTGAATATCTTTGCCGGGTTGTGTGCAGTGGATACACCGGAACACGTCGAACAGATGATGCGGGCCCTGAAACAACATGGCCAGCAGTGTACGCGTATGGGTGCCTATAAACCCCGGACCAATCCTTACTCCTTCCAGGGCCATGGCAAAGCATGTCTGCCATACGTTTTTGAGTTAGCCGGTAAATATGATATCAAGGTGATTGCCATGGAGATCACCCATGAAGACCATGTTGACGAGATCAATACCGCGATGGAACAAACTGGCCACCCTACCGGTGTCATGCTGCAGATTGGCACTCGCAACACCCAGAATTTTGAATTACTCAAAGCTGTCGGACGCCAACGTACCTATCCGGTGTTGTTAAAACGTGGTTTTGGAATCACCCTGGAAGAATCCATCAATGCAGCGGAATATCTAGCCAGCGAGGGTAATACCCGGATTGTATTCGGTCTGCGTGGTATGAAAACCAACATGGGTGATCCGCATCGGAATTTTGTCGATTTTGCCCACGTTCCGGTGGTCAGGCGTCTAACCCGGATGCCAGTGTGCATTGACCCGTCACACAGTGTCGGTAGCCGCAGCGCTGACCCCAATGGCATCCTTGACGTGATGCATGTGACTGCCCAAGGTGTTATTGCCGGGGCGAATATGATCCTGGTGGATTTCCATCCTGAACCTGCAACCGCTCTGGTGGATGGTCCACAGGCCCTGACACTGGAAGAACTCCCCTACTTTCTGGATGACGTGCGCATCGCTCGCGAGGCATATGAGTCCCGTGTCAAACGGGCGCGGGCGTTTAATGAAAACGTGTAATTAAATCTCGCGAGCTGGAATATCCCCATATTTTAAATTTCTTGGCAAACCATCCTCCCCAATTCCATTTTCCATTCAGCGCCGCTCTCTAACAATTTTGTTGTCCGAATGATAATCAATGCCGCGCCATTATTGGCGCGGCACTGACCTTCTGACAGATTAGAACGGTCTTGGGTACGGATAACGCGTTCTGGTTACTGTCGTCACCCGGGGATAGATACGTGATCCAGGCACTGGGTAACGAATGACTGGGCCTGGAGACGGTACTGTGACCACGGGTCCCGGGATTGTTGGGAACGGCCTCGGGATTGGGCTTGGAGCCGGAACAGGATATGGGGTCGGAATAGGATAGGGTCCTGACACTGGCCCAGGGAACGGTCCGGGTACTGGTATCGGATAAGGTCCTGGAACGGGCACTGGATATGGGCCTGTCACAGGTCCCGGGAACGGACCAGGTGCCGGGATAGGTGTCGGCCATGGTGCGGGCACCGGTGCAGGATTTGGTACTGGAGATGGCCATGGTGAAGGTGCCGGCGTTGGAATTGGTGTCGGCCATGGTGACGGTGCTGGAACAGGCGTTGGCGTCGGTACAGGTGCCGGCACCGGGGTTGGACTCGGAGTAGGAGTCGGAGTAGGAGTCGGAGTCGGTGTCGGATTTGGTGTTGGTGCCGGTGCAGGATTTGGCGAGGGCGTCGAGCCACAACTCCAGTTGCCCGGGATACCGACAACATCAAATGATGTTTCAAATGCAATGTATTCCGCTGAACATTTACCGTAGCGTGCCTCTGCAGCCTGTGCAATCAACGTACGTGCATTACTGAATGCGGTTTGGGCATTGGTTGCAGACTTTAGCCAATTCACATTGGCGTCATAATAAATTTGCAGGGCCTTCTCAATACCGATACCGGTCACGGTGCCTTTGCTACTACCCAACCGCGGATGGGAACCACCTTGTGAGAGCAGGTAAAATGCCAGGTTGATGATACCGGAATTACTATGCACACCACCGTTATCACTTGTCCCCTGGTAGCGGTTGGCATAGTAATCCTTACTGGTACCATCCTGGGTTGGATTGTTCATGTAACGTTGCATGCCTGCGGCACAGACATCGCACATGATCCAGGTTTTGCTGGAAACAGAAATTCCGTTGGCAGGATTGCCATTCTGATTTCCACCAGACTGCATCCAGGCTTCCATACCGGAACCAAAGATATCGGACAACGCTTCGTTAAGGGCGCCCGCTTCGTCTTTGTACTGCAGATCACTGGTGTAATGGGTCACGCCATGTGTGAATTCATGCGCGACGGCATCGGGGGCCTGCGAAATACCCAGATTGCCATCACCATCACCGAACACAACCTGATCATACGGCTGCGGGATGTAGAACGCATTCATGCCACTGCAACCGCCGCTACCCGTGTTGAAACGCACATGTACGGTTGAGCGCATACGAATTCCCTTGCTGTCGTAGGAATCTCGCGAGAACATGTAGTAATAAAACCAGTAGGTAGATGCTTCATATTTGTAAGCACCATTTTCCTGGCCATCGAACGTCGTGGGATCCGTGCGCAGGGTGCCCGGTACGATCTGACCAATATTCAGGCCATTGCTGTCCAGACAGGGTTCATTAATCGCGCTATAGACCTCCTGCTTCAAGTCACCATATATCTGCGAGGTGCGATCCAGTAGTGTGCCCCTGTTTGCATCAACGATGACTTCTTCGAAGTGCATGCCGGTATCACTGGCGCTGTATTCAACCAGGCTCTTATATGCCAGATGTGGATCCTCGCCTCCCTGCGTAGGTACATAAATTTCCAGGCTGGGCTGCGTGTGAATGACAGGAGTATTCGTTGGCGGCGAAGGCTGTTGATACAGTGCCTGCATGATGGCGTCGCGACCATCCATGGCGGGAATGGTGTTGACGTTTATTTGCGACTCAAAATGACCGGTAATGGTCTTGACCGAGTCATTAGCGTCGGTACGGACAACGATGACCTGGCCTGAGACTGGCACCCCGTTATACGTTTGCTGATACGTATAATATTTGTTTCCGAGGTCGTCGCCGTTAGATTTGACCTTTTGCAAGTCATCGGCTTGTTGAGTATGAAAGTAACTTTCACCCTGGCTCAACAGTATTTTGCGAAGGCTATCTGCATCTTGAGCAACGATATTTTCCTGCGACGGCTCCAGCAGCATCATCTTGCCGTTCACATTGCTGCCAGACCGATCAAAGAACGCTTTAACCGCAGCATCATCAGCCGGAGTAAGCGCAGAAGACTTATCGACTGTACTCGAAGGCTGGCTGTTAGCTGCTGTATTCTGCGCAAGCAGTTGTTGTTGCAGATCCATGCTTCTATTACTGGCATGGCCTTGCGCCAAGGCTGAGGCAGAGACGAAGCCAGATGCATCAGTTCGAGTGCTTTGACGGACCTGGTGGCCTGTGGAATCCTGCGCGGCAACTATTTGATTTGATCCCGTCGAGATTTGAGAAATCAAATCACCGAGGGGGGTTGATTCGCCAAAAGCGAGTAGATAACCACTGACTAACGCACCTGCAGTCAGCAGGATTGTTATTCTTTTCCTTCTTGTTTTCATTAATTTTCTCCCGACATTTAGAACATAAAATTTCTTTATTATTTTTTGAATAGTATTTTTATTATCGGCGTTTCAGTGGATTCACCTCCTTGTTTTTTGATGTGTTCATGCTCTTCACAATGCACTTGGCTGGTTGTTCTGGCGCATTAGTTGGCGCAAGTATAATTGTATTTTGTGCATTACCCGCTTTTGCAATTGTTACAAATTAATAAATTTTAATTTGGATGATTTTCCGAATGTGCTGTTTTGTTCATGGCCAATTATCCATGAACACTTTCTGGAATCTGCTGTTCTACGCATTTATTCTGCATTAATGCAGTGACGGAATTTTTTTGGATTCAAGATTTCATTCACCCGCGGCAGCCAGTAAACTATCGCCTTTGTTTTATAGTAAATTGTTCTGTTCCGCGTATGACATCACCGCTGTACAACTCCATCTTCACACCACCCAAGCCATCTGCAGCCCAAAATCACATGTACTGGGGGCGGCTTTATGGCAGTGCCCTTGGACTGGCCTTACGCCAGTTCGCCAGTCAGCACAAGGGATTGATTCTGGTAATTGCGGAGCACACAACAGCTGCGCAGCAATTACACGATCAACTGGCCTTCTATCTTGGCGAGGACATGCCGCCTCTGCTGCAGTTTCCAGACTGGGAGACCCTCCCCTACGATATATTTTCCCCGCATCAGGACATCACGTCAGAGCGCCTGGAGTCACTGTATCGCCTCCCGAGCCTTAGCCAGGGTTTGCTGGTCGTGCCTGTGCAAACCCTCATGAACCGTCTCGCGCCTCGCGAATACATTGAACAACGCAGTCTGCTTGTGCGTAGCGGGGAACAACTGGATCTGGAGGTATTTCGGCAACGGCTGGTTAAAAGCGGCTATACCGCTGTGTCAGCCGTTATGGAGCATGGCGAGTTTGCTGTACGCGGTGCCCTGCTCGATCTATTCCCCATGGGCAGTACCCTGCCATTCCGGATTGAGTTGCTCGATGATGAAATTGACACCATCCGAACCTTCGATCCGGAGACCCAGCGCACGATTGAAGTGGTCGAACAACTCAGGCTTTTGCCAGCCCGGGAATTTCCCCTGGATGAGAACGGCATCCGCCAGTTCCGCCAGGCCTACCGTGTGGCGTTCGAAGGTGACCCTCAGCAGTCGTCCATTTATCGCGATGTCTCCGACGGTATGGCGCCTCCGGGAATCGAGTACTACCTGCCCCTGTTCTTCGAACACAGCAATACTCTGTTTGATTACCTGCCGGCCAATACCGTGATCGTCAGTGCAACTGCAAATGCCTCGGCGGCAGAGCACTTCTATGACGAGATTCTGCATCGTTATGAACAGGCCCGGCACGACCTGAGTCGCCCTTTACTTCCTCCGGAACAGGTGTTCCTGCCCCCAGCAACGATTGATGACCAGACTCGTCTCTACCCGATGGTGACCTGGCAAAGCTTTGAGTATGAAATGGCCGATGCCATCAACTTTGCCAGCGAGGCCCCACCCGGCCTGGTCCTGGATGTTCGGGCGACTGAGCCGACGGACAAACTCAAACAGTTCCTCGCAAGTTTTGATGGTCGTGTCCTGTTCACGGCTGAGACCACTGGCCGGCGTGAGACACTGTTGGAAATCCTGCGCGAACACCAGATCCAGCCGCGTATGTTCGATTCCTGGTCAGCATTCGAATCCGCCACAGACAAACTCGGTATTACCGTGGCGCCGCTGGAACATGGCTTACTCCTGTCCAATCCGAATCTTGCCGTCATCACCGAAAGTCAGTTATTCGGACAACAGGTACTGCAGCGGCGTCGACGCAAGACTACTCAGCGAGACACGGAAAATATTGTTCGAAATCTCGCCGAATTGAACATCGGTTCACCCGTGGTGCATGAAGAATACGGTGTTGGTCGGTATCTGGGGCTGCAAATGCTGGAGGCCGGTGGTATCCAGGGGGAGTTTCTGACCCTGGAATACGCCGATCATGACAAGCTGTATGTCCCGGTTAGCTCCCTGCACCTGATCAGCCGTTATACTGGCGTCTCGCCGGAGACCGCGCCTCTGCACAAACTGGGCAGTGGGCAATGGGAACGTGCCAAGCGCAAGGCCAGTGAACGGGTCCGTGATGTCGCCGCCGAGTTACTTAATATCTACGCCAAGCGTGAAGCCCGCACCGGCTTCGCCTATCCCATCGAAGAAGCCCAGTACCGCGCCTTTTGTGCCCAGTTTCCCTTCGAGGAAACGGCTGACCAGCAGGCAGCCATTGAAAACATCGTCGCCAACATGCGCGCACCACAGCCGATGGATCACTTGATCTGCGGCGATGTCGGTTTTGGCAAGACCGAAGTTGCCATGCGTGCCGCATTTGTCGCTGTGATGGCCGGCAAACAGGTCGCCGTGCTGGCACCGACCACACTGCTCACCCAGCAACATGCACAAACATTTCGGGACCGATTCGCCGACTGGCCGGTCCGGATAGAGTCGCTGTCACGCTTTCGTTCCAAAAAAGAACAGGACAAGGTCATCAAGGAGCTCGGCGAAGGCAAAATCGACATCGTCATTGGCACCCACAAGTTGTTGCAGCCTGAGGTCAAGTATCAAAACCTCGGGCTGGTGATTATCGATGAAGAACACCGCTTCGGTGTGCGCCAGAAGGAACGCTTCAAGGCCCTGCGCGCAGAGGTGGATATCCTGACACTGACGGCCACACCGATTCCGCGCACACTTAACATGGCGATGTCCGGCATGCGTGAACTCTCGATCATCGCCACACCACCGGCACGTCGTCTGGCAATCAAGACCTTCGTGACCCAGTGGAACGATCAACTCATCATCGAGGCCTGTACGCGTGAATTAAAACGCGGTGGTCAGGTGTTTTTTGTGCATAACGAAGTCGAAACCATTGAACGCCAGACTGAAAAGCTCCAGCAATTATTGCCGGAGGCAAGGGTCAGTTATGCCCATGGCCAGATGCGCGAGCGTGAGCTGGAACAGGTGATGACAGATTTTTATCATCAGCGTTTCAACATCCTGGTGTGTACGACCATCATCGAAACCGGGATCGACATACCCAATGCCAATACCATTATCATCAACCGTGCAGATCGATTTGGTCTCGCGCAACTTTATCAGTTACGCGGCCGCGTGGGTCGTTCTCACCATCGTGCCTATGCCTATCTGGTTATCCCGCACATTAGCGCCATCACCGATGATGCACGCAAGCGTCTGGAGGCAATTGAATCCATCGAAACCCTTGGCGCGGGCTTTACACTCGCCACCCATGACCTGGAGATTCGTGGTGCCGGTGAATTGCTGGGAGACGAACAAAGCGGCCAAATCCAGGAGATCGGTTTTACTTTATATACGGAGTTACTGGAACGAGCAGTCAAGGCGCTCAAGGAAGGCAAATCCGCCGACTTTGATCTCAGTGATGTCAACAAGCCGGAAGTGGAACTGCACCTGCCTGCCCTGATTCCGGAAGATTACCTGCCGGATGTCCATGAGCGGCTCATCATGTATAAACGCATTGCCAGTGCCGAAGATGAAAATGCCCTGAAGGAACTACAGGTCGAAATGATCGATCGATTTGGCTTGTTGCCACCACAGGTTAAGAATCTATTTGATATCACCCGCTTCAAGAACCAGGCAACTAGCATCGGCATTAAAAAAATTGACATTGGCGCAAACGGCGGGCGGATTGTTTTCACCGAACAACCCAATATCGATCCTATGCGTGTGATTGAATTAATCCAGACCAAATCGTCTGTCTATAAACTCGATGGTAAAGATAAATTGCGCATTACCCAGACGCTGGATGAACCGGGGCCGCGATTGAAATTCGTTGGAGAATTGTTGCAACACCTGGTGCAACAGGAAGCGGCCTGATGGTGGCTGTATTAACTCACACAACAGGAAATTGTTCCTGTTCAAAGCCAAAGTTTGTCAAATCAGTCATGCGCAAGGGATAGAGAATACCATCGAGATGATCCACTTCATGTTGCACCACACGCGCATGAAATCCACTGACTTCCCGCTCGATCAGGTCACCCTGCTGTGTAAATCCACGATAGCGGATGTGCTGGAAACGTGGCACCAGGCCCCGCATACCCGGAATACTCAAACAACCTTCCCAGCCTAATTCCTGCTGCGTCGATAACGTAATAATCTCCGGATTAATCAGGATCGTTTGCGGAATGGATTCGGCATCGGGATAACGTGGATTTGACTCGACAGCAAAGATCACCACGCGTAAACTCACCCCAATCTGTGGTGCTGCTAGACCCGCACCGTTCAGGGCCTGCATGGTATCGAGCATGTCCTCCAGCAGCGAGGCCAGTGCAGACGATTCAAAGTCGGTGACCGCCTGGGCCTTGTCCCGCAGGATGGGATGCCCCATTTTCAGAACTTCTTTGACTGGCATAACACTTTATAGACGGCAGTTGTAGTAAAATGAGATTGTTTTCAAAACCACTTCAGAAAATGCAAAAAATCCGTTTTTCGTTCATTCTCTCCTTGTTTGCACTGGTTTCTGTTGCACATGCAGCGGATGAGGTGCGCTATTATGACATCGAAACGATTATTTTTGAATCACTCGACCCCTCGGCGCGGCAATCCGAACACTGGAAGTCCGATATCGATCGAAAGATTCCACCGGTGGTAGCCGAACTGGATCAACCGTATCCAGGACAATTCCCCCCACAATACGATCCGAGTCTCACTTTTAAGACCCTGCCGAAGCACGCCTATCTGTTGCAGGATGCAGAAAAGTTGCTGGCAAATTCCAGGCAATATCGAATTTTGCTGCACACCGCCTGGGTGCAACCTGGTATGGGTCCGGATGTAGCCCTGCCGGTACATATCAATCGCAGCTTCATCACGGACACGCCGGTGACGCATAGTCTGATCCCCGATACTTCGGAGACGTCTTCGTCCAACCCGGCATTACCTACCGGGACAATCCAGACACGCTCGGTGCTGGATGGCTATATCAAAATCATTCTTACCCGTTACCTGCATGCCGATGTCGACCTGGTGTACACCACGGGTC
Source organism: Thiohalomonadales bacterium (assembly GCA_040235555.1). Lineage (GTDB taxonomy): Bacteria > Pseudomonadota > Gammaproteobacteria > UBA6429 > Thiohalophilaceae > RI-92. The sequence continues at coordinate 19,300 of JBECKZ010000046.1, read as the reverse complement.
TACCGTTGACGCCACAAAACAACACAACTGCTCCAGCAGACGATACGACTACCCCCCCCATCATCCAACAGCCGCCGGTGATCTATCGCCTGTCTGAATCACGGCGTATGCGTAGCAAGGAATTACACTACCTGGATCATCCGGTGTTGGGGATGTTGTTATTGATTACGCAGTACGAAGGCAAAACACCAAAGCCATTGGGCAAAAAACGCTAAGTCTTATAAGGCAGGAATCAGGGCTTCGAGTACGCGTTTGACCTGTTCGATTCCGACGGTCAGGTGATGTTCGATTTCTTCCAGGGTGATCTCCCCTTCTCCACGACCAGCAGCCCAGTTTGCTACCACACCAATGCTGGCGTAACACAATCCTAGTTCTTTCGCCAAGGCGGCTTCCGGCATCCCGGTCATCCCGACAATATGACAACCGTCGCGTTCCAGTCGGTTTATCTCTGCTGTGGTTTCCAGTCGTGGTCCCTGCATTGCGCCATAGGTGGCCTTGTCTACCACCGCAATACCGGCCTGTTTTGCTGCCTGCAGGATATCGTTTCGCAGTGAGGGGCAATAGGGTTGAGTGAAATCGATATGCACGACTTCCTCCAGACCTTCATCAAAAAAAGTGTGATTGCGTGACCAGGTGTAGTCAATAATTTGATCCGGGATCACCAGTGCCTGTGGTGGCATGTCCGGTGTAATCCCACCGACGGCATTTACGGCAATGACCTTGTCGACACCGGCATTTTTCAGGACCGAGATATTGGCGCGATAGTTGACCCGATGTGGAGGTATTGTGTGACCGGCACCATGGCGTGGCAGGAAGACGACTTCCTTACCCGCAAGCATGCCACGGGTGAGGGGTGCCGAAGGTTCGCCATAGGCACTGACATGCACTTCACGGCTGAGAATGGTTAAATTCGTCAGCTTGGTTAAACCGGTCCCGCCGACGATGGCAATCGATGACATACCTGTGCCTACATCCCTTTTACCGCATATATGCCCGGTGCGTTACGCAGGTAATCTTTGTAATCCATGCCGTAACCAAATAAGTAGCGGTCCGGGGTCTCCAGTCCGACAAAATCCACATTCAATGGATGTTTGTGATCATGCAATTTATTGATCAGAACGGCGATATAGACTTCTGATGCCCCTTCTGCCCAGCAATACTCAACGATCTCGGACAAAGTTACCCCTTCGTCATAGATATCATCCACGATCAGGACTTCACGTCCACGGATCGAATGCGTGGGACGTACAAGCCATTGCAGATGACTGCCCGAGGTCTCACCGCGATATCGGGTAGCGTGAATGTAATCGATCTGTAGCGGGAAATTTAAGCGCGTCAGGAGATGACCTGCCGGGATGATGCCGCCGGTCATGACACATAACACCAGGGGATTGTGGTTTTCCAGTTTGGTGGTGATTGTCTGCGCCATATTATCCAGCGCGGTTTGCACCTGTGTATCCGTAAACAGGCAATCTGCTTCTTGCAGCGCCTGTGCCGCTTGTTTTGCGTCCATAGCCACCTTGGCAATAATTAATGGAGAGTTCAGTTAATTTGTAGTGGACCGGAGTATATCGGGTCCCCTGCCCCTTGCCAATTGACATGAGGCTCCATGACATCGGGGTATTTACGTTTGCTGTAACTGCACTGATTCCGGAATATGAACGGTCGAGGTCGGGAAGGCGATTTCGGCCTGGTGCCGACTGATGATGTCGCTGATCCTGAACAGGACATCCTGCTTGACCTTGTGGTATTCAATCCAGTTAGTCGTGTTGGTGAAGGTATAGACAAAAAAATCCAGCGATGAGGCGGCAAACTGGTTGAAGTTTACCATCATGGTTTGATCCTGGGCGATGTCTGGATGGGACTGCAGCATGGCTTTGACCTCGTTGACGATAGCCGGCAGTTTGTCAATATCGTCATAACGTACTCCGATCGTTTCATAAATTCGCCGATGCGACATTCGCGAGGGGTTTTCCACGGCAATACTGGCAAATATTGAATTGGGAATATACAAGGGTCGCTTATCAAATGTACGGATGATGGTCAGGCGCCAGCCGATGCGCTCAACTGTCCCTTCAATATTGCGATCCGAGGAACGCACCCAGTCACCCACAGCAAAAGGCCGATCCAGATAGATCATCAAGCCTCCGAAAAAATTGGCCAGCATGTCCTTGGCAGCAAAACCCACCGCGATACCGCCAATGCCACCAAAGGCCAGGATGGCGGAAATATTCACGCCGAGGGTTTCCAGGCCAACCAACGCTGCGGTAATTAATACAGACACCCGCACCAGTTGGGCAATGGCATAGGCCGTGGTGCGGTCAATTTTTTCTTCACTGATTTCGCCGGCGCCAATGACCCGTTCTTCTATTTGACGAATAAATCGAACCAGTGCCCAGGCGATGACAATGATGATGCCGACACTGCGTATGGTCTCAGTCGATTTAAAATCCAGTACGCTACCGACAAAACTCAATCCTATTATCCAGACAATGACACTGGCAGGAGCGCGAATGGAAAATACGAGGGCATCGTCCCACATGGTTTTGGTATGTCTCAGCCGTTTTTCCAGGCGACGAAACACCACCTTTTGGATTGCATCAACCACCAATGTCAAAAAAACAATGACAAAGATCTTGGCGATCCAGACATTCTCTCCCACAAATTGACTGGTATGTTGTTCTATCCACTGCATCATTGTGTTGATCCTTGCTAGGTTCAGGTCAGTTTGAGATCCAAACTGGGTTCTTCCAGGTACTGTTGAATCTGGTTAACAGCCAAATGCCAGCGGGATCCGGCATTAAGTTGCTGACGTGACACGGCATGACGTCCATGCATCCGGGCAATACGGGCATGTGTCACCGGGTTGTCTGTATAACGAAAGTTATCCAGGATGTCGATTGCACCTGGCCGATTATTGCAGGCCAGGATAATGTCGCAGCCGGCATCCATCGCTGCGCTTGCTCTATCGCTGAAATTATCCCCGGCGACGCTGGCGCCATGCATATTGAGGTCATCACTAAAGATCACGCCCTGGAGTTGTAATTGCTTACGTAAAACGTCCTGCAACCAGCGACGGGAAAAACCCGCGGGCCTTGAGTCGACTTTTGTGTAAATGACATGGGCCGGCATAACGGCGGCGAGATTTTCACGTACCAGTTTGCGGTATGGATGGATATCCTGTTGGTAGATGACATCGAAATGGCGATCATCGACGGGGATAGCCACATGGGAATCTTCCTTTACTGCGCCGTGACCTGGGAAATGTTTCCCTACAGCCGCCATCCCTGCTTCGGCCATGCCTTTAATATAGGCGTAGGTCAATTCATACACGATTTCCGGATCGGAATGAAATGCGCGATCACCAATGACTTCACATATGCCAAAATCCAGGTCCAGTACCGGTGCAAAACTGAAATCGATCCCGACACTGCGCAATTCACTTGCCATCAACCAGCCCGCATTGAGCGCCAGTTCCTTGGCCTTGTGATGATGATGATCAAATAACGTACCGATGCGCCTTGCAGCAGGCAAGCGGGTAAAACCTTCACGGAAACGCTGGACCCGGCCACCTTCGTGATCCACCGCCACCAGCAGATGTGGATCACGGATCGCATGTATCGAATTTACCAGTTGAATCAATTGTTCGAGATTGGCGTAATTGCGGGTAAACAGGATCACGCCACCGACTAACGGGTGACGCAGCAATTCAGTTTCTTCTGCAGTTAGTTCGGTTCCCTGCAGATCGAGCATGACCGGGCCTAGTGACACACACACCTCATTCCGTGATTAACACTCTGGTTTTCACTGCAACACGATCAAACAGTGCCAGCATATCGGGATTATGCAATTTGATACACCCATGTGAGCTAGGTTGCTCAAAACTGTCTTCATCCGGGCAGCCATGGATATAGATATAGCGACGCATGGTATCCAATGTCCCCAGTCGATTAAAACCCGGCTCCAGACCGCATAACCATAAAATACGGCTGAGGATCCAGTCGCGCTGTGGATGCTCTTTACGCAAGGCTGGCGTATAAATTTCACCTGTCGGACGCCGACCGACAAACACCGTGTTTACCGACTGGCCATCGCCAATTTTGGCGCGAATATAATGCCAGCCGCGCGGGGTGCGTTCGCTACCAAAGTCTTCACCCATACCGTTTTTGGCGCTGGAGATTTTACACTCGAATTCTACGGAATCGTTAAGCTTCAGTGCTAATGACTGACTGGCAATGGAAATATAAATTGTCGATGCTGGTATCTGCACTACCATGTGGTATAGGGATGCTTGACGAGATTGACATTATAATAGCGTGGATCCTCGGAGACTTCGATACCTGCCCAGGAAGGCAAAAGCAACTGCTCCTGTTCCGATTCAAGTTCCACTTCTGCCACGACCAAGCCGGCATTGTCACCGGTAAACACATCGATCTCCCATTCATGATTATCGTGCAGAACCTTATAGCGGGTCTTTTCCACCAGCGGTTTTTCACACATGGTATCCAGCATCTCGTTTGCTTCAACGAGTGGAATGGGATATTGATACTCATGACGTCTGACACCCAGGGTCATGCTCTTGATATTCAAGAATGCCTTGTCACCTTCGATACGTACCCGCACCGAGGCCTGCTTGGCACCGATTAAATAACCCTGGCGATATGCAGTACCGGCATCAGCCTGCTGACGCCAGCTATCATCTTTGAGCAAAAATTTGCGTTCGATTTCGATACCCATATCAGCGGTCCCGTACAAATACCGCAATTGACTCGACATGAGCCGTATGTGGAAACATGTCCATGACGCCCGCCTCCAAGAGGCGATAACCTTGTTCATGACACAAAATGCCAGCGTCGCGTGCCAGGGTCGAGGGATTACAGGAGACATACACAATGCGTGACGGTTTTAACTGCGCAATCACAGGCAGGACATCACTGGCGCCACTACGTGGTGGATCCAGGAATACCCGGTCAAATTGCTGCTTATGCCACCATGGTAATTGGGTCAGTGTCTGCATGAGATCGGTGACATGAAATTCGGCATTGTAAATGTTATTACTGACTGCGTTTTGTTGTGCGCGCGCCACCAGACTGGCTTCGCCTTCCACCGCCACAATTTGATGACAATGTTTGGCAATAGGCAGGGAGAAATTACCCAGCCCGCAAAACAGTTCAAGTACCCGGTGCGTCTGTTCCAGTTCCAATGTCTGAATGACTGCTGCGATCATCTTGTGATTTATTTCCGCGTTCACCTGCACAAAATCACTGGGCAGGAAGTCATAACGCAAATCATATTCCGGCAGGCTGTAGTATAACGCTGGTGTTTCAGGCCATAGAGGGGTGATCGTATCCGGCCCGCCCGCCTGGGAATAAATCGCAAAGCCATGTTGTTTGGCAAATGTTATCAGGAGTTCGCGATCGGCTTCGGTCAACGGTTGTAAATGCCGAATGACCAATGCAATCTCATCGTCACCGGCTGCGACTTCAATCTGTGGTACGGCCTGATAACAACTCAGACTGCGTATACACTGCGCAATCAATTCCAGCCGTTCGCCCACCGCCGGGTGCAGAACCTTGCACACGGACAGATCAGCAAGATAACGCGATGCGGCTTCGCGAAATCCGATCAACAGTTTTTGTTTTTTTTCGACATACTTGAGGCCAAGCCTTGCCTTGCGCCGGTAACCCCATAATGGGCCGGTTATCGGTTCGCGTACCCTCCCCGGTTGTACATGACCGATGCGTTCCAGATTATCCAGCAGGATCTTTTGTTTGAAATGAATCTGTTGTTCGGGTTGCAAGTGCTGTAGTGAGCAACCGCCACACACGCCAAAGTGTGGACAGTCCGGCGTCACCCGCAGTGGTGAAGCCTTGTCGATTTGCTGTAACTTACCATGATCGTAGTTACGCTTGCGTTGAGTATACAGGAAATGCACTTCTTCATCGGGCAACGCCTGGTCGATAAATACCGTTTTGCCCTCAACCCGCGCAACTCCGACTCCTTCATGGGTCAGATCAATAACACTGGCAGCCACCGGTTCTTTCGGTAAAGACGATCGTCGACGTGACATGGTGATATTGACTAGTTCTGCTGCCAGGCATCCACGAAGGCAGCGAGGTGGGCTTTGTTCTCGGCCAGCAAAGACTGCCTCACCAACTGACATTCCTGTTCATACTCCGACAGATTGATGTGACCCCGCATCAATTCAAAGCGCAAATACACCAGATACGTATTCGCCACATCGGTCTCACAATAATTTCGTATGCCTTCGAGATTGCCCGCCTGGTATTCATCCCAGACCTTGGCACCACTCATGCCCATCTTGCCGGGGAAACCCAGCATCGTGGCAATTTCATCCAGCGGCGCCGCCGCGCGGGGTTCGTAACCGGCAAGCACATCCATCAGATCGGTATGACGAGAGTGGTAACGACTTAAATAATTGTTCCAGCGAAAACTATTGTCATTATCGCCGGTTTCCCAGTAGCGACTCGCATTCACCCGATGCAGCAATGCACGGTAATGCAATACCGGCAGATCAAAACTCTTGCCGTTCCAGGACACGATGGTTGGGGTATATTTTTCAATGCCGCTATAGAATCGCTCCACCAGTTCCTTTTCAGTTGAGTCCAGGTCGCCCAGCGACCAGACAGTAAACCGATCACGTGTGCGTAAGGCGACTGAAATGGCGACAATCCGTTGCAGGTGCAGGCGCAGAAATTCGGTACCACTCTCCTGTCGGCGTTTGTGAAACATAATACTGCCGACTTCCTTGTCGCTGAGTCCCGCCAGGTCGTAGAGTTTTTTACCGGATTCGATATCCGGTACTGTCTCGATGTCAAAGACAAAGACATTCATGCGTCTTACTCTGCGGGAAACACATTGGTGGAAAGATAGCGATCGCCGCGATCACAAATAATCGCCACCACCACGGCATTGGATAATGCTTCGCATAGTTTTAGTGCAGCGGCCACTGCACCGCCAGAGGATATACCACAGAAAATACCTTCACGGGCAGCAAGTTGCCGGGTCAGGTCTTCCGCCTCCGCCTGACTGATATCGATAATCTGATCGACACGGGTCTCATCATAGATAGTCGGGAGGTACTCTTTCGGCCAGCGACGGATACCCGGGATCTTCGAACCTTCCGTAGGTTGCACACCAACGATCTGGATATCGGGATTCACTTCCTTAAGGTAACGTGAGGTTCCCATGATGGTGCCGGTGGTACCCATGGAACTCACAAAATGCGTGATCTCTCCATGGGTATCACGCCAGATCTCCGGACCGGTCCCGTCGTAATGTGCTGCCGGGTTGTCTGGATTGGAAAACTGATCAAGGACTTTACCCTTACCTTCCTGCTCCATTTGTTTGGCCAGGTCACGGGCGCCTTCCATACCTTGTTGATCAGTCACCAAGATCAGTTCCGCTCCAAACGCCTTCATGGTCGCACGCCGTTCGATACTCATATTCGCAGGCATGATCAGGACCATGCGATAACCCTTGATGGCAGCAGCCATGGCCAGTGCAATTCCGGTATTGCCACTGGTTGCTTCAATCAGGGTATCACCGGGTTTGATCTCGCCGCGTTGTTCTGCGCGACTGATCATACTGATGGCAGGTCGGTCTTTCACCGAGCCCGCAGGATTATTGCCCTCGAGTTTCACCAACAGCGTATTGTTTTGACCACGGGACAAGCGTTGTAAACGTACCAGGGGCGTGTTGCCGATAAATTGTTCGATCGTGGGGTATGTCATAGGAAAACTGGACCCGATATAGTCGTTGTTGCATCATTCTATCAGAATACTTACCGTGACACTCGGGGGAAGAATGACGACTGTTGTTGATTATGCAGAAGCCATAGAAAAGGCAGGTGGTAACGTCGAGCTGGCCAAGGAGCTGTTAGGCATGCTCCTGCAGGAACTGCCCTCTTTGCGAGATCAATTACTACTGGCAATCGAACGCGAGGATTTACAGGCCACCTGGGATCATGCACACAAGATTTATGGTTCGACGGCCTATTGCGGCGTGCCTGTCTTACGTGAGGTTGCAAGTGCAATGGAATCTGCCGTCAAGGGCCAACAACTCGTTGCAATCCGAGACCAGTTTATCGAACTGGATGTTGCTATCCAGCAGCTGATTATTCAGGGGCCGACCCATCTCGCCGGAGCATGGTGAACCGTGTACTAGGCACCCTTCCGGCGCGCGACTAGCATCAGTTGTTTCATATCCCACACTGCTCTGTGCAAACCGCTGAAAATCGCACGGGCCACAATGGCATGGCCAATATTTAATTCCCGGATATTCTCGATTGCCGCAATTGGGCTCACGTTGTGATAATCCAGACCGTGTCCCGCATTCACCTGTAGGCCCAGCGAGGTACCCAACTCTACCGCACGCTGCACACGGGCGAATTCAAGTTGACGCGACTTGCGATCCCGGGCTTCGGCGAAATGCCCGGTATGAAGTTCAATGACCGGTGCCTGGCAATCCGCTGCAGCCTGGACCTGGGCTTCATCGGCATCGATAAACAGGGAAACACGCACATCGGCCTCGGCCAGCCGCGCGCAGGCCTCGTTGATCCTGCTGCGTTGTCCGGCAACATCCAGTCCGCCTTCCGTGGTCAGCTCTTCGCGTCGTTCCGGTACCAGGCAACAATCTTCCGGACGAATGCGACTGGCAATGGACAGCATTTCCTCGGTCACTGCCATTTCCAGATTCATCCGTGTCTGCAACATGTCCTTGAGCATGGAGACATCACGATCCTGGATATGTCTGCGGTCCTCACGTAAGTGCAAGGTCACCGCGTCTGCCCCCGCCTGTTCAGCAACCAGGGCTGCCTGCAGCGGTTCTGGATAGCGGGTGCCACGTGCCTGACGAATTGTCGCGACGTGATCAATATTGACGCCCAGTAAAATCGTGTCTGATTCACTCATTAAACTAATTCCTGGAAAATCCGCGTAACTATAAATTATTCGGAATTAGGCGTCGAGCTACGTAGCAGCTTACGGCTTTGCATCAGCTCCCGCGCCTTTAATGGGCGATCGCCCAGGTAGTGATCCAGGATTGAACGCATTAATAATTTTGCCTCATTCCGTTGCCGGTTCTGAGTCAGCTTGTGTTGCGCCAGGGCAATCAGAGTTTCGCCACTGACTTGCAAGGCATCCATGGGCATCCCTTCAATACGTACCGGACCCAGTTCGATCAGATAGTAGTAATCCTGTTCCGGACTGACAGCCCTGTCTTGTTGAGTTTCCTGCAGCAGATTGGCGCCGTAGCCAAGGCTTTCCAGCAACTGCAATTCAAAATATCGCAATGGCACATCCTTGTGTTCCGCTTGCACCAGCGCTCGCAAACACCTGGCGTAATCATCAAACAATTCGGGGTGGGGGTCGTGCCGATGCAACAGACGCATTAATAACTCATGCAGGTAGAAACCATGATATAAAACGTCACCTGTGAGCACCTGATGGGAATGGCTATCTGCTTCCGCTTTATACAAGGTTTGTAACTCGCCCTGTCCACCCCATTCTAAAAACAACAAATGATAGGGTTGCAGCTTGCTTGCCAGTGGAGATTTTCCCACTTTGGCCCCTTTCGCGACCAGACTGAGGCGTCCATACTCACGCGTCAGGACATCGACAATCAGACTGGAATTACGATAGGCCCGGCTGTGTAACACATAAGCCCGATCCTGAAAACGGTGTGTGCCGGCCATGGCCTAGATCTCGTCGCGATACCCCAGTTGCTGCAAGGCACGTTCATCATCCGCCCAGCCGCGCTTGACCTTGACCCAAGTCTTTAAATAGACCTTTTTCTCGAGCATGGCCTCCAGATCGACACGCGCCTCCTCGCCGATTCGTTTAAGTTTGGCGCCGCCTTTTCCAATCACAATGGCCTTTTGATTATCACGTTCGACCCAGATGATGGCGTAGATCTTGACGAGACTGGCATCTTCGTCGAATTTTTCAATCTCTACGCTGGTCGCATACGGTAACTCATCACCCAGAAGCCTCACCAGTTTTTCACGAATGATTTCAGTTGCCAGAAACCGCACGCTGCGATCAGTAACCTGATCTTCCGGAAACAACGGTTCGGAAATCGGCAGGTGTTCAGCTATACAACGCTCGAGTTCGTCGAGTTGCGTACCCTGTTTTGCAGAAATCGGCACAACTGCAGCAAAGGGGTAGCGTGCAGAGACCGTTTGCATGTATGGCAGAAGCTTGTCCTTATCCTTGATCTGATCAACTTTATTAACCGCCAGGATCACCGGATGGCCTGATTTTTCACAATGCGACAAGGCGAGTTGATCCTCCTCATCCCATTTTAACGCCTCTACGAGAAACACAATGACATTCACGTCCTGGACAATACTCAAGGCAGCGCGATTCAGATATCGATGCAGGGCCTGCTTGCCACCCTGATGAATACCAGGGGTATCAACGTAAACTATCTGTGCGGTTTCCGTGGTTTTGATACCGAGAATGCGGTGCCGGGTGGTTTGGGGCTTACGAGAGGTTATACTGAGTTTCTGTCCCAGCACGTGATTCATCAGGGTGGATTTGCCAACATTCGGCCGGCCGATAAGTGCGACATAGCCACAATGAAAGGTGCTCGTTGTTGATTCAGTCATGAATCAACTCCAACACCTGTTTGGCCGCTGCCTGTTCTGCATTGCGTCGGCTGCTCCCACTGCCATTAACGGGTTTGTCCAGCACACTCACGTTACAACTCACCTCAAAGTGCTGATTATGCGCCTGTCCGCTGGTCTTCACCACTTCATAAACCGGTAACGGCATACCCCTGGCCTGTAAATATTCCTGTAACCGGGTTTTCGGATCCTTTAAATCCTTCACGTGGCCGACACCGGCAATTTTGTCGGCAAACACACGCAATATAAACTCCTGTGCTGCTGCAAATCCGGCATCCAGGTAAATTGCCCCGATAATAGATTCCAGTACGTCGGCTAGTATGGATTTGCGACGGTAACCGCCACTCTTGAGTTCGCCACTGCCCAGGCGAAGAAAATCGCCAAGGCCAAGCTCAATGGCAATCTTTGACAGGCTCTCGCCCTTTACGAGATGAGCACGTAATCTGCTCAGTTCTCCCTCACTGGCCTTAGGGAACAGTTGATAGAGTTCGCTACTAATAACCAGATTGAGCACCGCATCCCCAAGAAACTCCATGCGCTCATAATGATTTTTATTGGCGCTGCGATGAGTTAACGCGGTCTCGAGAAAAGCAGTATTGCCAAATTCATATCCGAGCCTGTCACCCAGGAGCCGAAGATCGTTCATCTAATCAATTGCTGCTGACGTTCGACGGCACTTCCACGGTTTTATCGTAAACAACCACGAAATAAAGATTGCCGAACAGGCTTACACGCGGTTCATAATCGATCTCTACGGTATAGCCATTAGTACTACGGGTAACACCGATATCATCAGCCTTGATATCGTAAATCATATTAATGTCCAGGCGTTTCAGTAGCATTGTTCGCAGTTCACGGGCGGTTTTGTTGTGCGCTGCCGTATCCGTCACCAAGGACTCCATGGATGCGCCGATTTTATATATTTCAAAATACACGGGGATCAGTTTGAGTGCGACAAGCGCGAATATTACGACAACGGCAATTACCAATAGCCAACCAATCGCTGTCATGCCTGTCTGTTTATTAGGTCGTTGCATTTTGAGCCTCGCTGGATATGAATTTATTTATCTTATTATCGTGCCGATCCGCGACCACTTTACCCCGTCATCCCATGACCACCAGATTAAAAAGGCCCGACCTTTGAGATTCTCATCTGGCACAAATCCCCAGTAACGACTGTCCTTGCTATTGTCCCGGTTATCACCCATGGCGAAATAATGGCCCTTGGGTACACGGTATTCCTGTGGTTGGGCCAGATAATTATAGTCTTTGGCTAGCAGGATGTGATGTTTGACCTTACCCAGAAACTCTTCCAATTCCTCAAATCGCTGGTCTCTTTCATACGGATGCAGGTCCTTGAGTTCGATCTTCTGGTCATTGATCCACAATTGCTTGTTGCGATACACAATTTTATCGCCGGGGACACCGATAACACGTTTGATATAATCAATGGACGGGTCTTCCGGATAGCGAAACACAATTACATCGCCACGTTTTGGCTTGCCCAGGTCAACCAGTTTGTAATAACCAATCGGTGATCGCAGGCCATAGGCAAATTTGTTGACGAGGATATAATCACCCACGTGTAACGTAGGCAGCATTGACCCCGATGGGATTTTAAATGGTTCGACAATAAAACCGCGCACGATTAGTACTACAAGAAAGACTGGAAATAGGAACCGTGCATACTCCACAAGCAGTGGTTCTTTACGTTTAGTTTCTGTTGCGTCAGCTTCGCCACCTGCCGGTGCACGTTTAAATCTGGTGAAAACCAGGGCATAGATTCCCCAAATCGCCCCGCTCACCAGGGTCAGGATGGCCAGGATTGCTGTAAAATCGGTATTCACTTTTCTCTCCCTACATTGAGCACGGCGAGGAAAGCATCTTGCGGTATTTCTACTTTTCCAATCTGTTTCATACGCCGTTTACCTGCTTTTTGTTTTTCCAATAACTTGCGTTTCCGCGTGACATCGCCACCATAACATTTGGCGGTCACATTTTTACGCAGTGCCTTGACGTTGGTACGTGCCACGATTTTGGAGCCAATTGCAGCTTGTACAGCCACTTCGAACATCTGTCGTGGAATCAGTTCCTTCATTTTCTCCGCGAGTTCCCTGCCCCGACTCTCGGCCTGGTCGCGATGCACGATGGTGGAGAGGGCATCAACTTTGTCACTGTTGATAAGAATATCGAGTTTAACCAGATTCGCAGCCTGGAATCGGGTGAATTCATAATCCAGTGAGGCATATCCCCGGCTTACCGACTTGAGTCGATCAAAAAAGTCCAGCACGATTTCATTCATGGGAATTTCGTAGGCAAGAGAGATCTGGTTACCCAGATACTGCATGCTCTTTTGTACACCACGTTTCTCTATGCACAAGGTAATCACATTGCCGACATAGTCCTGTGGCACAAGAATGTGCGCGGTGATAATTGGTTCGCGCACCTCTTGGATTGAGCTTGGTTCCGGCAGCGCCGCTGGGTTATCGATGTGCAGGACCTCATTTTTGACTGTTACCACTTCAAATACCACAGTCGGTGCGGTCGTGATCAAATCAAGGTCATACTCGCGCTCCAGTCGTTCCTGGATAATCTCCATGTGCAACATGCCGAGGAAACCGCAGCGAAAACCAAAACCCAGTGCCTGTGAAGTCTCCGGTTCATAAAACAAGGCGGCATCATTGAGGCGCAATTTGGCCAGTGCATCACGCAGGTCTTCGTAGTCTTCACTGTTGACTGGATACAATCCAGCAAATACCCGTGGCTGTATCGGCTTGAAACCGGGCAATGGCTGGCTGGCCGGGTTATCTGCAGTGGTGATCGTATCTCCCACCGGCGCTCCATCGATTTCCTTAATCCCGGCGATGACAAACCCTACTTCACCGGCTGAGAGTTGCTCTGTATCCAGGCGTTTGGGTGTAAACACGCCAACATTGTCAATCTGATGGGTCCGCCCGGTAGACATGATGAGGGCCTTCTGGCGTTTACGTAAAATGCCCTGCTTGACCCGTACCAGCGACACCACCCCCAGATAGTTATCAAACCAGGAATCGATGATGAGTGCCTGTAACGGCGCCTCACGGTTACCCCGGGGCGGCGGGATCCGATGGATGATATCTTCCAGCAGCTCAGCAATGCCCTCACCAGTCTTGGCACTGACCCGTTTGGCATCCTTGGCTTCGATGCCGATAATTTCCTCAATCTCCTTGATGACCCGGTCCGGGTCCGCGGCAGGTAGATCGATCTTGTTCAGTACCGGGAGGACTTCCAGGCCCTGGTCGATGGCGGTATAACAATTGGCGACACTCTGTGCCTCCACGCCCTGGGAGACATCCACCACCAGCAAGGCCCCCTCACAGGCCGCCAGCGAGCGCGAGACCTCGTAGGAGAAATCCACGTGACCCGGAGTATCGATAAAATTGAGCTGGTAGGTATGGCCATCATGGGCGGTGTAATTCAGCGTCACGCTTTGGGCCTTGATCGTAATCCCGCGTTCACGCTCCAGGTCCATGGAATCGAGGACCTGAGCCGCCATCTCGCGCTCACTCAGGCCGCCACACATCTGGATCAGACGATCCGCCAGGGTCGACTTACCATGGTCGATATGGGCAATAATCGAGAAATTCCGTATGTACTGCAGATCTCGCAATGGCTACCTCGCACAGCGCTGACATAAAAAAAAGCGCTGGTATTAGCGCCTGAATGACGGACTATTGTACCGTATTTGACTAGTTACTCGAAATAGACCGCCAGCTTGTCAGGGTCCAAGAAATAATGACAAACCTCCTCGCCATTGATAGTCAGGACGGGGACCAGAGTGTTGTAGCGGTCACGTAAAACCGGGTCTGCGTCGATATCGCGGGTCTCGACATCAAATTGCCAGCGGGACTGGAGGACCAGCAACTCCGCCATGAATGCCTCACACAGGTGGCAGTCATGGCGGAGGTAGAGCGTGAGCAGCGGCCTCAATGTTTTGGCGGGATCTTGATCGCCAGGAAGATCGGTGAATTGTTACGCTGAATCAGGATCGGTACCGGCTTTTTCGCTGTTACTTTACTCAGCAATTCACGGAATTGCTTGGTTCCTGTGATGTCATGGCCATTCAGCTTGAGCAAAACATCGCCACGATGAATACCAGCATCCGCTGCCGGTCCGTCCGCCACGTCCTTCACTATCACTCCGCCGTGTTTGATATCCAGACGACGACGAATATCGGGTGTTAACTCGTCGACTACGACACCTAGACGATTTGCCTTGGCCGGTTCTTTTTCTGTGCTTTCGGCTGAGGCCAGTTTTTCCTCAGAAGGCAATTCGGCAATCTTCACCTTCAAGTCGATGGTTTTGCCTTCGCGGATGACTTTGACGTCCGCAGTTTTACCAACGGGGGTATTACCCACGGCAATTGGCAAGTCTGATGAACGGTTAATCGTTTTACCATTGAAATCGATCACCACATCACCGATCTTGAAACCAGCCTTTTTCGCGGGAGAATCGTCCAGGACCTTGAGTACGACAGCACCCATGGGTTCTTTCATACCGAATGATTCTGCCAATTCGCGGTTGACGTCCTGGATCAGGATCCCCAGCCAACCACGGCTCACATGGCCGGTTTGCCTGAGCTGTTTGACAACATTGGTAGCAACATTAATCGGAATTGCGAAGGACAAACCCATGAAACCGCCAGTACGGCTGTAAATCTGGGAATTAATACCGACTACCTGACCGTCCATATTGAATAAGGGGCCGCCAGAATTTCCTGGATTTATTGCAACATCGGTCTGGATGAAAGGGACATAATTTTCACTGGGCAAATTTCGGCCAATTGCACTGACGATACCTGCTGATACTGAGTGGTCAAAACCAAAAGGCGATCCGATTGCCATTACCCACTGGCCGGGCTGGAGATCATCAGAATTACCAAGCTTCACGACAGGCAGATCCTTGGCATCAATTTTCAACAGTGCAACATCACTGCGTGGATCTGTCCCGATAAGTTTGGCTTTGAGTTCACGCCGATCGGACAGACGCACAACAATTTCATCGGCATTCTTGATGACATGATTGTTGGTAATGATGTAACCACTCGGATCGATAATGAATCCTGAACCCAATGATTGCGTGTTGTACTCTTCTGGACCATTGTCATCGCCGAAAAATTTGCGCAACAGATCACCCCAGGGAGAATCTTCAGGTAAGTTTGGAATGTCAATATTCGGTCGTTTTCCATGAGGATTTTTAATCTTTTGGGTAGTACTGATATTCACAACTGCTGGCGCAACCTGTTTAACCAATCCGGTAAAATCCGGCAAGTTAACGGCGCTAGCCATTGGAATCATGACAAAACAAAACAGTACTACTGTTAACAACCGACGCATGCTGGCTCCTTTTACCTTAAATTAGGGGACTTCCGAATTAAAATGGATGTTGTTCTTTGGGTGACTGATTAATATTTACCATAATGGGTGGATTAATCTTTCGGATGACAATGGGATGCAGACGCGAGTCTTTCTCCATCTTCTGCGAATATCCTCTTAACAACAGCAAGGCAAACAGAAATCCGATTCCTGCACCTATTAACGCAAGTATATCTTCATTTGCCCATGGCCAGCCCTGACTCAGGTTTTGCGCAATAAGTGCACCAACCAGCATGAACAACAAGGGCAGCAAATAGGTAAAAAACGCAGATTTGATAAACCCTGTTTCCGGCACTGCCACTACTACTTCATCACCCGGCCTGGCGTCACATTGATTGACGGCCTTCATTTGCATTGCCCGTCGACCAACTGAATTCTCCAGCATTCCGGTACCGCAGCCTTTTTTGGCATTACACGAGCCGCAACTGCTTTGGCGCTGGGCTTCGACCAGCGCCATTTGTCCTTCAATCTTTAGTACAACTGCGTTTTGCTCGATCATTTGGCTTTATATACCACGGATTCACCGATCATCCGCACTGTCCGTCGTGGTACCTCACCAACGGTCGTAATATGATAATCGTTAAGTGTTCGTCCATAGGCATTGACGGCACCCATTCGGGAAGCACCTAGTAATGAGGGATCCTTGTCATTATCTTTTTCGATAAACACAGATACTGATGCAAGTCCATCACTGAACACAAGGTGTTCAACTGACGTTTTATCAGAAACGCGGTGATAACGTGTCATATCACTAACAAACCCGCGCGGCAATTCCTGTACCAGCCAGACATGGTGTTCATTTTTTTCTTCCGGTTCATCAGAGTCCTGGGCTTCATACCATGTATAGTCCTTACCGGTAGGCCGTGGTTTGAGTAAATCATCAGGCACCTTATTCATGAACTCAATGTGGGTAAACATGAACTGTTCCAGCAATTTGCCATTTTCATCCAGTAACTGGGTCTTGAGCAGCAAACCGGTTTTTTCATCCACCCATAAACGGTGACCATAGCGATACATGTCCGTGGGCTGGATAACGATTCGACGCGCTTGCTGCCCGGCAATCTTGTCCTGCCGATCTATACGGAAAGTATACTGCCCTTTTAATTGATCAACACTAACAGGAAATGTTGGCGGGAACTGAACCTTGCCACTGCCCTTCTCCACCATAACCGACTTGGAATCCGGCAGGATGCAGGTGACGCTATCCCCATTGCGAATGACTTCCCGGCCGGTTTCATCCATGGACACCAGTTTCTCGCGCTCGCCATCTTTGGTCACGGCGTGAGCGATACTCATGAGACTGAGCTGCTTATCCTGCTGGTAAACAAACCTGCCAGTGTAATTGAGCATGTGTGCGGCATAGTGCATTTTCTGCAGCCACTTTTCGATGTTCTGATCGTCGCTGGCCCAGACCAGCACCGGTACAACGAACAGACAGATAGGTAGGACAAATCTACTTTTTCGCATTGGCAATCGCTGGCTGTGCAAATCCCTGACCCTGGGTATAACTGACAATTCGTGTATAGGGCAGCATGCCTTTTATGCGTGCACTTGCGGAATATTCATTGTGACTGACAATATAACCATTAAGCTTGTTTTCTGCTGCTGCAGTCAATCTTACTGGCTGCTGGGTTATGGGGCCTACAGCGAATTGAGGTACATCCTGGGGCACTTCCGGTGATTGCCTTACAACCAGGATAGCCACTGCGGCAATCGTGGCTGCGATAGCTGCACCGGATGCATGGCGCAAGATTTTTTTCTGCCTGAACCAGCGCTTCGGCGCCAGGACAGTCGGTTCATCTTGCAGGGCTGCCGAAACACCTGCGGCGATCTGGTATGAGCCAGCCACATAATGCTGGGTCATTACATCGCGGATTATATGATAGGATGCCCAGGCTGATCGTGCTTCGTCATTACGACGCAGACTTTCGATAATACGCTGATCATCGACTTCCCCGTCCATGAAGGCGGAAAGCGTTTCATTGAATTGATCGTTCATACCAGTGTACCTCAAGTAAGCCCAACTATACTGCCCATCAACTACCCAGAAGCGGCTTCAATTTTTTGTCTATCGCTTCCCGCGCCCGGAAAATCCGGGATCGCACCGTTCCTATCGGGCAATTCATCACATCCGCAATCTCTTCGTAACTCATGTCTTCCAACTCACGTAATGTAATTGCCGTCTTTAAATCCTCAGGCAGTGCTTCAATAGCTTCGAATACTACCCGTTCTATCTCATCCCGCAATACCATGCGTTCAGGGGTAGACGTATCCTTAAGTGCGGAAGGTCCTTCATAGAACTCTGCCTCACTGGCTTCCACGTCATCCATCGGTGGTCGTCTGCCCTGCGCCACCACGTGGTTCTTGGCCGTATTGATCGCAATCCGATACAGCCAGGTATAAAACGCGCTCTCGCCCCGGAAATTGGGGAGCGCGCGGTAGGCCTTGATGAAGGCCTCCTGTGCCAGATCGAGAGCTTCGACCGGGTCACGCAGATAACGCGTAATCACTTTGACGACCCGTGACTGGTACTTCATTACCAGGATGTCGAATGCATGCTTGTCACCCTGCTGCACTCGCTCAACCAACGCCTGGTCATTTGTACGATCACTCATCTGGACCTTGTCCCTTCACTTTCACTATCGTATCAGGACTGTCCAGGAACATCTCTTGTGACATTTAGCCGTAGATAGAGTTCGCAAGACAGTCGGTTTTTTGGTTATATTTCAATTTATAACCAGATGGGAATCTGATTCCCATAAAGCCGCCTATTCTAAAACGAATGCTAAACGACTAAAAACACTCAAATTACAAGAAACTTATGTCACAGCAAATTCTATTCAGGCCAGTGTGATGGCAATCCAGTCAGATATTTTGCTTATCGGTGGTGGTGCAGCAGGCTTGAGTCTAGCCCTGCGACTGGCGGATAATTTCTCCATCTCACTGATATCTAAAGGAAAAATGGAAGATGGTTGTACGATATATGCCCAGGGAGGCATTGCTGCGGTACTGGATAAAGGCGATTCAGTTGAATCCCATGTCCAGGATACGCTGGATGCCGGCGCCGGCCTGTGTGATCCCGGTGTTGTGCAATTTACCGTGGAACGCAGTCGTCACACAATCGAATGGCTGATCCAGCGCGGTGTACCGTTTACCCATGAAATTGCCGAACATGCTGACAGCCCTTATCACCTGACACGTGAAGGTGGTCATAGTCATCGCCGAATAATTCATTCCG
>JBECKZ010000269.1:0-10725 GCA_040235555.1 Thiohalomonadales bacterium | reverse complement strand
TGATCTCGATACTACGTGCGGTGTCCAGGTTACCCGTGGGTTCATCTGCGAGCAATAATGTCGGTTCAGTAACGATGGCCCGTGCAATTGCCACCCGTTGCTGCTGTCCGCCGGAGAGTTCTGCCGGCGTGTGATTTTCCCAGCCTTGCAATCCCACAGCTGCAAGCGCCTCACGTGCCTGCCTGTGTCTGTCCAGCGCGGGTACGCCGCGGTAGATCAGGGGCAGCTCGACATTTTCCAGCGCCGTCGTGCGCGACAACAGATTAAACCCCTGGAATACGAATCCAATGTAATGCCGGCGCAACAACGCCAGTTGGTTGCGTGACAGACTGCCGACGTTTACTCCCTCAAACCGGTATTCACCTTGTGTCGGTGAATCCAGACAGCCCAGGATATTCATACAGGTCGACTTACCCGAACCGCTTGGTCCCATCATCGCAACAAACTCACCACTGCTGACCGCCAGATCGATCCCACGCAAGGCGTGTACGGCGGCCAGACCTTTACCATAGACCTTACTGACGCCTTGTAATTCGATGATGGAGTTGGACGAGAATTCGCTCATCGCGATACTCATTTGCTGATGTAGGTTGCGTCGGTAATGATGGCCATCCCGGCTTCGAGTTTGCCACCGGTCACCTGGGTCAGGCGTCCATCCGTTGCCCCGGTCCTGACCTGTATCGCCACCGCTTTACCATCACGCAAGATCCAGATACGACGTTGATCCGTACTGCCTTCGTCGCTGACCACCTGTTTTGTATTGTTGCCCGGGTGACGCGGTAACAGCGCAGTCAGCAGTGTGCGTTGCTTCTTCTCAACGTTGCGTGGAGGCGTAAAACGCAAGGCGGCATTGGGTATGAGCAGTACATCTTTTAATTGTTGTACCGTGATCTCCGCAGTGGCGGTCATCCCGGGCCGCAATGACAAGTCCTCATTGTTCACACTCAACACGGTTTCGTAGGTAACTACCCCATCCACTGTTTGTGGCGCAAAGCGCACCTGGCTGATTTGTGCCGGAAAGCTGCGATTCGGATAGGCATCGACCTTGAATACCGCATATTGTTTTTCTTTGACCATCCCCACGTCGGCCTCGTCCACCGCAACGTCTAATTCCATCTGCGCCAGATTTTCCGCTAGCGTGAATAACACTGGCGTCTGCAGGGAGGCAGCAACAGTCTGCCCGGGTTCTATCTGCCGCTTGAGCACAATCCCGTTGATAGGTGAACGAATCACTGCTTTGTCGAGTGAAGATCGATCCGAATCCAGTTGCGCCTGCGCCTGGGTGACCTGAGCCTTGGTCCGTTCCAGACCGGCCACTGCCCGTTCGTACGCTGCCTGTGCAGTATCCACATCTTCCGGGCTGACCAGCTTCTTGTGGGACATTTCCTTGGTGCGCTTTAATTTGCTACGCGTTTCCAACAGGGTAGCATCTGCTTCCTTGACACTTGCCTTCGCCAATGCCAGGTTCGCCTGGGATTGACGTAATCGCGCCGATAATTGTTCAGTGTCGAGGACCGCCAGAATTTGTCCCTTGGTGACGTGATCATTGAAATCGGCCTCCACCTTTTCCACGGTGCCGGAAATTTCCGTCCCGACATCGACCTGGTTCAGCGGTTGTAAAACCCCGGTTGCCGTCACCTGAACAGTCAAATCACCTTTTGCCACCTCGTCTGTCGTGTAGCGTATATCGCCGATTGTGCCGGACGGCCACAACCACCAGATCAACAGTATGACCAACAGCAGGCCGACGCCAAGATACGGGAGGTAGGACTGCCAGTGCCGACGACCCTCCTGCTCCAGTCCGAGGACATCCTGTATCTTGTTTGACATACCGCGAGTTCCTCATTTCAGGCAATCGAATGCCTTACTTGATAAATAACTTTCCAATCAGTTTTTATCCGTAGCTCATCGCAAGTGTCTGGCCACATGAACACCAACGACATGAACTGGCTGTTATAGACGATGACAGCTTACAATAGTCGCTGTCCTGTCGTAACTGATATAAATCAGCTGGTGACAGCGTAACGCCCCGGTAACGGGATCGGCTGGCACATTCCGCACTATTGCCTCCGGTTTGTTGCAATATTATTTACACAACCTGACGAGGTCCTGACTTGTTCGAAGTTATCCTGCAAATGACCGGTTTACTTGCCTGCGGTGTCGTCTGGCGCTTCGTGGAACCTGCCGGTCTGGGATATAAACAGACACGCACCGTGCTCACTTCCCTGGTCTACTATCTGCTGTTGCCGGCACTGGTCCTGTCGGTTCTGTGGCAGACAAAACTGGGGGATAACACACTGTGGATCGCACTCGCTGCCGCATCGGGTGTCATTGCGGGATTAGTGTTGTCCATGTTTACCTGCCGCGCCTGTAAAGCCAAGGCAGCACAGACCGGTGCCATCATCCTTGCCGTGGCATTTCCCAATGCCACCTACATGGGGCTGCCCGTCATGGAGGCCACCTTTGGTGCCTGGGCACGCAGTGTCGCAATCCAGTTCGACCTGTTTGCCTGTACGCCACTGCTTTTCACCCTGGGTATCCTGATCGCCAGCAGATTGGGCAGCGGCGACAAACTGCGCTCACCCATCAGGGAATTGATGCATATCCCGGCGTTGTGGGCCGCCTTGCTGGCGGTATTGCTAAATCTCTTGAACGTACCCATGCCCACGCTCATCAAAGGCTGGTTGCAATTGCTGGAACGCGGCGTGGTGCCGCTCATGTTGTTTTCCATTGGCCTGAGCCTGGAGTGGCAACTGGCTCACTTACGACAATTACCACGCGTATTGCCTGTGATTGCGTTACGCTTATTTATAGTTCCCTTGATCGTGATGCTCGTAACGGGGCTATTAGGTCTGACCGGCGAACTGCGTGCAGCAATCGTCATGGAAGCGGCCATGCCCAGCATGGTCCTGGGGATTGTGATCTCAGACCGCTTTAACCTCGATGTGAGTCTGTATGCCTCGGCAGTGACGATAACCACCCTACTGAGTCTGGTCACGCTACCCTTGTGGTATCACTGGTTAATGCTGTAACCAAATTTGACTCTACCTCTGCCTGTCGTGCCCCAAATTTGACACCTGCCGGGCGTTCATCCCCAAAACAGGTCAGTTTTCTCGCGAAACGTCCCCTATCTCACACTTTTATATCTGGCACAGCACTTGCTCTAAAATGTACAGTAAGACGATAACAATAAAGACGATGGGGTGTAGGAGGTAGTCAAAACACAACAGCTCTGAAACCTGAGGAGACTGAAAGATGTATGACAACCGCAAATTCGCAGGCATGGTCCTGCGGCTGATGCTTTCTGTATTCGCCATGTTTTACCTCGCACAGGCGATGGCCAATGAGTGCCTGAATTTATTCCCATACGACGTCGCGGAAGACGGCACGCCAAAAATTTGCCAGTCCGCGTTTAGCGGTATGACATCAACCTATGGTTGCCAGGATTACCGTTCCGGGGAAAACCGATATCGCGTGTTATACAAAGGTGGGAGCACTGCCAAGGCCGTGCTCACCATCGCGCCGGATGGAACGGAACAGGTGATGTCTTCCCCTTTGCGTGGCAATCAAAATTTGAATTGCCCACTCAAGGCACCTGCCGGGGTACCCAAATATGCCCACCACCGTGGGATCGGTATCTGCCGTGACGAAAACAACACGCCAATGGCTTGCAGTATTTACCAGTATTCCGGCGCACGCCAACCACTCTCCCACATTTACATGGTTTACTATACAACCGATAACCAACAAGAGATGCACATCGATGTTGAAGACGCCGGCGCCAACGAAGATGCCATGGTGGCGGAGATTGCCTACCAGATTGGCCAGAGTTTAATGAAGACCACGTGTTGTAGTGATCGGGCCATGCAATATCTTGCCTACGCCCATCGGCTGTTCCCACGTTCGGAGACTTATCGCCACGCCTATCAGCGCAGTCGAGCGATGCTGGCATTCGGTAATCCGTGATTGTGAGTGAGCCATGTTATTTTCGCCATGAACTGAACCTGCGCTCGGCAATATTTAACAAATACGTGGTAAGGGATCGTCTTCCAGCTCTTCGAGAATGCGTTCACCACCCAGTTCGGTTTCCAGTACGACGTGTTTGTCCTGTGCCGATACCGATCCTATGATGGCCGCCTGCTGTCCCTGCGCTAATTGTTGCCAGGTCGCGAGTGCTGTCGCGGCCTGATCTGCGGCAACAATGGCAACAACTCTTCCCTCGCAGGCCAGATATAACGGGTCATAACCCAGCATCTCGCAAACTGAAATCACCGGATCCCGAATCGGTATTGCCGAACCCTGCACGCGTATGCCCATCCCCGTTGCCTGGCGTACTTCACACAGGATACTGGCCAGACCTCCGCGGGTGGGGTCGCGCATGAAACGCAAACCCGGTAACGGTAACAGCGCCTGCGTGAGTGCAATGACATTGGCACTGTCCGATTGCAACTCGCCATGCAGACCGAATTGCTCACGGGCGAGCATCACGGCAATACCATGATCGCCTACGGGACCACTCACCAGGATCACATCACCATCGTGAATCTGATTCAGCCCCAGTTGTAGATTTTGCGGTTTGAGTCCCACTCCGGTAGTCGCGAGATACAATCCGCTGCCTTCACCGCGTGGTACCACTTTGGTATCGCCGGCGGCAATGCTGACATTGGCCTCCTTTGCTGCCAGTGCAAGGCTGCATACGATGCGGTCGAGTACCGTAAATTCCAGACCTTCCTCGATGATGGCATTGAGGCTTAAAAATTTCGGCACTGCTCCGGCCACTGCCAGATCATTCACCGTGCCGTGTACGGCCAGTGAACCGATATCACCACCAGGGAACTCCAACGGTTTGACGGTAAAACTGTCGGTGGTGAACATGACATCGTGATCAATAAGTTGTAAAGGCAAGGCGACGGCGTCCGCCTGCACGTTCAACACCGGGTTATGTAAGTGCCGGGCGAACACCTCGTCAATCAATTCACGCATAAAACGCCCACCGTTGCCGTGAGCCAGAGTAATGTGTTTCATCTTAGCTGTTTACTTTATTGTTATCGCGATAAGCCTGCTCAATGATCTGTCCGTAACACAAACCACCATCATTACAGGGTACCTTCTCTGCCAGTTTCACCCGAAAGCCGGCGTGAGTCAGCATGTTGACTGCTGATTGAGTTAACAAACGATTCTGGAACACACCACCACCCAGTCCCACGGCAAACTCACCATAGCGGTCCCGGAAATGCTGACACTGCTGTAGAATATGCCTGGCCAGCGTGGCATGAAACATGGCTGCGCGCTGAGCCACTGTACGATGTTGATCCAGCAGCATGGGCAACAACGCTGACCAATCGCTGCGCCATATCCCTTCCGGATCCTGATACATCACCAGCTCGATAGCTGCAGTTGTTGCAGCCTCAGTCGCCAGTGTTTCCAGCAGCATCGGCGCCTGGCCTTCAAAACTTGCCTGGGTGCAGACACTCAGCAATGCCGCCGCGGCATCGAACAGACGGCCCATCGATGTGCTTTGCGGGCTGTTAAGTTTTTTCTGCCAGGCCTTGTATAACAGATCACTATTGACCCCAGGTTGTGACCAGTTCAGGTTCGTTTCCCAACACAGCGCCAGCGCCGTTCGCCAGGGCTCGCGACTGGCTTTGTCACCACCGGGCAAGGCATATGGGCGTAAACTGGCAACACGTTGCCAGTTCGCTGCATGACCATAAAAGGTTTCACCTCCCCAGATCGTGCCATCCGCGCCATAGCCGGTACCATCCCAGGTAAACAACAGCCAACGAGACTCCTGATGATATTCACCGGCAATCGCACTGGCATGGGCATGATGATGCAAGACTTCAGATACACCGCGACCATCCTGATATGCCCAACGCGTATTGGCATAACCGGGGTGTGCATCGCAGATCAAGCGCTTCGCTGTTACCCGATACAGCTGTTGCAAGTCACTAATGACTTGCTGAAATACGTCGAGACTGCGAGGTGCGTCCAGTTCACCGATGTGGGGTGAGATAACGATGCGATCCTCCCAGGCCAGGGCAATGGTATTTTTCAGGTGTCCACCTACCGCCAGGGTCGGTTGCGCCACCGGTAAGGGCAATGACATCTCCAGTGGTGCCATGCCACGTCCCAGACGCAATGGCCGAGCTTTTCCCGCAACCACACGATAGACGCTATCGTCAGCCGGTCGTTCGATGGGACGGTTGTGATGCAGGAAGGCATCGGCCACATGTGCCAGACGCTGCTCGACTTGCTGATTATTGGTCACTACCGGTTCACCACTGATATTGGCCGAGGTAGCAATCAGTGGTCCCTGAAAATCATGCAACAACAAAGTGTGTAAAGGGCTGTAGGATAAAAACACTCCCAGGTCCTGCAAGCCAGGCGCAATGTGTTGCGACAGTGTATAGCGATCATTTTTCCTCACCAGGACGATTGGCCGTGCAGGATCCGATAACTGCCGTGCTGCAACAGCATCGAATGTTGCCACCTCACGTATTGCATCGAGGCCATCAGCACCTGTTGGCGGGAACATTACTGCCAGCGGTTTGTGTGGACGGCATTTGCTTTGTCGCAGGCGCAGGACCGTGGCATCGCTGCGTGCATCACACAACAGGTGATAGCCGCCGATTCCTTTGACTGCAATGATTTTGCCCTGGCGTAAATCATCCACACAGTGTGATAACGCTGCCTGTGTGTCGTGTAGCAGTTTCCCGTCCATTTCATAGTACTGTAATTGTGGGCCACAATCGGGACAGGCGATTGGTTCGGCATGGAAACGACGATTGGCCGGATCCTCGTATTCCTGACGACAGCTCGGACACAAGGTAAAGTCCGCCATGTTGGTATTGGCGCGATCATACGGCAGCTGTTTGATCAAAGTGTAGCGCGGTCCACATTGCGTGCAATTGATGAACGGGTAACGATAGCGACGGTTTGCGGGATCAAACAGTTCACGTTCGCAGTCCGGACACAAATAGTAATCCGCCGGCAGATGAATGGCTGCCGGACTTTCTGCTTCACTGGTTTGGATCTGAAAATCATGACAGCCCAACACTGCCGTAGGCGAATTGTGCTGCATAATCGGTTTGGCCAACGGCGGTGCCTGATTCAGCAATGCCTGTTTGAATGATTCGAGTGCAGACGGCTGTCCCTGAATGTGCAAGGTGACTGTGCCAAGATCGTTTCGGACCCAACCGACCACACAGAGTTGTTGCGCCAGGCGATAGATGAAGGGTCGAAAACCCACACCCTGCACCTGGCCGCAGATAACCAAACGCTCGGCGATCTGTTCTGCACCGGGATTTCCTGTAATCGAATGAGTCGTCTCCATGTCACATCAAACAAGAGACGCGTGTGAGTTGGCATGCTCCGATTCGCGAATACCACCACTCCACCAAATCCGGCACGCCCCTTCGTCGGAAACCATGCAGGGTCCGATGGGTGAGCGCGGTGTGCAGGCCGCACCATACAGGCGACACTGATTGGGATAGATCTTGCCGAGCACCACACTGGCACAGTCGCAACCCGGTGGCATTTCACCGGCACGTTTGCGCGCCACTTCGTGATAGGCGGGATAATGTTGCCGTGCATCTTGTGCTGCATAGTATTCATTCAGGGTAAAACCAGAGGCAGGGATCACCCCAACGCCACGCCAGTTGGCATCGGTGACATGCATGACCTGGGTGAGTTGCCGTCTTGCGGTGGCATTGCCTCCGGGTTTCACCACCTCCGGATAACAGTTATCCAGAAAACGTTTGTCCTGTTGTAATTGACGCAGAGTCGAATACATGGCGGCAAGCAGGCTCACCGGAGTAAACCCGGCAATCGCTGCCGGCAACTGATGTTTATCCACCACAAATTGCCATTCCTCCGGGCCCATCACGGTAGCCACATGACCCGGGGCAATCAGGGCATCGAAGCGGGCCTGACCCGTATCGAGCAACATCGCCACCGCCGGCCAGGTCAAACGTCCGGATAACAATATATATAAGTTACTCGGTACTCCCTGGGCCAACATGGCCGCTACCGGTGCCGTAGTAGTTTCAAAACCGGCGGCAAAGAACACCACCTCACGTTGCGGATGTTGCTGCGCGATCTGTACGGCATCCAGCGGCGAGGCAATCGGTCGGATATCCGACCCCTGTGCCTTGGCCTGCTCCAGCGATCGCGCTGCACTCTTTGGTACATTCACCGGTACGCGCAACATATCGCCGAAAGCCACCAGGATCACGTTCTCCTGTTGCGCCAGTTGGATTGCGTGATAGATATCTTCTTCCGGACAAATACATACCGGACAACCCGGGCCCGGGATCAATTCGATATTGGCAGGCAAGGCGCCGCGCAAACCCGCCATAGTGATCGCGCGTTCATGGCCACCGCAAACGTTCATGATTTTAACGTGGCGATCGATCTGCAATTCGTGAATCTTTTGCAGCCATTGTTGTGCTGACAATGCCATCGAATGTGCAGGATTTATGGATGAGCCAGTGGATGTTGGTGCAGGCGTGCACCATCAGGTTGAATCGCAGGACGATGAGACTCACCACGGGCCAGACATTGGCGATGTATTTCGACTTCTTGCTCTAGCCAGTCCAGCCATGGATTCAATTGTGCAGCTTGTCGTGAGTTTACACGCAGCACCGGTGCCTCACTGGCCAGTTGTCGCACATACTGTGTTGCCTGGTCCGGATTAAAATCATCCAACACCGCCAGCAGATCGGTCTTGGTTAATAGTACCAGGTCAGCCGCACGAAACATGACCGGATATTTAGCTGGTTTGTCGTCGCCTTCGGTCACTGACAACAATGTCAGGTTGCGATGCTGACCCAGATCGAAACTGGCCGGACATACCAGGTTGCCGACATTTTCGATAAACAGGATATCGATCGTTTTCAGATCCAGCTGATGCAGGGCATCATGCACCATATGCGCATCCAGATGACAGGCATTGCCGGTCGTAATCTGGATTGCCGGCACACCCTTATCGCGAATGCGCTGTGCATCATTTTCAGTTTCGAGATCACCCTCGATCACTGCAATGCGGTAACGATTCTTTAATGCATCGATGGTCTTTTCCAGCAGACTGGTCTTACCCGCTCCTGGAGAAGACATCAGATTGATCGCCAACACCCCATGTTGATCGAAATGGCTCCGGTTATGCGCGGCCTGATGATCGTTTTCACTCAACAAATTCTGCAGGACATCCACCGCCGTCTTGCCCTTGTCAACTCGCGAGAACTTACCACCCGGTGCCACCAGGTGACGGTTACCGGGCGTTACATTGCAACCACAGGTATCACACATACTTAACTCCTGAACTGAAAGTTTGTTCATCAGCTGCCTGTCGTGTTTGCGAGTCCACATCCAGCTCCACGCTGGCCAGCAGCATTTCATCCCCACTAATCAGGTGGGTATGGTAATCACCGCAATGTCCACACACTAAACGATTGGGTGTGGCCTCGCTTTCCTGATTACAACGCTGGCATTTGACCCGGATGGGCAGTGATTCAATCAACAGCGTCGCCTCGTCAGCGACACCGCCGGCACGTGCCAGGGTAAAGGCCTGTTGTAATAAGCCGGGTTCGATCCCCGACAGTGGACCGATCTGTAAAGTAATCCCTGTGACACGGCTTGCCTGATGCTGCATCGCAATGGCGTCTACCTGGGCAAGCATGCTCTGACACACGGATAATTCATGCATCAGTTTGTGCCTTCCAGGGCGAGTATCTCATCGTACAATTCCCAGGCAGAATGCGCCTCTTCTACTGTCATCTTCTGGATGGCATAACCGACATGTACCATCACGAAATCACCTTCGCGCAGGCTGTCATCCTGCAGCATAAACAGATTGACTTCGCGCTCGATACCCTTGGCTTCACAGCGAGCCAGGTAACCATTAATGGCTTTCACCTGCATGGGAATACCCAAACACATTCGTTCGCTTCCTCGGGATTGGTCAATATTATTTATATAAAGAATAGTACAGCCTGTTGCAAACCGACATTGATACATATCATGGGGCGGCGCCTGCATTTCAATCTCTGGCGAACATTTCATCACGTTGCGAATATTTATTATGCATAAGCTGTGGATGAATCCGGTGAAAACAAAATGTGCGGTGAAATAGTGTTGGCACTGTGGAAGCCAGTTCAACTGTCTGAACTAACATATTGTTTTATGATTATTTTAATGTATCTACTGATCACCAATGCGGGCCTTTTGGCAATATCGAAAGACGTTATATCCAGTGCCATATCGGTTTCGATGTATCAGACCGGTATCTCATGATTCCTATTTGCAACTAGGCACCCTATACTGGCGATTCGCTATCACAATCTTTTATTTATTGATTTCGTTTTACAGGATTGCACCATGTCTAAACGGTATTTAACTGTCATCATCACCCTGGTGGTCGTTATCGGCGCCATTTTCGGCATCCGCTTCTGGATGATCATGCGCATGGCGAGTATGCCGCACCCGTTTCCGCCTACCGTGGTTGCCTCTACCGAAGTCATCCAGGAAAACTGGAAGCCCTCCCTCAAATCCGTCGGTTCACTGATCGCGACGAATGGCATTTCAGTCAGCACCGAAGTGGATGGCACCATCAGCAATATCGTGTTCCACTCCGGACAGCCAATCAAAAAAGGCAAAGTGTTGTTACATCTGGATGACAAGGTCGATCAGGCCGCACTGGCCGCGTTACGCGCCGAGCAACGTCTT
>JBECKZ010000258.1:0-37528 GCA_040235555.1 Thiohalomonadales bacterium | reverse complement strand
GGTGAAAGCCAAACAGATCCTCAGATACAGCACCTTGCGTGCACCCTTCAATGCCCTGGTACTGGAACGCAACGCCCAGGTTGGGAAGGTAATTGCAGCCAGGTTAAAGCCGGAAACACTATTTGTGGTGGCGGATGCGGACCAGATGCTGGCGCGTGCCTACGTCAGTGAAGCGCAACTGGCGCAGTTCAAACTGGGACAAGCTGCAAAAGTTCTGCTTGATGGTGCGCAAGTCGCTGGCACGATCAAGGCGATTGGTTTTGAACCGGCAAGTGGAAACAGTAACGGGACCAGCTATCCTGTGGATATCGAGTTTAATACCGGTAATCGAGTGTTACGGGCCGGTCAACATGTGAAGGTTGAACTGCCGTGAACATTTGCGAGAGGTGCGTCGTTCGTGGTCGGGTGCAGGGCGTGTTTTACCGCGCCGCTACCCAGCAGGAGGCACAGCGCAATAATGTGACGGGTTATGCCAGGAATCTGGCCGATGGCAGAGTGGAGGTTCTGCTGTGTGGACACCCGGATGCTGTCGGACACATGAAAGCCTGGCTATGGCAAGGACCGCCTGCTGCCCATGTCACGGATGTGTCCTGCCAACTGTTCGAGGACGACGATCCACCTGAGGGCTTTGTCACCAAATAGGCGAGCCTGTCTGACTAGCAATCGATACAGCGCCAGTGCTTGTCCAGCGCGCGGAAGATCCGGTTGGTGTATTTATAACTGTAGAGGCTGCCATTGTAACGGGCCAGCGCTGCAGTCAGATCGTTTTTCTCTTTATCCATGTAGTAGCGCAGGATGGTACAGCCCAGGCGCAGATTGGTGTGGATATCAAACAGGTTGTCTTTTGGCCGACCGATCTCTTTCAGCCAGAATGGCATCACCTGCATCAGCCCCATGGCACCGGCATGGGAAATGGCAAAGCGATCAAAGCGACTCTCCACCTCAATGACGGCCAATACCAGTTCCGGGCGGAGCCGGGCCCGGGTGGCCTCATAATGAATCTGTTTGAGTAACTTGACCCGCTTTCCCGGATCAGGAACGAGGGGAGCCAGGCGCCTGGACATATCCACCAGCCAGACCTCGGCGTCAAACCGGTCCTTGAAACTGTCTTGCTTGGCGATAGCCTGCTTGAGCAGGGCCCGTAAGGTGCTATCAGGTGCCTGAGGCTGATTGGCCCGGACCGGCAGGGAGAATATCAGAGTGGCAAGAATGACAGGCCAGTAACGGATCATGACGATATCTTTTTGTTCTTACGCCTATTCAGTTTTGACTGTGGTCTTCAAAAACGCAAGCAACTCTGGCCGGGGTATCTCACGGGAGCTCTCATCGCGACGACCCTTATACTCGACTATCCCATGTTCCAGACCACGATCACCGATGATGATGCGATGCGGGATCCCGATCAGCTCCATGTCGGCAAACATTACCCCCGGACGCTCGTTGCGATCATCAAACAGCACATCGAATCCCAGTTCGCTGAGTTCCTTGTAGAGTACCTCCGCGGCTTCTTGTACGGCGTGTGAGCGGTGTAGATTCATGGGTAATATGGCAATCTGGAAAGGGGCGATGGCATCTGGCCAGATAATCCCCTTGTCATCGTGATTCTGTTCTATCGCTGCGGCCACCACGCGGGAGACACCAATGCCATAACAGCCCATGGTCATAACCACGGCCTTACCCTGGGCATCCAGTACTGTGGCATTCATGGCTTCACTGTATTTTTTGCCAAGCTGGAATATGTGTCCCACTTCAATACCGCGTTTGATCAGTAGTGTGCCTTTACCATCGGGACTCGGATCGCCCTCGACCACGTTACGGATATCCACACAGTTAGGTTGCGGGCAGTCACGACCCCAGTTCACACCGGTGAGGTGTTTGCCGTCCTGATTGGCACCGCAGACAAAATCCGCCAGGGCAGCGGCACTATGATCGACATACACCGGGATCGTCAGTCCAACCGGGCCCAGTGAGCCAGGAGAGCAATTTGCGACCTGGCGTACCGCCGTTTCGCTGGCAAAGGTCAGAGGCGAAGCGATCCCGTCAAGTTTTTCTGCTTTGATGACATTTAATTCATGATCACCACGCAGGACCAATGCGACGACGCTATTATCATCACCAGCGACAAACAGGGTTTTTACGCACTGCTGTGGTGAGACCTTGAGGAAGGTACTGACTTCATCGATGCTATGTTGATTTGGCGTATCCACGGTTTGCAGGGTGTGCTGACTTGCCGGGCGGAGATCCTCAGGTGGCAAGGCTTTTGCCAGTTCGACATTAGCGGCATAGCTGCTTTCCGTGCTGAAAGCGATTGCGTCTTCACCTGATTCAGCCAGCACATGGAATTCATGTGACTGGTTACCACCGATGGAGCCAGTGTCTGCCTGAACCGGGCGGTATTCAAGGCCAATACGATCGAAGATCCGGCAATAGGTCTCGTGCATTACCTTATATGTTTGATGCAGCGACTCATCATCAAGATGGAAGGAATAGGCATCCTTCATGAGGAATTCGCGGGCGCGCATGATGCCGAAACGCGGCCGGATTTCATCACGAAACTTGGTCTGGATTTGGTAAAAGTTGCTGGGCAGCTGTTTGTAACTGCGCAGTTCATTGCGAATCAGGTCGGTGATGACTTCTTCGTGGGTCGGCCCAAAACAGAATTCACGTTGATGCCGGTCATGGAAGCGCAGCAGTTCCGGCCCATATTTGTCCCAGCGTTCGGATTCCTGCCACAACTCCGCCGGTTGCACTGCTGGCATCAGGACCTCCTGGGCACCGGCACGGTTCATTTCTTCACGCACAATGGTTTCGACCTTGCGCAGGGTCCGTAGGCCTATCGGTAGCCAGGTATAAAGGCCGGCAGCAAGTTTGCGGATCAGGCCGGCCCGTAACATGAGTTTGTGACTAATGACTTCTGCGTCGGCCGGGGTTTCCTTGACCGTGGCGATTAATAATTGGGATGTGCGCATGAATCTCTGACTTGGTTGCTATTGTTTGCCGCACATTTTAAGAGGGCGGGCGGATTGAGTACAGGGTCAGTTGGTTTTTTTACCGGTGAGTTGCTCTGCAGGTATCACATTAGCGTTCGTCGAATAATGGACAGTCTCATACTTGATGCCACCACTGGGGGGCGTGTCACTGACTTGCCACTCTCCATGTTGATCCCGCCAGCGGTACAGGGTTTGTTGCGTGGCCGATGCCGGCAGGACATGAGCTGTTTTGCGTTCAAACCAGGCGCGTATTTGTGGATTTTGATAGGCCACTATGCCGGCAGCGATGAGAATACCAATGGCTACAGCGAGAAATTTTTTCATCGGGGAAAGGAGAGAGATTAAAAGGTACCACTATCCCAGCCCCACATCTTGCGCGGGGCATCCTGAAACTCGATATAAATTCGATCAGGCGGGACGTCTAATTCGGAATTAACCAGTTGGCACAGGCTTGCCGAGAGTTGGGTTGTCTTGGTGTCGGGTAAGCCAATGCTCTTGAGTTCCATGAACACGGTGGGATCATCGCTTCCGGCGAAGACCATAGGCAAGGGTGGTTCGAGTGCAACCATCACGTAGCGTTCAGGTTTACCCAGACCATCGGCGACCAGACGGGAGGCGGATTTTATCAAATGGGAGGCCTTGTCAGCGTCGATGGAATGATTCGTCTGAATTTTCAGATAGGGCATTATTGACAGAATTCCTTGATGGCTGATTTGGCATCCTCGATACGCTTGGCACGTTCATTATCATCCAGGTAAACCACACTACCATCCTTCTTGCGGATACGCCGAAAAGCGGTGTACGTCTCCAATTGTTGTTTGGCCGCCGCACAATTTTTCTGACGCATCTCTTCCCCCTTGGCTTCTTGTTGTTTAATCACAGCCGAGGCGTCGCCACCATTGGAGCTGCTGCTGGGTGTGCTGTACGTGGGGCCATTGGACTGACTGGAAGAGGAAGATCCGGATGGGCTCTGGGTATGAACGTTAATGCGTTCGTAAGTGGTGTCCGAGGGTGGTTGCTGCGTATAGTGAGTATTGCCATCCTTGTCGACCCATTTGTACATGGCCGCCTGTGTCAGGGTGGCAAATATGAATGTCAAAACCATGCTCAAGCAAATTTGATGAATTTTCTTCATATATCAATCCAAATCCTTGTTACAGTAGTAGAAGTTTAGCGTAACTCAAGTATGGCTTAACAAGTCTATTTCACAAGTTCGTGATCGGTGGCGCTGAATTCCTGACCAAATGTTATGCCGAATACGTTGACTATCTCATTTGGGTTAGTTTTACGGCTTTATTGCCACTTTTCTTGACCTGTCACGCGAAAATAAGTAGTTTCTTCTCTTTTCCGCCTGCGGGCGGGTCACCCGCCCTCATCTGGGCTTTGTTTTGTTTCTGGGAGAACTTTCGTGGAATTGAGTGGGGCAGAGATCGTCGTCCAGTTTTTGAAGGACGAGGGCGTCGAATACGTTTTTGGGTACCCTGGCGGGGCGGTACTCCATATATATGATGCCCTGTTCCAGCAGGACGATGTCCGTCACATCCTGGTGCGCCATGAGCAGGGGGCAACCCATGCCGCCGATGGCTATGCCCGTTCTACTGGCAAGCCAGGTGTCGTCCTGGTCACCTCCGGTCCGGGGGCAACCAATGCCGTGACCGGTATCGCCACGGCCTATATGGATTCCATACCCATGGTCATCCTGACCGGCCAGGTTCCGACTGCTAATATTGGTTCCGATGCTTTCCAGGAAGTCGATGCCGTGGGTATTACCCGACCCTGTGTTAAACACAACTTCCTGGTCAAAGACGTGCGGGATCTGGCGATCACGATGAAAAAGGCCTTTTATATTGCCACCACTGGCCGACCCGGCCCGGTGGTCGTGGATATCCCCAAGAATACAACCGATCCGAATATCAAGATCCCGTATACCTACCCCACGGAAGTCTCGATGCGTTCGTACAATCCGACCGTCAAGGGGCATCCAGGCCAAATCAAACGCGCAGTCGACCTGATCCTGTCCGCCAAGCGGCCCATGATCTATACCGGTGGCGGGGTAATTTTAAGTGGCGCGCACGAAGAACTGACCGAATTTACCCGCTACCTGGGGGCGCCGATCACCAATACCTTGATGGGACTGGGCGGCTACCCGGGGGATGATAAACAGTTCGTCGGCATGCTCGGCATGCACGGTACCTACGAAGCAAACATGGCTATGCACGATTGCGATGTGCTGCTTGCTATCGGCGCACGTTTTGATGATCGGGTGACTGGCGACGTGAAACAGTTTTGCCCGCAAGCCAAGATCATTCACCTGGATATTGACCCGGCATCAATATCGAAAACCGTCCGTGTGGATATCCCCATCGTCGGGGATATCAAACAGGTATTGCCGGATATGCTGGCGGAACTCAAGCAACGTAAAAAGAAACTTGATGCATCGGCGCTCAAGACCTGGTGGGAACAAATTAATCAATGGCAAGCCAAGGATTGCCTACGCTATGACCACAATAGCCCCTTAATCAAACCTCAGTCCGTGATTGAAACGTTGTATAACGTCACCAATGGCGACGCCTATATCACCTCGGATGTTGGTCAGCATCAAATGTGGGCGGCACAGTTTTACAAGTTTAAAAGTCCCTATCACTGGATTAACTCCGGTGGCCTGGGGACCATGGGTTTTGGTTTGCCAGCTGCTCTGGGCGCCAAGCTTGCGCATCCCGATGCCACAGTTGCCTGCGTTACCGGCGAGGCGAGTATTCAGATGTGTATTCAGGAATTGTCGACAGCAATGCAATACAGCCTGCCGATCAAGATCGTGAACCTGAACAACCGGTACATGGGGATGGTACGCCAGTGGCAGGAATTTTTTTATCAAAGCCGTTACTCCCATTCATACATGGAAGCACTGCCGGACTTCGTCAAGCTGGCCGAGAGTTATGGACACATCGGCATGCGTATCGAAAAACCGGCAGACGTGGAAGGTGCCTTGCGTGAGGCCCTGGCCATGAAGGATCGTCTGGTCTTCCTGGATTTCATTACCGACCAGACCGAAAACGTTTACCCCATGATTGCGGCAGGCAAGGCTCATAACCAGATGCACCTGTCTCCGGAAAGAGAGCTGGCCTGATGCGACATATCATTTCATTACTGATGGAAAATGAATCAGGGGCACTGTCGCGTGTTGCCGGCCTGTTTTCTGCCCGTGGCTACAATATTGAATCGCTGACTGTCGCCCCGACCGAGGATCCCTCGATGTCACGCATGACTATTGTGACCCGTGGCTCTAACGAGATCATCGAGCAGATAACCAAGCAACTGAACAAGCTCGTCGATGTGGTCAAACTGGCGGACATCACGGAAGGCCGACATATCGAACGTGAGTTGATGCTGATTAAGGTCAAGGCGGCTGATCCACAGCAGTGTTCCGAAATGAAACGGTTGACGGACATTTTCCGTGGCCGCGTCATCGATGTCAGCGATGCGACCTACATTATTGAACTTACCGGCGACAGTAACAAACTGGATGCCTTCATCGAAGCCATTGAACCCAGCAGTATCGTGGAAACGGTGCGCTCCGGTGTTACGGGTATTGCACGCGGTACGCGTAGCCTGTCATTACCCACCTGAACAACAATTTATAACGCTATCGTAAAGGAACTCACCTCATGATGAATATCTACTATGACAAAGACTGTGATATCTCCCTGATCAAGGGGATGAAAGTCACGATTCTTGGGTACGGCTCACAGGGCCACGCCCATGCCAATAACCTCAAGGATTCCGGAGTCGACGTTACTGTCGGCCTACGTGCGGGTTCAGCCTCTGCAGCCAAAGCGGAAAAGGCCGGTCTTACTGTCAAGGACGTGGATGATGCAGTGAAGGGTGCCGACCTGGTCATGGTCCTGACCCCGGATGAATTTCAGTCACTTCTGTATAAAGGCAATATCGCACCGAATATCAAAAAAGGTGGTGTATTGGCATTTGCGCACGGCTTCAGCATTCACTACAACCAAATTGTGCCGCGTAGCGATCTGGATGTGATCATGATTGCACCCAAGGCCCCGGGCCACACTGTGCGCAACGAATTTACCAAGGGCGGCGGTATTCCGGATCTGATCGCGGTATTCCAGGATGCCTCAGGCAAGGCCAGGGACATTGCCTTGTCCTATGCCTCAGCTATTGGTGGTGGTCGTACCGGTATTATCGAGACCACCTTTAAGGATGAGACAGAAACCGATCTGTTTGGTGAGCAGGCTGTATTGTGTGGTGGTTGCGTCGAACTGGTGAAGGCCGGTTTTGAAACCCTGGTCGAAGGTGGCTATGCACCGGAGATGGCCTATTTCGAATGTCTGCATGAACTCAAACTGATTGTTGACCTGATGTACGAGGGTGGAATTGCCAACATGAATTACTCCATCTCAAACAATGCGGAGTATGGTGAATATGTCACCGGCCCTAAAGTGATCAATGACGAAAGCCGCAAGGCCATGAAAGAGGCGTTGCATAATATCCAGACAGGTGTATACGCCAAGAAATTTATCCAGGAAGGTCACAGCAATTATCCTGAGATGACTGCCGTTCGACGTCTGAATGCAGCACACCCGATTGAGCAGGTGGGTGAAAAGCTGCGATCCATGATGCCCTGGATTGCCGCCAACAAGCTGGTGGATAAAAGCAAGAACTAAACTTTAATATCAAGGCCGGATTTATTCCGGCCTTAAACTTCTGGTACACCGCAATGTTCGCGCCCGAAGGCAGACTGATCGTCTATCTGCTGTCACTAGCAGTCATTATTCTACATCTGATATACGGTCTGGTGGTTTGGCCGTTATGGTTTATCATCGCCATTCTCATCTGGCTCTATCGCGATCCACAACGTAAAACTCCATCCGCTCCCCTGGGCGTCATTGTGCCGGCCGACGGCACGATCGTGAAGGTTGAAAACATGGAAGACAAATTCCTCAAGCGAGAGGCATTGTGTATCAGTCTGCGCATGGACTGGTATGGCCCGTTTACCTTGCGCGGTGTAACCGAGGGCAAGGTCATGCAACACTGGTTACACCGTTCCCAGACAATCCAACCAGGGCGAATCCAGCACGTCATCTGGATTCAAACCGATGAAAAAGATGATGTTGTGGTGACACTACACGCCGGGATGTGGTTCAGCCGCATGCATTGTTACATCGCGTCCGGCGAGCGCATTGGCCAGGGTAAACGCTGTGGGTTTATCACGCTGGGTACCCAAATCGATGTGTATTTACCCAAACGATCCCGCACTGCACTTAAAGTCGGCGATCGGGTGCGGGCAGGTTGCGATCTGCTGGGTGAATTGATCCACTAACGATATTGAGCTGGTCACACAGAAGCCATACACTCTGACGCATGGAAGAACCTGCAAAAAAACCCCGCCGCGGCGGTATTTATTTTTTACCCAATGCCCTGACTACCGGTGCCTTGTGCTCCGGCTTCTTTGCCATCGTCTCTGCCAATCAGGGCTGGTTTGACTGGGCGGCGTATGCCATTTTTTTCTCCATGTTAATGGATGGCCTGGACGGGCGAGTGGCACGCTGGACCAATACCCAGAGCGATTTCGGCGCCCAGTACGATAGTCTTGCCGACATGGTCTCGTTCGGGGTGGCGCCGGCGCTGATTATGTTCGAATTTGCCCTCGATCAGATGGGTAAGGTCGGTTGGGTTGCAGCATTTATTTATACCGCTGCAGCGGCATTGCGCCTGGCGCGTTTCAATACACAAATCGGGATTGCCGATAAACGCTTTTTCCAGGGCCTGGCCAGCCCGTCAGCCGCCGCGATCGTGACATCCTATGTCTGGATGAGCGATCTCTATCTGCCTACCCACCCCATCGTGAATATCATCGGCGTCTTCATCACCATTGCCGCCGGTGTTCTGATGGTCAGCAACATACGCTATTTCAGTTTCAAGGGTTTCGATTTTCGCTCCAAGGTACCGTTTGTGACCTTGATCGCCATCGTCCTGATCATTGCGGTCGTGTTTTCCGATCCCCCCATCGTATTGTTTACCATCTTTACCGTGTATGCCGCATCCGGCCCGATTTTTACCTTGTTTGAATTACGCCGACGCCGGCGTGAACGCCATCGTCACGCCAAACAGATGCACCAGCATCAAAATGATAAACAATCAACGGAGGATGAGTCTCAGAAGTGATACGACACACTAACTGAGGCCAGATTCACGTCCCCGCCGTCGACATCAAGAAACTTCTGATATTCGCCTCGCAACCACACCCGTGGGCTCACTTCCGCATTGATGCCGAAACCATAATCACCATCCGTACCGCGAGTACTCAAACCACCACCGCGGACTTGCCAGTCAAACATACCCGCCTTGCCGAACACGTTAACGTAAGGACTTAGCGGTAAATAACCGACTACTTCATAGGAAACGCCATCCTGGGTAATAGCACCATTCACGTAATCGCCGAGATTAACATAAGACACTTCCATGCCTAGAAAGCTGTTCAGATTAATACCCGCAAAGAGTTTGCTTGCGGCCG
The DNA here is from genome assembly GCA_040235555.1 of Thiohalomonadales bacterium. Classification (GTDB taxonomy): domain Bacteria; phylum Pseudomonadota; class Gammaproteobacteria; order UBA6429; family Thiohalophilaceae; genus RI-92. The sequence goes on along the minus strand of JBECKZ010000258.1, from coordinate 28,003 downwards.
AAGATTCATTGAGGATGACATCATTGGCAGAACCGAGCCCGACACCTAAATAAAATCCAGGCTGAGCGGCATGAGCGGACAGCGATAAACTCAGGGTTGTGGCCACCAGGGTACTGGCGACAAGTGTTTTTGTTCTGAACATGGCAAGCTCCTGTTAAGTCAGAATTTGAGGTTATGTTGAGGTGTAGCTTAGGCGTGGTTGGCTGAATGGATTCTGAACTTGGCAAGCGATGAAACTGCCGTTATAGTTTGGTCATGACTATCTTGCATCTTCCCCTATTTGTTCAAACTGCACATAATTTGGCATTGTGTCTGTTACTCCTGCTACTGCCCGGTCGGGCAGACTGATCACACATAGCGCCCCGGCGCATTTATCCAGACCCTCGATTTCAAGTAAGATGTGACAGCCCGGATGGGCCCGCAGGAGAGCTCCACCATGACAGACAAATTAATTATTTTTGATACGACCTTGCGTGATGGCGAACAAAGTCCCGGTGCCTCCATGACCAAGGATGAAAAAGTCCGTATTGCCAAGGCTCTCGAGCGGATGCGCGTCGATGTGATCGAGGCCGGTTTTCCGATCGCCAGTCCAGGCGACTTCGAGGCGGTTCAGGCAGTAGCCAAAACGATCAAGGACAGCACGGTGTGCGGTCTGGCCCGAGCGCTCGACAAGGATATCGATCGTGCTGGTGAAGCCATCAAGTTGGCAAATTCCGGCCGAATCCATACCTTCATCGCGACATCGCCCATCCACATGAAAATGAAGCTGCGGATGGAGCCGGACCAGGTCGTGGAACAGGCAGTCAGGGCCGTAAAACGGGCTCGCCAATTTACTGACAATGTCGAGTTTTCCCCGGAAGACGCCGGCCGTTCCGAGCCGGATTTTTTGTGCCGGATCCTGGAGGCGGTCATCGATGCCGGGGCCGGGACGCTCAATATCCCGGATACTGTCGGCTATAACATCCCCGACCAGTTCGGTGGCCTGATTCGCAATCTACGTGAGCGTATCCCGAACGCGGACAAGGCAATTTTCTCGGTGCACTGCCATAACGACCTGGGTTTGGCGGTGGCCAATTCCCTGTCGGCGGTGATGAATGGCGCCCGTCAGGTCGAGTGCACGATCAACGGCTTAGGAGAGCGGGCCGGCAACGCCGCCCTCGAAGAGATTGTCATGACCGTCAAGACCCGGCACGACATCTTCCCCTGCAGTGTGGATCACCTGGATACCACCCAGATTGTCAGTACCTCGCGACTGGTATCCGGGATTACCGGTTTTGCTGTACAGCCCAACAAGGCCATCGTCGGCGCCAATGCCTTTGCCCACGAATCCGGGATTCATCAGGATGGGGTGCTCAAAAGTCGCGAAACGTACGAGATCATGCGTGCCGAAGATGTGGGCTGGACCACCAACCGGATGGTGCTGGGCAAGCACTCCGGACGCAATGCCTTTCGCACGCGCCTGAGCGAGCTGGGGGTGGAATTTGCCTCCGAAGCGGAGCTCAATGATGCCTTTGTCCGCTTTAAGGAACTGGCGGACCGCAAACACGAGATCTATGACGATGATCTCCAGGCCCTGGTGACAGATAGTATGGCAATGGAACACGAGCGTATCCGCCTGGTCGCCTTGCGGGTATGTTCGGAAACCGGCGAAATGCCTCAGGCCGAGATTACCATTGACATCGATGGTGAAGAAAAAACCGCCAATGCCAAAGGCGGTGGGCCGGTGGATGCCTCATTTCGAGCCATCGAATCAGTGGTCAACAGCGGTAGTGAACTGCTTCTGTACTCGGTGAACAATATCACCAGTGGCACTGATGCCCAGGGCGAAGTGACCGTGCGAGTGGAGAAGGGGGGGCGAGTCGTCAATGGCCAGGGTGCGGATACGGATATCGTTATCGCCTCCGCCAAGGCCTATATCAACGCCCTCAACAAGATTACTGCGGGCGAAGTCCGTGCCAATCCCCAGACCGGGAATGTCTGAGGGAGTAGGGGATGTCGACACTCACACCCCGTCAGCAGGCCTATCTTCGGGCAATGGGGGTGACACAGTGGGTGTCACAATCGTCTGCCACGGCAGGTCCTGTTAGCCAGCCAGCCGTGGCAGACAAGCCGCAAGTAGTACAGCATATGTCCACCAGTGAGGATGCCTGGACGGAGTTGGAACTGGCAGTACGCCAGTGCCAGCGCTGTGAGCTGCATCAATCCCGGACCCAGACGGTTTTTGGGGTGGGTAGCCACCAGGCCGAGCTGCTGATTATCGGCGAGGCACCGGGAGCAGACGAAGATCGCCAGGGTGAACCCTTTGTTGGGCGGGCCGGGCAATTACTCAATGAAATGCTCAAGGCCATCGGCCTGCAGCGCCAGCAGGTTTACATCGCCAATATTCTCAAATGCCGGCCACCAAATAACCGCGATCCCAAACCTGAAGAAGCGGCCGAATGTAGCCAGTACCTGTTTCGGCAAATCGAACTGATTCAACCCAAACTGATTCTGGCCCTGGGGCGAATAGCGGCACAGCGTCTGCTCAAGACCGATACGGCACTCGGTCGTATGCGTGGCAAGGTACAACACCACCCGGAGACCGGGGTGCCGCTTATCGTGACATATCACCCCGCTTATCTATTACGGACCCCAGCGGACAAGCGGAAGGCCTGGGAAGATTTGCTGTTTTTACGAAAAACAATAAAATCAATTTAAACAATAAGGGACATTGATAGGTCATAGCATTAAGGGGATGGTTGTGTACAAATGCAAGTGAATCAGGCGGCAGAATGAGTGCGATCCTAAAACCCCATGTTGGCTTACGGCCCATGCGTGAAGATGATCTGGAAACGATCATGAGCATCGAACAGGACACCTATCGCTTTCCATGGACGCGGGGGATCTTTCGCGATTGTTTACACGTTGGCTATAGTTGCTGGGTATACGAAAGTGAAGCGGGTATTGAGGCCTATGGCGTGATGTCCATGGGTGCCGGTGAAGCTCACATTCTAACCATTGTCGTGTATGCCTTCAGCCGCGGCAAGGGACTGGGCAAGCGTATGATGCAGCACTTGTTAAACCTAGCAAAATCTCACAAGGCGCATTCTGTCTTGCTCGAAGTACGTCCTTCCAATAAGGTCGCGATCAATCTTTATCACAGATTGGGCTTTAATGAAGTCGGAATCCGGCCGAATTACTATCCAGCGGATCAGGGCCGGGAAGATGCCCTGATCATGGCGCTGACGTTTGATGATTTCATGAAGCGAACCAAGCACTAAAAAATTACAGGGAATACATGACAGAACAAATTTCGATTACCTCGGCAGGGGGGGTAGAGGTCAAGCTTGACCTTGTCGCCTTGGGTGGTCGCAGTTATGCATTCATACTGGACTGGCATTTTCGCTTCCTTGCTGCAACTGCCTGGTTTTTTTTCGCATTGCGGTCGCTCACGGGAGGATTCCTGGTGGAGAACCCCAAGGCGTTTACTTCCGGTACCAGCGTGTTTTATCTGGTGCTGTTACCCTCACTGGCAATTTATTTTCTCTATCATCCCGTGCTGGAACTTGCGATGCACGGACGTACCCCGGGCAAGCGCATGGCCGGCATTCGCATCGTTGCCAAGGACGGCAGTAGTGCATCCAGTGGCGCTATTTTATTGCGCAACATATTTCGCCTGATCGACTCACTCCCGGTTTTCTACGTGCTCGGGATTCTGGTGTGCTTGTTTAACAAACAACATCTGCGTATTGGTGACATGGCAGCGGGTACAGTCCTGATCTACGAAGAACAGGCCAGTAAAAAGCGTCTCGATCTGATCATGGACAATGGTGGCACCCATACGCTGTCCACCCAACAGCGCGAACTGATTGCCGAGGTGCTGGAACGCTGGCGCGAACTGGAACCTGACAAACGCAAACAAATGGCGCAGGAACTGCTACAAAAATTTGGTCAACCTATGCCGTCGGGCAGGGGCCACAAACTGGACCACGCCTTGCACGCTAACCTGCAACAATTAGTGAAATGAAAGCGACGCCAGCAAAAAAATCCGATAGCGCTATTGCCCATTGGTTACAGGGCCGGGTTGTGTTATGGCGTCGTCATGAATCCCTGTTGCGGACCCAGCGGGGTCGCAAGGATGTAGACAGTAGCGAGACCCTGGAGTTTGTGAATGGTTATCGCAGTTTGTCGCGCGATGTGTCGCTGGCGCGCAATGCCTTGCCTAACAGTCAGATCACCGTGTATCTGGAATCGCTGTTACTACGCAGTTATGACCTGATACATCGCAAACCGTATAACCTGTTCCGGCAATTCATCTACATGCTGCGCTATGAGCTGCCACAGGTGGTGCGCGAGTTGCGAGGAGCCATCCTGATCAGTGTGGCGATTTTCATGTTGTCGGCATTTATCGGTTGGTGGCTGGTGTATACCTATCCGGAACTGGCGGCACTGTTCGCTTCGCCGAAAATGATTGAGACGGTGCAAAAAGGCGGGTTGTGGACGGATGACCTCTTGAACGTCACGCCGTCATCGATCTTGTCAGTGGGGATCATGACCAACAATATCGTGGTGACCATGAGTGCCTTTGTCCTGGGCACACTCTATGGCCTCGGTACCCTGTACATGATGAGCCTTAATGGCGCCATGCTCGGTGGCGTGTTTGCCTTCACGGCGCGTTATAATCTTGCAGGCAAATTATTCGAATTCGTCATTGCCCATGGCATCGTGGAACTGAGTGTAATCATGCTGGCCGGGGCGGCCGGGATGAAGATCGGTGAGGCATTGGTACGGCCCGGGCAACTCACGCGCCGGGATGCCTTCAACAAGGCGGCAAGCAATGCCGGCAAGATCATCATGGTCGGGGCCTTGTTACTGATCGGTTCCGGTTTGATTGAAGGTTACGTCTCTCCAAATCCCGCATTTAGCATGGCAACGCGGATCACTATCGGCGTCAGCTACGGCGTGTTTATGTTTCTGTTATTGAGTGGCTGGATATGGCCGCGCCGCAAGCAACGATCTGATGCAAATTCATAATGTCTCAGACTGATTTACCCCTGCTCGATGCATTGATCGAGATTGTCAAAACCACAGCTGTACGGGAATTACTCCCACGCTTTGCCCGTATCCATCAATATATCAAGGCCGACGGTAGCATTGTCACCGAAGCCGATTTTGCCATGCAGCAGGCACTGCAATCCGCGTTGAAGTCACGCTGGCCACGCATTGCCTTTCTGGGTGAAGAGATGTCAGCAGCAGAACAGGAGCAGATCCTCAACGCCTCACAACACGGTGTGTGGATTGTGGACCCACTGGATGGCACCAGTAACTTCAGCGTCGGGATCCCTTTTTTTGCCGTCTCGATAGCATTGATTTACAACGGTGAAATTGAACTGGGTCTGGTCTTCGATCCTGTGCGCGATGAGTGTTTCAGTGCACAACGGGGGCGGGGTGCTAGGTTAGATGGTAACGCGTTGAGCCTTGATACCATGCACGAGATCGACAAGCTCACCATCGGCCTGGTCGACTTCAAACGATTGCCGCCTGCTCTTGCCGGTAAACTGGCAACACAACCGCCTTATAAATCCCAGCGTAGTTTTGGCTCGGTTGCGCTCGACTGGTGCTGGATTGCCGCCGGACGGGGTGATGTCTCCGTACACGGTAAACAGAAATTATGGGACTATGCTGCCGGACAAGTGATTCTGCAAGAAGCCGGTGGTGTTGCGGCAACCCTGGATGGTAAACCGGTGTACAATGGCACGCTGGCACCACGCTCAGCAGTCCTCGCGATCAATCAGGCTTTATTCAATAAATGGCTGGATTATTTACAGGCTGGTTTTTAACTAAATTACACATTATTCAAATAACATTAGCAGACACACTATCATGATCAAATTTGACCTTCGTTCAGCGCTTCTTGTATGTGTAATGATGTCACTTGTGGCCTGTTTTGGTCCAAAGACACCCCAAGAAGTAACCCAGGTCTTCTGGACAGCGGTAGTGAATAACGATGTTAAGGATGCAGTCGAATATTCAACGCTGAACGATGCAAAACATTATGACGCCTTCTCAAAGAACTGGACGGGTTACCATGCGACCTGGGGAAAAGTCGAGATTGATGGTGACCATGCGAGTGTGGCCTCGGAGTTTGCAGAGCCGGCCAACTCCGGACAGGAAAGCAGAAAATTCACTACTTACCTGATTAAGCGCGATGGAGACTGGATAGTCGATTATGATCGAACCAAATTATCGGTAAATGGAGGAGTGCTGGGTGATTTTCTCGGCCAACTCGGTCAACTGGGTGATGACCTGAGCAAGCAGATGTCTGCCTCAGCAGACAAGTTCAGGCTTGAAATGGATCGTATGAGCAAAAAGCTCGAACAGATGGCGGACTCCTTTAATCAGGAAGCAACAAAGAGTATTAATAAATATGCCGAGGAACTTGGAAAGACTATCCAGGAGCTCGAGGACTCGATTAATCGCGCATTGAAAGATGACGACAAATTGTCTGATCATGACAGACAGATCTTGCAGGTGGCATCTGGTAATCTGGAACAGGATAGGAAAAACCTGCAAACACCAACTGTAGAAGCAGTATCAAACAGCAGCAGAAACGTTGGTGAGGTACAACAAAAGCTGGATGCACTTGATGGCGATTCGATGACCAAATACAAACAGGAATGGCATGATCTGGCTCAGGAAATCCAAAGAGACATGCAGAGCATGCTGGATGAACTGTCTTCTCTGGACAAGGATCAAAATTCATAGACGAATTTGATCAACACCCTCAAGCAAACATTTTAGTTTGAGAAATGAGGGTGTGATCGTCTACGAAAATAAAGAGGGCATATACATTTAGTTAATATCTATTCCTGACACGTCTGCATTGCTACAGCCACACCTTTTTTACTCTTTCAGTATTTTCTAATAAACCACTACTATCCAAGTCCAGACCAATATCTCATTGATTACTATTCTCATTCCCCTGGAATAGTCGCACTTGTCCAATGAATTGCTCCAGAATTGGAATTTTCTTGTTCTATATCAAGAAAACAATTCAACAGAAGCGATATATATATTGAAAATACTAGTATTAAAAATCGAATATTTTTTACATGGTCAATATTGGGAGGGCTTTCTCAATATTAGAGCGAGAGTGAAAATAGTTCTAAGCGGCCATGAAGGCGTGATAAATGCGAAATTTGATAATTGTTGCAAAGCACCGATACCTTCTATACGCACTATATCTGTTGGCGGGGGGCTTGCTTGCCACGCCGGTGCAGGCGCGTAGTCTTGTCGAGCAATTCCCAATAGCGAAGAGCTTCTTTCCGGCCGCGGACCGATTTGGTGAGTTTGAAGGCAAACCACTGGCCGCCCCGGCTTATAAGGGAAACAAAGTCATTGGCTATGTATTCCAGACCAAGGATGTCACGCCGATTCCTGCTTATTCCGGCAAGCCAGTTAATCTTCTGGTCGGGCTTGATACTACAGGCAAGATTACCGGTATCAAGGTACTCGAACACCATGAGCCTATTCTACTTGTCGGTATCCCGGAAACCGCGCTGTTTCAATTTGCCGATCAGTATGTCGGCAAGTCAGTTACCGACCATGTCAAAGTGGGTGCCGGCAAGCGCGCAGGGTTCGTTAATGTGGATGCTATCAGTGGCGCGACCGTTACCGTCATTGTAGTCAATCGCACTATCATGCGGTCTGCCTACGAGGTAGCAGTTTCTCGCGGCATCATTAAGCCGACCAGGGAGGAAGCACGTCCGCCTGCGCGTGTAAGGACGGATGTATTCGAGCCACACGACTGGAAATATCTGACCGGCAATGGCTCCGTTAGGCATCTGCTCCTCACGGTACCGGAAGTCGATCAGGCATTCAAAGGCACGGCGGCGGAGACTAAACCCGGTGCACCCAAGGAACCAGGCATCTGCGTTGAGCTACCGGCCGGCAAGCAGTGTGACGTTTTTATTGACCTGTACTACACCTATCTCAATGCGCCCACAATAGGCCGCAATCTGCTCGGGGATTCGCAATATAACTGGCTCATGTCGCAGCTGAAGCCAAACGAACATGCTCTGGCGATCATGGCAAATGGCGTGTACTCGTTCAAGGGATCGGGTTACGTACGTGGTGGGATTTTCGATCGCATTCAGGTAAGCCAGGGTGAGCAGACAATCAACTTTCGCGATCTCGATTACAATCGCATTGGCGGTGTTGAGGCTAAAGGTGCACCGGAATTCAAGGAAGCCGGCATATTTATCATTCGCGATAAGTACCACTTCAATCCCGGTGGCGAGTGGTCGTTGTCACTGCTGGTGCACCGGGCTACCGGACCTTTATCCAGCGTATTTACCACATTCAGTGGCAACTATGAAATCCCCCCGGCTTTTGTCGAACAGCCTCCGCCATCTCCGGATATTACGCAATCCGAAGAATGGCCCATGTGGGTCAGCGTATGGCAGGAACGCAAATTTCAGATTGCTGTACTCGTGCTTGGTTTGAGTGTGTTAACGCTGATTATGATTTTGCAAGACTGGCTGGTGCGGCACCCGCGATGGGTTATCTATCTACGCACCGGGTTTCTCGTATATACACTGTTCGTGATTGGTTGGTACATGCTCGGTCAACTTTCCGTAGTTAATGTGCTGACCTTCATCAACGCTGTCTTCAAGGGCTTCAGCTGGGATACTTTTCTTATTGACCCGAGTATGTTCATTTTATGGAGCTTTGTCGCCATTACCCTGTTGTTATGGGGACGTGGTGTTTTCTGTGGCTGGTTGTGCCCGTATGGTGCACTGCAGAAACTGGTCAATCAGTTGGGCCAGAAGCTCAAAGTTCCCCAGCTCACACTGCCCAGTCTCGTACATGATCGGCTATGGGCGCTTAAATATGTCATTCTCCTGATTCTGTTTGGCATTTCTCTGGGTTCGATGAGTTCAGCCGAACGCTTTGCCGAGGTCGAACCGTTCAAAACCGCCATCACGCTGCATTTTGCCCGGCAGTGGCCGTTTGTGTTGTATGCCGGTGGGCTGGTGGTTGTTTCATTATTTAATTGCAAATTTTACTGTAAATATCTGTGTCCGCTGGGGGCAGCGCTTGCGATCCCGGCAAGACTGCGGTTGTTTGACTGGCTGCGCCGACACAAGGAATGCGGCAGACCCTGCCAGATATGCGCTAACGAATGTGAAATCCAGGCCATCGCGGACACCGGTGAGATCAATGCCAACGAGTGTCATTACTGCCTGGATTGCCAGGTGACCTACTGGAACGATCACAAGTGTCCACCCATGGTTGACAAACGTCGACGTCGCGAGAAAGCGAGCCGCGCACGCGTTTCGGTGCAATGGATGGAGAAGGAATTGGGTACCAATGCCGGTCTCAAAGAAACACCGGCTGAATCAGATTCAGAAGGCGGGAGCAAAGAGTAGCTTGTCCCGCGTTACTCAGTGTGGTTCTACATCTACAAACGGAGGTGCAAAATGAGTAAGCAGAAAGACAAATGCGGGATTTCCCGACGAGAGTTCCTCGCGACAGCAGGTCTCACCGGCGCGGCCGGGATGATGCCTTATCCCGTGTTGGCTGCATCAAAAAGTGAGGCATCGAAAGTCAACGTCGAACCTGGCCAACTGGATGAGTATTACGGTATCTGGAGTGGCGGTCAGTCGGGTGAGATTCGTATTCTCGGTATTCCATCCATGCGCGAACTGATGCGAATCCCGGTATTTAACTACGACGGGGCCACCGGTTATGGCCTGACGAACGAAACCAAACGGATTCTGGGAAAGAATGCACCGCTCAACGGTGACACCCATCATCCGCATTTGAGTTACACCGATGGAGTGCCTAATGGTAAATACATCTTCGTCAATGATAAGGCCAACACCCGCGTTGCCCGCATTCGCTGTGACATTATGAAAACCGACAAGATATGCCATGTGCCCAATGTGCAGGCGATCCATGGCATGCGGCCACAAAAGGCGCCACACACCAAGTACGTCTACGCCAACGCGGAGTTTCGTATGCCGCATCCCAATAACGGTCGCAACATGGATGACAACAAGCAGTACTTCACCATGTTCAATGCAATCGATGCGGAAAAAATGGAGCCGGCCTTCCAGGTCATCGTGGATGGCAACCTGGATAATTGCGACGCGGACTACAGCGGCAAGTACGCCATTGCAACCTGTTACAATTCCGAAGATGGTTTTACGCTCCCGGAAATGTCCTCTGCCGAACGTGACTGGGCAGTAATTTTTAACATCCCACGCATCGAAGCGGCAATTAAGGCCGGGCACTATAAACATGTCGGGAATTCTAAGGTACCAGTGCTGGATGGTCGGCATGGTTCGAAGCTGACACTCTATATACCAGTTCCAAAAAGCCCGCATGGGATCAACGTGACACCGGATGGTAAATACGTAGTTGCTAATGGCAAGCTGTCTCCTACCTGTACGGTGATTTCCTGGACGAAGGTGGACGACTGGTTTGCGGGTAAACTCAAGGATCCGCGTGATACGGTAGTGGCTGAACCGGAACTTGGCCTGGGTCCCTTGCATACCGCTTATGACGGTCGCGGTTACGCCTATACCACGCTCTTTATCGACAGTCAGATCGTCAAGTGGAATATCGAGGAGGCGATTCGCGCTTACAAAGGTGAAAAAGTCAATTACATTCGCCAAAAACTCGATGTGCAATACCAGCCTGGCCACAATCACACCAGCATGGGTGAAACCAAGGAGGCCGACGGAAAATGGTTGCTGTCACTGTGCAAGTTCTCCAAGGATCGCTTCCTCGGTGTTGGCCCCCTGCATCCGGAGAATGATCAACTCATTGATATCTCCGGGGATGAAATGAAACTGGTGCACGATGGGCCGGCGTTTGCAGAACCGCACGATGCGGAAGTTATCCGCCGTGACATCATAAAAACCCGGAAGATCTGGGATCGCAACGATCCGTATTTTGCGGAAACGGTGGCGATGGCGAAGAAGGACGGCATTACCCTGGAAAAGGACAACAAGATCATCCGTCATGGCAAAAAGGTCCGCGTCTATATGACCTCCACTGCGCCGGTGTTCGGTATGACCGAAATTCACGTCAAGAAAGGTGACGAGGTCACGATCACAATCACCAACCTGGATCAGGTAGAAGACGTCACGCACGGATTTACCCTGGTGAACCACGGTATCGCCATGGAGATCAGTCCGCACCAGACATCTTCGGTTACATTTAAGGCCAATAAACCCGGGGTGCATTGGTATTACTGCCAATGGTTCTGTCATGCCTTGCACATGGAGATGCGGGGACGACTGATGGTAGAGGCATAAGCCCGGTCAACTGCCCGACAATATGTCGGGCAGTTATGGTTGCAAAAATATGAAGCAAATGCAGAAGGTTATTGCCGGATGGCTGTTGCAGGCGCTGCTGTTCAGCCTTGCCGGCGTTGCTTACGCACGCGAGTGGCAGGTGAGCCCGACAGGACCAGCACTCGCGCATGTCATCGCGCAGGCGAGCGCGGGTGATCGTGTGTTGATCACGCCAGGTCGTTACCGGGTCAACCTGGTGATTGACAAACCCATTGTTCTGATCGGGAAACCAGGTGCGGTGCTGGACGGCGGTGGACATGGGGATGTCCTGCGTATTCGCGCCGCGAATGTGGTCGTAAAGGGCCTGCACTTACTGGGTGCAGGACGCAACCTGACCAACATGGATGCGGATATTTTTATCGAACACAGTGCGGATCGTGTACTCATTCAAGACAACAAAGTGGATAGCGAAGCATTCGGTATCTTCATCGATATGGCAAAAGATGTGCACGTCATCCACAACCGGGTAGAGGGTGATCCGAGCATTCGATCACAGGACCGGGGAAACGGTATCCATTTGAACAATACGACCGGTGCCCTGATCGAAGACAACGAGATATGGCACACCCGCGATGGTATCTATATCGAAACCAGTAATGACAATATCATGCGCGATAATCACATGCACGATCTGCGTTACGGTATCCACTACATGTATTCCTATAATAATAAGGTGATCAACAATCGTACTGACCATACGCGTACCGGCTATGCCTTAATGCAATCGAAGTATCTGACGGTGACCGGTAATCGCTCAGATCACGATCGCAATTACGGAATCCTGATGAACTACATAGTCTATAGCACCATCGCCGGTAATGTGGTGACGGGGGTGCGGCCAGGTCTCAGTGGTATGTTGTCTGGAGAAGCTGTGCAAGGCGCCGAGGGCAAGGCGATCTTTATCTATAACAGCCAGTTCAACGAGATTCACGATAACGTCTTCAGTAATAGTGATATCGGTATCCATCTTACCGCCGGTTCCGAAGACAATCATATCTATGGCAACGCATTCATTGCTAACCGCACACAGGTCAAGTATGTGGCAACCCGGCCGCAGGAGTGGTCGCGCCATGGACGTGGCAATTACTGGAGTGATTATCTCGGCTGGGATCTCAACGCAGATGGGATTGGCGACCGGCCTTACGAACCGATCGATGGTGTCGATCGTGTCTTGTGGAAATATCCCATGGCCATGGTCCTCATGCACAGCCCTGCCATCGATACCTTGCATTGGGTGCAGGGTCAGTTTCCGGTGTTGCGGCCGCAAGGTGTACAAGATAGTCACCCACTAATGGTGATACCAAGTCTCGACAAGGGGATGTCATGAGCTTCGTTGTCGATTTGCAGCATGTGAGTAAGGTATATGGAGAGGTTATTGCGCTGAAAGGATTGAATTTACAAGTAGCGCCGGGAGAGGTGATAGGCCTGCTGGGGCACAACGGCGCCGGCAAAACGACCACGATAAAACTGATCCTGGGAATGATCGCGGCAAGTAGTGGCCAGCTGCAGGTGCTGGGAGAATCACCGCGTGGTCGCAGTGCCAGGACATTGCGCATGCAATGGGGCTATCTTCCGGAAAGTATGAGTTTTTATGAACAACTCACCGGGCGTGAAGTACTCGATTATTTTGGACGATTAAAACGTGTTGCGATCGCTGAACGCAAGGCCTTGCTCGAACAGCTCGGTCTGGCCGAAGCCGCGGATCGGCGGGTTAAAACCTATTCCAAGGGAATGCGCCAGCGACTCGGCCTGGCCCAGGCGCTATTGGGGCGGCCGCGGCTGTTATTGCTGGACGAACCGACCGTCGGACTTGATCCGATAGCCACGCGTGATCTTTATCTCACCCTGGATGGATTACGCCAACACGGGACAACAGTGATCCTTTCGTCTCACGTACTCTCCGGTATCGAGAAACATATCGACCGTGTCGCGATTCTGCGCAAGGGTAGCTTGCGGGCATTAGGCAGCATTGAGCAATTACGTCATAACGCAGGCCTACCGATCAGGATTCGCGCGCGAGGTCATTGGCCGGTTGGCACCTGGGAAACACGTCTGCAACGCGAGGGCGTCATTAATTATCAGGTAAACGGCACACAGCTTGAGGTAATCAGCGCGTTCGATGCCAAACTCGATATCATGCGCCTGTTGCTTAGCGATGCCGCTGTCGATGATCTCGATGTTCAGCCACCCTCATTGGAAACGCTGTATGTTCATTTTAACCGTGAACAGGAGGCATCCGATGCATGAAATCCTGACCGTGTCCCTGAAGGAATTTCGCGACGGTATGCGCAATATGTGGGTCTTCGCCATCACGGTGATTTTTGCCTTGTTCGCGCTGGGACTGGCCTATTTTGGATCTGCTGCCTCCGGACAGGTCGGGTTCACTTCACTGGATACCACGATTGTCAGTCTGGCGAGCCTGGCAATATTCGTGATTCCACTGATCGCCTTGATGCTGGCCTATGACTCCATCGTCGGTGAAGAGGAACTGGGTACACTGTTACTGTTGTTGAGTTATCCCGTAACCCGGTTTCAAATCCTGGCAGGAAAATTTATCGGGCATGCTGCATTACTCGCCATGTCGACCGTGATGGGCTTCGGTCTGGCTGGTATTGCCATTGCCGCTTTGACCGGTCAGCTCATGTCAGTGAACCTCTGGCAGGCGTTAGGATTTTTTATTGCCAGCGCCATGCTTCTGGGCTGGGTATTTATCGCGTTTGCTTATCTCGTGAGTGTGTTCGCCAGCGAAAAATCGCGTGCTGCAGGACTGGCACTGATCATCTGGTTTTTCTTTGTGCTGGTATTCGATTTGTTGCTGCTGGGGATCCTGGTTGGGAGTCATGGCGCCATCAGTGCCCGGGTGTTTCCTTTCCTGCTGCTGCTGAATCCAGCCGATGTGTTTCGCCTGGCGAATCTGGCTGGTTTCGAGGCCGCACAGGCATATTCTGGCCTGGTATCAGTGGCGACCGCGCATCTGTTTAGACCCTGGTTGCTGCTTGTCGTGCTGGCGGTGTGGACCATTATTCCTTTTAGTGTGGCTGCCTTATTGTTCCAACGGCGGACACCGTGATGCGCGCTACTACAGGAGATTTCTCATGATAACTAGCTATCTCAAGGAACAGGGGGGTGGTGTTTTCAAGTATCTGACAGCAGGGTTTTGCCTTGTTTTACTATTGCCATTATTGAACGGTTGCGAAAAGTCTGAACAGACCGCTAAGCCGCTTCCACCGGTTGCTATCGAATCCGGAGATGAATGCCATGTTTGTGGGATGATCATCGATAATTATCCCGGGCCCAAGGGTGAGGCCTATGTACGTGGCGCTACTCAACCCTTCAAGTTCTGCTCCACGCGGGATCTGTTTAGCTGGTGGCTGCAACCTGAAAATAAAATCGCGGCTACAACAATCTATGTGCACGATATGGGCAAGACTAACTGGACGCATCCTTCTGACAAAGACTTTGTTGATGCCCGCACTGCCTGGTACGTGATCGATCAACCCTTGCCTGGTGCCATGGGACCGACACTGGCTTCCTTTGCGAAAAAGACGGATGCCGAGGCCTTTATTCGCAAACACGGCGGCCATCTGCTCCAGTTTCAGGATATTACGCTCGAGATACTTGCCGACATGAAAGAAAGTGATGATTTGTCACATAACCCGGCACCGCGCATGCGGCCCTGATGACAACAACCTAATAAAGTGAAAACCAGGTCTATGAGGTGATGATATGGCAGAGAAACTGATGGTAATCTTGCTGAATACCAATCCGAATAATCCTGCAGAGGTAGGGGCGCCTTTTTTCCAGGCAACCATTGCCGCTTCAATGGAATACGAAGTCGAGATTATTTTCACCGGCGCGTCAGGTCAATTAGCCCAAAAAGGCGTGGCGGAAAAAATTCCACTACCGGGAGGCGGAACGCGCTCACTCTATGACGTGATTAAACAGGCGCATGAAGCAGGCGTGTCACTGAAGGTTTGCGCCCCGGCACGTGAATTATTGGAAGATGAACTTATTCCGGAAGTGGAAGAAACAGTGGGTGGGAGTTACCTGGTAATGGCAGCAATGGCTGAGGGAACAGTGACCTTCACGTACTGAAATACCCTTCCAGGCTAATTCATCCAGAACTTTATCTTATATACGATTTTGTTGCTTCAATCGATCGTAATTTTCCATCACCTGTTTATCCAGGTAACGAATATCACTGAGTACCACCGGGATACCCATGCGTTCGAGACGCACGCGTGTGTGACGCCAGTTTTGTAACATCTCATTTGCCGCCAGGGCATGGTAGGGATCGATCCAGGTACTGGCACTGGCCTCACTGAGTTCACGCACATCACTGTCACTGATAGCAGCCAACAGCGGTTGGTGCTTGGGTTGCAGAATACCCATGGCACGGATCAATTGTGCGGCGGCATCACCGTCGTCCAGATCGGTGAGCATCACGACCAGTGACCGTAATGAAGCCAATTGCCGCACGCGCAATATGGCAGGCAGTGGATTGGACTCGCGGGCCACTGAGTGGATTTGCCCGAGGATAGTGCGCAGGCGCTGCAGTCCATGATGGCCTTTCAATCGATGCATGCTGGCGAGGACCGTGTCGGCGAACACCACGATCCCTATCTGGTCACCATTGAGCAGGGCCTTTTGAGCCAGACGTGCTGCTACATTAATGTAGTGACCCAGGCGTGTAAGATCACCCGCCTGCATGTTACTGGTGCGACCGGCATCGATCACGATCATGAGTTCCAGATGTTGTTCATCACTAAAGAGGCGCACCATGGTCTTGCGACTACGGGCGCTGGCTTTCCAGTCGATAAAGTGTAAGGGGTCACCTGGCTGGTATTCACGCAGACCAATTAGCTCGTTGCCTATACCATGCACCCGACGCGAGATATCGCCCTGGTGTGCAGTCGCAGATTTGATTTGCTCATGGCCGTAGAGTCGATCTGGAATCACATCGGTACTGCTGTGGATGCGTTGTTGCCGCGACCACCAGGCCAGCCCGAAGAAACCGAGGATGCGTAACTGCAGCGTCTCCCAGGTCAAAGGGCCGAGTTGCGTTGGAGTAATTTTGACAGCTTTAGATTCAGTGGCGGATTCGGGGATTGACCAGTTGAGAATAGGCGGAGACTCGTTAACCTCGTATGGATACTGGTCCATGCTACGTATGACTAAACGCCGTGGCGACGTGTTTTGGATGGTGTAGTGCAACTCACTCTGCCGACCAAGGTGGATCGATGGCTTTATCTCGCGTGCCAGCTGAAACCCCCATCGCTTTGCCATGCGCCATTCGAGCAAGAGTAAGGCAATCCAGATAGCAGCCAGCAGGCGCCAGCTGCTGGACAAGACATTGGGTACCCATTCACCGATGACGCCCAATGCGGTGATGAGTACGACGATGAGATAACTCAGGCGCGTGAGATTCATCCGCGGGGAACTTCCACCTGGTTAAGAATGGATTCAATGACTGTGCCCGGTTCGATGCCTTCCAGCGAGGCATCCGGTGTCAGGATCAGGCGGTGTGACATCACGCTGTTACATAGATGTTTGATGTCATCCGGCGTGACAAAGTCCTGGCCATTCATGGCTGCCTTCGCGCGGGCACAGCGCATCAGGCTGAGGCTGCCGCGGTTGGAGATCCCGAGTTGCACATTTGGATGCACACGGGAGGCGCGACTGATATTGACGGCATAATCATACACGGCATCAGAAATAGTCACGGTACTGGCCTGTTCACGCGCGGCAGTCAGGACCGATTGCTCGACAGCCTGCAGTTGTCTTTCGAGCCCCTCGTTATGCACGGCACCGGGTTTGTCATAGCTGATGAGAATCTGTTTTTCGGTATCGGCGTCGATGTAATCGAGATCAATCCGCATCAGGAAACGATCCAGTTGCGATTCTGGTAATGGGTAGGTGCCTTCGAAGTCGATAGGATTCTGTGAAGCGATAACCATGAAGCTGTCTGACAAGTCATAGGTAGTACGATCGATAGTGACTTTGACTTCTTCCATGGCCTGTAACAAGGCGGACTGGGTCTTGGGTCCCGCCCGGTTGATTTCATCGACCAACAGGACATCGGCAAATACCGGTCCTGGCACCAGTTCGAATTCCTGCTTATCGCTGCGATAAATATGAATGCCGGTGATGTCCGACGGCATGAGATCAGCCGTACACTGAATGCGTTTGAATTCTCCCAGGGTAAGGTGAGCAAAGGATTTTGCCAAAAGTGTTTTGCCCAGACCGGGTACACCCTGAACCAGGACATGTCCGCCGGCAATCAGTGCGATGACAAGCCGTTCAATGGCATCGTCCATACCGAACACGACCTGTCCGAGTTGGGTGCGAATGTGTTGATGAAGTGATTGTGCAGCAGTACTCATTGTAATTCCCTTCGCATTGTTTTGAGTGTGTTGACAAATGTGGTGAGATTGACACGTTTTTGATTCAGTGCCCGTTGATACAGGACCTGCGCACGTTCAAGCACATCGGGGGCAATTGCCGCATTGTGGTGTAACTGTTCCCACACCGGTTGGCCATTTAATGGCAGGCCATAACTGGCACGGATTTCATTAAAGAAATGTTGCGCATAACGGATTGCGGCTGCACTGGAATGCAGTCTGCGCGCGAATAAATTGCCGATGGCCTGCACATGTTGACGCAATTGCAGCGTTGGCTTTTTCTGGCGGACTTGTCCGAAGCGGTTAGTGTGACCCATGACATAGATGATCCACAGGGCTAGCAGGAATAACAGGGTGTGGTGTAGGCGTGGGTCATGGAAAAAGGCCTCCGGGTCATACAGCACGCTGAGACCCTGATGCATATCGTCAAAGATGACATGGCCGTGAGTTCCCAGAAGTTGTTGGACGATATTACTGAACAGCCGAGCATTATCTGCAAGACCCAGAGTGACATTTCCGAACAAATCACTATGGCGTGTAATGAGCAGTTTGCCTTTTCCATAAAAGCTCAACCAGAGTGCCGGGTTGCCATCCGCCTTATCACGCAACAGGATTAAGGTGCTGCGAGTTTGTTTGTACCCTTGAAGATGCCAGTGGATGCCCTCGGTGCTAAGCCAGTTTGCCTGCACCTCGTGAACATCCTTGGTGATAGGATGTGGTAAAGACGGGATCAATTCTCTGGAATGTGAAACTGGATGCAGTAGCTCATCCAGTTTATCTGCGGTGTTTTCGATCTGCGTGGCGGTATTTGCCTTTTTGTTTGTCGATATCTTTTCCGGCGTTGTTGAGGTCATGCGCAGATCAAAATTATTCAGCAACTGCGGGACACTGCTCCCCTTCAGGCGGCTGGCCCATTCCGGCCAGTCACTCATGGACACCAGAAGCAAGGCATTGTTGCCGTTTTTGATCCAGCTCTGCAATTGTGTGAGTTCTTTTACCTGGGCATCCATGCGCAAGGGCAGGGAGATGACAAGCAGATTACCCTGATCAGACAGTTGCGGGTTGTGGCTCAGTGTCGCATAGCGTTTACGCAGCGAGTACAAAGGGACGTGTTGGGTGTCGAGCCAGTGATATAAACCGGCCAGGCCAAACTTGCCATGGTCCTCGGTCGTGGGAAAGGAGAGCTTTTTCTGATCAAAATTAATCTGCGGGACCAGCAGTCTAAACAGGATGTAAAAGGCGATAACCGCGCCAAGCAGGGTAATTAACCGATCTTTCATGGTTATTCCTTACTCTGGAGTTGTTCGATCTGCCTGACGTGTTCCAGCACTTGTCGGTTTTCTTCGGTGGTGATGAGTTTGTTTCCATAGATCACTTTGTCACCGGTATTCACCAACAGTTCGAAAGCATTGCTGGCATCCGGCAAATTCTGCCGAAGGAGGCCGAGAAATTCCTGGTTGGTCAGGTTGTAGCGGTGCGGCAGGATATGTTTATCCATCAGTGTTTGCAGGGTATAACGCAGCAGTGCCGGGACCTGGCGGTTTAATGGCAGTTCACTGATTTCTCGAATACCGACGCGCTGTGAGTCTTCAGTCGCCAAACCTCTCACCAACTGGTGCCGACGTTTACCACGCTTATGTCCGAATAGAGTGAAGAAATTGGCAGCACGCAGTTCATTGACAACAATAAATAACACGATGATGACAAGAAGGAGTACAAAGATATTGAACATGCCTTTAATGACATTTTTGCTGATTTTGTTGTCAAAATGGAAATGGCGGCTTATCCAGTTATCGTGCTGGAAAAATTCGCGAAGTTTTTTGCCTACCCAATCCAGCAGCTTGTCGACAGGGTTCTCTACCGGTTTGGTTTGATTTTCAGGGGTGTAAATCTTTTTTAATATTTGCTTTACATCGGTGACTGCCGGTGTGTGTTTGTATGCCGGCGTTGCCTGCAGGCTAAGCAGGCTGCGCTGAACATCCTTGAGCTGACGGAGTGTTGTTTCATCTTCGAGGGCAGGTTCCAGCTGGTCCAGTTCCGGGTTGGTCAGTTGGAGCGACAGTTCCGGACACGAATCACTCAGTGTTACATTGTCACTGGCATGCGTTGCATGTTCGACATTGTGCAGACGGGTGAGACAGGTATCGATCAGTGCGAGTGAGTTGGGAGTAGTAGCCGCCATGGTGCTGCCTGTCGCACAGATGGCGAGCAGGCAGACCATGTGAATTACCCAAAACTTTTGCGGCATGCGATCTGATTAAGCGGCGCTGATCCGGCTTGCGAGGTCGCCACCTTCCTTACGCAGTTTTAAATCGTTGAAATAAGGAATAAACAATGCGATTAACACCGGCATGAATACCAGAGAGACCAGCTGATTGATTACCTGTAACACGATCATAAACGACATGCCACCGTTACCGGGGCCAGCATGGGCGATCAGACCGATAATCAGGCCGAAGGTTAACTGGATGGCAAACATCACGGCAATCATGATGATGAAGATGATGGTGAAATACAGTGCGGTACGCCACCAGTTACCCCACACCAGTCTGTGACTGGCACCGATTGATTCAAAGATGCCACGGTCATCGATAATGATCAGGAATGGACCCAGATACAGGCTCAGACCAAGAATAAAGGGGGGGATGATACCGATAATCAGTATCAGCGCGGCGAGGATACCATGGGGTTGAAGTACGGCCATCAGGATTGCCAGCGGTATTGAACTGACACCCACAATAAGTATGTACATAATACCGTAGATAAATACCGGCAGGATTTTGCGCGCACCGGTGGCAATGGCACCGCCCAGTGACATCTCGCGCTCGTAGGCAACGGCGCCGTATTTGGCGGTCATGGCATTATTGAACAGCAAATAGATTATCCAGAAGAGAAAAAGGAACGCGGCTGCGCCTCCGATTCCGGTTGTCGGCGGTTGACCTTTTTCGACCTGAGCCATCATGGCAAAAAAGCTGGACCCCATCCCTACAAACAGCACGGCGTCGATCACGATCATAATGACCAGGAGGAGGGCAACCGGGCCGATGCCGGCGAAGAACAAACGAAAACCGTTATCCAGGTTACGGCCGATCCCTTGCGGCGCGTTAGCGAGCGTAAACATATGGTATCCCCTTTCAAGTGGTAAATTGGAACAAATCAAATAGTTATGAAAAATCCCAGCCTACTGGTAAAATCAAGACTTGGCAATGCGAAAACATAGATTTTTGAATCACTTAGCACACCAAATCACCACAATTTCGATGGTATGACCTGGGTGTCCCGGAAATTTTACTGAGATTTTAGCGAGTTAATTCATGGCAGCCTTTCTTGATGAAATGGCGCGGCGGCGTACATTTGCGATCATTTCGCACCCCGACGCAGGTAAAACAACCCTGACCGAAAAGTTACTGTTATACGGCGGTGCAATTCAGCTCGCTGGTACAGTCAAGGGCCGTAAGGCCGCACGCCATGCCACGTCCGACTGGATGGAGCTTGAGAAACAACGCGGGATCTCCGTGACGTCCGCGGTGATGCAATTCCCGTATAAAGATCGGATTGTCAACCTGCTGGATACGCCGGGTCACGAGGATTTCTCGGAAGATACCTATCGTACCTTGACGGCAGTGGATTCGGCGCTGATGGTGATCGACAGTGCCAAGGGTGTGGAAGACCGCACTATCAAGTTGATGGATGTGTGCCGGCTGCGCGATACACCGATCCTGACCTTTATTAATAAGTTGGATCGTGAAGGTCGCGACCCAACCGAACTACTTGATGAAGTGGAACGCATCCTTAAGATCAATTGTGCCCCGATCACCTGGCCTATTGGTATGGGTAAGCGGTTCAAGGGCGTGTTCCATATTTATCAGAACAAGATTCATTTATTCAGTGCTACCCACGGTGGCAAGATCCAGACGGGTGAAACAATCGATGGTCTGGATAACCCACGCCTGGATGAGCTGTTGGGTGGTGATGCCCAGGAGTTGCGTGACGAAATCGAGCTGGTCCAGGGTGCCAGCCATGAATTCGATCAGCAGGCCTTTCTGGCCGGGGAACTAACCCCGGTATTCTTTGGTTCTGCGATTAACAACTTCGGTGTGCAGGAACTGCTGGATTACTTCGTCAACATCGCACCAGGACCGCAACCGCGTCAGACCGATGTACGTGAGGTCAAACCCTCTGAAACAAAATTTTCCGGTTTCGTGTTCAAGATCCAGGCGAACATGGATCCACAACACCGCGACCGTATTGCCTTCCTGCGCGTGTGTTCCGGTCACTACGAAAAAGGCATGAAAATGCATCAGGTACGCATCGGTAAGGATGTGAAGATCGCCAACGCCATTACCTTCATGGCCAGCGAGCGCGAACAGATCGAAGAAGCCTATCCCGGCGACATCATCGGTCTGCACAACCATGGCACCATCCAGATTGGCGATACCTTCAGTGAAGGCGAGGCGTTCAAGTTCACGGGTATCCCCAATTTTGCCCCCGAACTGTTTCGCCGCGTGCGCCTGAAAGACCCGCTGCGCATGAAGGCCCTGCAAAAGGGCCTGGATCAATTGAGCGAGGAGGGTGCTTCCCAGGTCTTTCGACCCCTCAATAGCAACGACATCATCGTCGGTGCCGTAGGTGTGCTGCAGTTTGATGTAGTGGCGTTTCGACTGAAAGCGGAATATGGCGTCGAGGCCGGGTTCGAGGCGGTGAATGTGACCGCCGCACGCTGGGTGGATTGCGATGACGACAAGAAGCTGGCCGAGTTCAAAAGGAAGGCCGGTGAGAACCTGGCCCTGGATGCCGGTAACAGCCTGACTTACCTGGCTCCGACCCGAGTTAACTTGGATCTGACGATGGAACGCTGGCCAGGCGTGCAGTTCCACGCCACCCGGGAGCATTAAGCCGGGCCAGCCAGCCTTAGCTTTTGCTCTCAGTCATTCTAACTTACTGTTTTATATTTAAAACAGCAAAATCAGTAAAATCCTACACGGTGACAGCTTGCTATTCTAAACACTGTTCACTATTCTTGTGTTTAATTAAACAGTGTTCAGAATTATGGCGAGACGTAGTGATCACAGTCGGGAAGAGATTCAGGCCATGGCCATCCAGGCGGCCTTGTCTATCCTGTCTACAGAAGGTTTGGAGGGACTATCAACCCGCAAGGTGGCGGCAGCGATTGGCTATACCGTCGGGACGCTGTACCTGGTGTTCAAAAATCTGGATGAACTGATCCTGCATGTGAATGCCGCAGCCCTGGATGAGTTGCATGGTGTTATGCAGGCGGAACTGGCGGGGGATAATACGCCACAGGCGCAATTGCTGGCCCTGGCCCACGCCTATTTACGTTTTGCCCGGGAACACTTTGCCCGTTGGTCCCTGATGTTTACGCACCGCATGCCGCAGGGGATGGAGCTGCCACCATGGTTCCACAACAAGGTGCGCGTCCTGTTTGCCCTGGTGGCCAGGCCGTTACAGTTGCTCAATGCCGATTTGAGTGAGCAGGAATATCAGCAAGCTACGCATGTCTTGTGGAGCTCGGTGCATGGTGTGTGTGAACTGGGCTTGAATGACAAATTGACGTTGAATGGTGAAATCCAGGCGGAAGATTTGATCGACGCTTCGGTTAAAAACTTTTTAAAAGGGTTCACGCAGGGCTGGAACTAAATCATGTTAAAAATTCTCATACGCAGTTTACTCTCGCTTTTTTATCGTGTCGAAGTCAATGGCCTGGAACACTATCGGGCTGCGGGTAAACGGGTCCTGATTATTGCCAACCATACCTCGTTCCTCGATGGCCTGTTGCTCGGCTCATTTATACCGGATCGCATTAGCTTTGCCATCAATACGCAAATTTCCAAGATGTGGTTTTCTCGTCTGATCTCCCCTTTCGTCAACCTGTTCGTGATGGACCCGACCAATCCCTTGTCGCTGAAATCGCTGATTCGCTACATGCAGCAGGACAACAAGGTCGTCATCTTTCCGGAAGGGCGCATCACGGTGACGGGCGCGTTGATGAAGATCTATAACGGCCCGGGTCTGGTGGCAGATCGATCCGGCGCCACGGTATTACCGGTACGCATTGCTGGGGCGCAGTACACGCCGTTCTCACGCCTGCGCGGGCGGGTGCGCCTGCGTTGGTTCCCGAAGATTATCTTAACCATTTTACCAGCGCGTACCATTTGTGCACCGGAAAATGTGCGGGGTCGCGCCCGCCGCAAGTATGCCGGTCAGGCCCTCTCGCACCTTATGACCGAAATGATGTTTGCTACCGGTAACTACCGACGCACGATCATGCAGGCGGTGCTGGATGCCCAGCGTATCAACGGTACGGATCATCTTATTGTTGAGGACATCGAAC
Source organism: Thiohalomonadales bacterium (assembly GCA_040235555.1). GTDB lineage: Bacteria > Pseudomonadota > Gammaproteobacteria > UBA6429 > Thiohalophilaceae > RI-92. Next base: position 3,905 of record JBECKZ010000258.1, on the reverse strand, counting down.
GCAGACCCCAGAATTACCGGCAGTTGCTGACGCGTGCTTTTATCGTGGGCAACAAGATCAGGTCACAGCATGCGCGGGGTGAGTACGTCGGGGTCTTGTTGCCCAACACAATCGGTACGGTGTTGGTATTTCTCGGCCTGCAAATCCACGGCAGAGTGCCGGCGATGCTGAATTTTTCCACAGGCTTCAGGGGGATGTTGGATGCCTGTGATGTCGCCAAGATCAAAATCGTGTATACCTCGCGCCGGTTTATCAGTATGGGCAGACTCGAACAAGCTGTTGCGGCACTGTCACAGCAGGTCAAGGTTATTTATCTGGAGGATTTGATACCGCAGATTTCATTCTTCGATAAAATTCGTGGTGCGATCAACGCCCGCCTTGCAAAGGCAGCCTACCGCAATAAATCCGGCAACGCGAAACCGGACGAGCCGGCGGTGGTGTTATTTACTTCTGGCTCGGAAGGCATACCCAAGGGCGTGGTTCTGTCGCACGCGAATATTCTGGCTAATGGACTGCAGCTCTCCACGCGCATTGATTTCTCCGCCCAGGATATTATTTTCAGTGCACTGCCCATGTTTCATTCCTTTGGCCTCACGGCCGGAACCCTGTTGCCCTTGTTATCCGGGATGCGAGCCTTTTTCTATCCCTCACCATTGCACTATCGCATCGTGCCCGAGATGATCTATGAGGTTAACGCCACGGTGGTCTTCGGCACCAATACCTTCCTCAAGGGTTATGCCCGCTTTGCCCATCCTTATGATTTCTATAGTGTGCGTTATGTGTTTGCGGGTGCGGAGAAATTGCAGGAAGACACGCGTCGTATCTGGAGTGAGCAATTTGGTATACGCATCTTCGAAGGTTATGGCGCGACCGAAACCAGCCCTGTCCTGGCCGCCAACACGGCCATGGAACACAAGGCTGGGAGTGTCGGCCGTTTGTTACCAGGGATGGATTACAAGCTCATGCCCGTGCCTGGTGTAGATGCGGGTGGGCGGCTTCTGGTCAAGGGGCCCAATATCATGTTGGGTTATTTGTTACATGATCAACCCGGCGTGATTCAGTTTCTTGCGGATAACTGGTACGACACTGGTGATATCGTCACCATGGATGAAGATGGTTATCTGACTATTAATGGCCGTGCCAAACGCTTTGCCAAGATCGGTGGAGAGATGATCTCGCTGTCTGCCGTGGAGGAAATAATCACGCAAGTCTGGCCCAACCATGATCATGCCGTGGTCACGATCCCGGATGCAAGCAAAGGCGAGCAAATGGTTCTGGTGACGGGGCATGCTGAGGCGCAGCGCAATGAATTACTGGATTACGCCCGCACCGCAGGTATTGGCGAGATCAACATTCCCAAGAAAATTTTGTGCGTGAAAAAAGTGCCCTTATTGGGGTCCGGCAAAACCGACTATCCTGCGGTACAAGAACTGGTCAGAGAATATTATCAAAAATAATACGGGAAACAGACTGCATGAGACATCTTCTTAACAAACGCACCTTCTCCTGGGCCATGTATGACTGGGCCAATTCCGCTTATGCCACCATTGTAATGGCGGTGTTTTTCCAGTTGTTGTTCAGCGAGTACTGGTACGTCGAACCAGGCGGAAACAGTACTACGCCTTTAGGCATTGCCAATGCTGTCGGCAGTCTGGTTGTCGTTATCCTGGCACCCATCCTTGGCGCCATTGCCGATCGCGGTGGCCTTAAAAAACATTTTCTGTTTTTCTTTACGGTTATCGGGGTTTTGTTTACCTGTGCGCTGTACTACATCCATGCCGGCGATTGGATGCTGGCGCTGACGATCTTCGTTCTGGGCGGTATTGGTTTCTCCGGCGCCAATGTGTTTTACGATGCGATGCTGGTGGATGTCACCAGCAAGGACAAGTTTGATATCGTTTCGTCAGTCGGTTATGGGCTGGGCTATCTTGGCGGCGGATTGGCCCTGGTCGTCAGTATTCTGTTTTACGCGAAAAAAGACTGGTTTGGTTTTGTTAGTGATGACGAGGCAAAACTGGCTTCATTTATTCTGACCGGTATCTGGTGGGCACTGTTTTCGCTGCCTTTGTTGTTTGCGGTGAAAGAAACGCGGACACGGCACAATGAATCGATCGCAACGGCGATCGGACATGGTTTTACCCAGATTACCCAGACCTTCCGCGAGATCCGCAACCTTAAGGTGGTGTTCCTGTTTCTGGGAGCCTACTGGTTGTATATCGATGGTGTCGATACCATCATGCGCATGGCGGCAGATTATGGCAAGCGCCTGGGTTTTGCCGATACAGACTTGATTCTGGCCTTACTAATCACGCAATTCGTAGGTTTCCCGGCGGCGATTATTTACGGCAAGCTCGGTGAAAAGTTTGGCACCAAGTATGCTTTGCTGGTGGCAGTGGCTGTTTATATAGGAGTGACCATCTATGGTTACTTCATGAATGAAGTCCGCGATTTTTATATTCTCGCCATCACTGTCGGTCTGGTGCAGGGTGGCATACAGGCCCTGAGTCGCTCCATGTATGCACGCATCATCCCTAAAGACAAATCCGCGGAGTTTTTCGGTTTCTATAACATGCTGGGCAAACTGGCGGCTGTGTTGGGACCACTGCTCATGGCCATCGTGAGTCAAGTAACGGGCAGTGCACGCCTTTCGATCCTGTCAGTCATCATCCTGTTTGTCATTGGCGGGATTCTGCTGGTCTTTGTTGACGAAGCGGAAGGTCAACGCATGGTCAAGGAATTGGAGTAAGAAAAATGATAAACAGACACAGTATCAAGGGGAGAACATGTCGCTCTTTGGCGTAATATTTGCCCTGGTTGCCGGATTCTTTGGTGGCAGTTTCTGGCATGAAGCCGGGTTTGTATTTGGTCTGATCGCCGGTTATAGCCTGGGCGCAGTCATCCAGTTAAGCAACAAGGTCAAGGTGCTGGAACAACAGCTCAAACAGCAATCTGCTATAGAGCCGGAGCGCACAAGCCAGTTCGCGTCTACCGCAGCACCAGCACCAACCTCTGAGACTGTTGAAGAGACGACAGTCAGCAGTACGATGTATACGCCGGTTGTTGAAATGCATACCACGTTGCAGACGGAACAGCAGCACGCACAAACAACCGAATGGACAACGCAGGAAACCTTTGCTGACAAGCTCTTTACCAAAATCAAAACATTCTTTACCGATGGCAATGTTGTGGTCAAGGTTGGCGTGCTGGTGTTATTCGTAGGTGTTGGCTTCCTCCTAAGGTATGCCGCGGCGCATTCCATGTTGCCGGTACCGTTGCGAATTGCCGGGATCGCTCTGGGTGGAATTGCCCTGTTGATCGTTGGCTGGCGCCTGCGTGAGCGTAAACGGATTTATGCATTGCTGCTACAGGGTGGCGGTGTCGGTGTGCTCTACCTGACAGTATTTGGTGCGGCGAAGTTATATCATTTGCTGCCGTTAAGTTTCGCCTTTATGATGATGGTAGCATTGGTGGTGTTATCGGGTATTTTGTCGGTGCTGCAAAACGCCAAGTATCTTGCCTTCTACGGTGCAGCCGGTGGTTTTCTTGCTCCGATTCTGGCCTCCACCGGAACCGGCAGCCATGTCATGCTGTTCAGTTACTATGCCTTGTTAAACCTGGGCATCGTGGGTATCGCCTGGTATCGCAGTTGGCGTGAACTCAATTTGCTGGGGTTTGCCTTTACCTTTGTGATCGGTACGCTGTGGGGGGCTAAGTATTATCAGCCAGCATTCTTTGTCAGCGTCGAACCATTTCTGCTTCTGTTTTTTATTTTCTTCGTGATCATCGCTGTGCTGTTTGCCTTTCGTCAGCCACCACAACTCAAAGGTTATGTCGATAGCACACTGGTCTTCGGCGTCCCCATTATTGCCTTTGCATTACAGGCAGCGCTGGTCAAGGACATGCAC
>JBECKZ010000256.1:0-27963 GCA_040235555.1 Thiohalomonadales bacterium | reverse complement strand
GCTTTCACCAGTGCTGCTTCAGCCTGATCGCGCTCAGCGGCAGCTTTGACCTTGTTATTCTTGGCCACCTGTAATTCGTGATCGGATAGCACCGTTCGATCATAGAGATCTTGAGAGCGATTCAATTCACGCTCGGCTTCCTTGTAAATTTCAACCTGACTTTTCAGGGTTGAACTGGCCTCTTTCACCTTGACCTTGAACACAGTGTCGTCGAGCTGGAGTAATTTGCCGCCTTTTGCAACTTTCTGTCCTACATCGGCATATACAGCCTGCACTACACCACTTACTGGTACACCCAGTTCAACCCGTTTTGACCATTGTAGTGTCGCTTCGAATTGGGCAGCCTGACAATAACCAGTAAACAGGAAGAGCACCGCCATACCACTGCTGATTTTCAAATGAGAACTATGAACACGCATGGCTTCGCCTTTTCTCTAATTCAGGGGTTCGCTTTGGTTTGTGTTAATTTCAATTGACCAGTCAGAATATCCAGCCGGGTCCAGGCCTCTGCCATCTGATAGTCTGCCTGTCTGGACAGATACTCCGCTTCCGTTATCTGCACCATGGCATCACCCAGGTCGGTCGTGACTTCCATTTCATACAGGGCACGACTGCGATCCAGATTCAGATCACGATAATCCTGCAGCGCTTTCATCTCCTGGCGACGAGCTTGCAGGGATTGTAAAGCCAGCCAGGTATCCAGCAACCGCTGACGGATTTGACTCTGAGTGTCTTCGAGTTGTGCCTTGATTCGATACAGCATGGCCTGGGCACTGGCAGTCTGTGCATCTGTTCGATTACCGGCAAACAAAGGTATCTTTAGTGATATCCCTGCACGAAATTTGTCATAACTACCTAGATCACGGGCATAATCATACGCCCCGACCTCTCCAATCAACTTGGGGTTGTCACTGGCACGGGCTGCCGTCACCTGCTGCTGCGCCGCTTCCAGTTTGTCACGCAGGGCCTTGATTTTGTAATTATGTTGCATAGCCAAACCCAGCATATCATCGTAATCAGGTATTTTTCGCTTTAACACGTCCAGATCCGGTTTTGCCAGGTTGGATGGCAATTCACCCGGGTGATTAAGTGCTTCAGCTAACATGGCACGTGTACGTCGTTGTTCATTTTCGGCAGAATATCTTAAGTAACGTACATGCTGATAACGTGCTTCCTGCTTTTTCACCTGGTAGTCGGAGAGTTCGCCGGCTTCTTTGCGCTTGCGCATGCGGTCAAAACTGACGTATTCCACTGCCATCTCTTCGTTATAGCGATTGAATTGCAGGTCCGCCAGGATGACGTCGAAATAGCGCTGCATGATAACCAGCCGGCGTTGTGCGCGTGCATCCAGAAAATCATACTGACTGGCAGACACTTCGGCTTGTGCCGCCTTACGCCGAGCCTCCTGCAATCCAAAATCATATAGTGGCTTGGTAACCGTCAAGCCAATACTGCTGTCATTGTGGGACAGATAGGAAAAGCTGTCCGGCGGTTGTACATAGCGTAAACGGCCTTCCAGATTCACTTCGGTATCTGTACTGGAATCTACGATAGCCTGTTCCGCCTGTGCCTGTCGAACTTCCGCTTCTCTGAGCATAAGCTGTGGATGGTCCTGATCCGCCAGGCTGAGGGCATATTCCAGTGTCAGCGTATCGGGTAATTTGCCTTTATCGTTCTGCGCAGCGAGTACAACGTGCACCGCGAAAATTCCCAATACGATATAGCCAAACCTGAAAAATATTTTCATCATAGAATGGGGCGAATAACAGTGTACTGAACTGTCTGGGAAAACAGTTGATTAATTCTTTTTACGTTGTTCCTGTTTATAACGCACGAAGGGCATCTTTTTATAATCGCCATCTGCAATATAATGGCCCAGCCACATAAACTCATCTACACCGCTGGTCCTGCCAATATAGCGATGAATGCGATTGCCTTTCAGATCAAAAAAGGCAATAACGGGAGTTGCACGAACGCGCTGTTGCTTGAAAGCAAAGTCTTTCTCTTTCATTGATTTGCCGTGCATATCGGTGATATCTACATCACCCTCGATGTCTACCGGGAATAACAAGAAATGTTTGCGGAAGTACGCCTGTACTTCAGGCTGGTTAAGCACATTTGTTTTCATATAGTGGCAGAAGGGGCATTCAGCCTGTTCAAAAAACAGCATGATGCCATCTTTGCCCTCTTCCTTGGCCTTTTTCAGTTCTTCGTGGTAATCACCCCAGGTTTCATTGAAAAAATATTTCGCCGGATCACGAGGTGCTTCAGCCGCACTGGCGACACCTAATGAACCTAGAAACATGACACACAAAAATACTCGTGAGATTTTTTTGATCATCTTGCCACCACAACATCACGTTTGTTAAACCGTTTAATTACGCTATCCAGGAAATCTTTGCTAACAGAACCTGTCTTACTTTGTACGACGTTACCTTCAGGTGAAACGATAAACGTCGTTGGCAATCCGTTTAACCGTCCAAACACTGGGGGCCGTGTCAAGTTAGCGCGTAGAATAGGATAAGAGATCATATTCTCCTCGACAAATTCTTTAAGATACGCTGGGGCGCGCTCTTCATAGTTTATCCCGACTACTACCGCATCCCGTTTATGATGTTCGCTGTGGAATTCCTCCAATTCGGGAATTTCGGCCCGGCAAGGTGGGCACCAGGTAGCCCAGTAATTCACGATGACCCATTTTCCCCGGTAGTCACTCAAGTGATGAATCTTTCCATCAAGATCGGGCAAGGCAAAGTCCGGCTGGCCGGCCATTATTGTAACTGGCAGAGAGAGCACAAGAATAATCAATAAGTTAGACTTCAACATAGATAAACTTCTCTGGAAACTATTGATTTGACCTGATTTTGAAACCTGAATTCCATAGCATAATACGAAAACCCCGATGACAGACAAAGAAAAAGGGCCCCTGAATCAGGGGCCCTTTTTTGGTGGATTATCAGGCTTCGAACGAAATTTACTGGGCAAGATAAGCCTTGTCTGAATCTTCCACTTTACCGAGTGACCATGCCCCACGCGTCTTGGCATGGCGTACGGCTGCATCTACATCCGCTGTGGAAGGATTAGTGTTAATCGCAAATACCTGCCCCGGATAAATCAGGTCGGCATCTTTGATTTTGCCGCTGTTAGCTTTGTAGATGAGCGGCCACTGGAATGGATTGTTATAAATGTTCGGCTTGGCAGAGATATTCCACAGGTTGTCACCCTTCACAACTGAATATTGTCCTGCGCTTGTCATCGGAGCGGGAGTTGCTTCACTACCTGCAAGACGTTGTTTTTCACTTTCTTCCTGTGCAACAGCATTTTCCGCTTGGCGGCGTGCTTGATTAGCCAGTTTCATTGCCTCGTCACAATTACCGGCGTCCAGAGCTTTTTGCGCACTCTCGATAATCTTGCCAGTATCACGCCACTCATTGTGTACGGCCTTGGCTTTCTGATTCGCGGCTTTAGCCGCTTCAATTGCATCCTTCGCACCCTGTACAGTACAGCCAGTTTCCTGACTTGTGCTGCTACAACCGATAGCAACGCCCAGAACAAGCGCTATCAGGCTGGTGAACTTCAATGTCGTCATTATTTTCATTTGCTATGCTCCGAATTCTTGTTGTCTGGCCAGAAGGTAGTCAAATTTTTTGTTTAGTTAAGCGTACTTACAGATAAATATCAAATTAACAATCACTCTACTAACTGTCAAGGGATTCTCTAAGAAAGGGGTTATAACTGGACTTAAGTCACATAATTAGTAAACACTAATATTCCCAATATAATGTTTTTGACTATTCCGAATTTTTATTGGAAAGCGCCTGCTGCCTTGCCTTGATAGCCTGTTGCTGGGCGGCAATGGCATATTCCCGAGCGGTGGGATAATCGCCGGCATCCAGAGCCGACGTTGCCTGTTTCAACAGACGTTCGGCTTCTTTCAATAATTTCGGCGCATAGTGCTGGGCCTTGACCTCGTAGGCGGCCTGAATCGTCTGGCGGGCATTGCTCATTTCCTGGACAGGTGGGTTGACAGAGCAGCCAGTGAGAAAGAACGCCAAGAAGACTCCCGGTAGAGCAAGCCATATCTTCTGCATTACTGGCGGGAACATGTGAAGGTGTGGTTAACGTTACTCGCAATGAAGCTAACTCAAGCTATCACCGGGCAGGCAAGCTGTCAAGACGGGCGCCCGGAGTGGACAAATAGGGTTAAAATCGCGTTTATTAAACCTTACGTTGAGTAGAAAGAACATGTCAGTCACCATTTATCATAATCCGCGTTGCTCGAAATCGCGCAAGACACTTGCGCTACTCGAACAGCATCAACAGCACCCTCAGGTTATCGAATATCTAAAAACGCCACCCGATGCAGACACTCTCAAGCAATTACTGAAACAACTCGGGATCACTGCGCGCGAGTTGTTACGCAGCAAGGAAGAGGAATACAAACTTGAAGGTCTTGATGATCTGACCTTGGGAGAAGACGCGATCATCGCGGCAATGATGAAATACCCCAAACTCATAGAGCGACCGATCGTGGTAATGGGTAATAAGGCAATCATCGGACGTCCGCCAGAAAAGATCTTCGATCTGATTGGGCACGACAATGCCTGATGTCCTTATTCTGTATTACAGTCGCCATGGTGCAACGGCACAAATGGCACGCCATATCGCGCGCGGTGTTGAACAGATCAATGGCATGACTGCACGTTTGCGTACTGTCCCAGCTGTTTCTACTGAATGCGAAGCGGTAGCACCTGCTACACCGGATACCGGTGCACCCTATGCCACTCTTCAGGATCTGAAAGACTGCATCGGACTGGCACTGGGTAGTCCAACACGCTTTGGTAATATGGCAGCACCTTTAAAATATTATATCGACTCGACCAGTGCCTTATGGTTGTCTGGCGAGTTAGCGAATAAACCCGCCTGTGTGTTTACCTCCACCTCGACATTGCATGGTGGCCAGGAATCCACGTGTTTGTCCATGATGCTGCCCTTGTTACACCACGGCATGTTGTTACTCGGTATCCCGTATACACAAATCGAATTATCAGAAACACGGACCGGTGGTACGCCTTATGGGAGCAGTCATTTTGCAGGCAAGGACAGTGATCTCGAGTTGTCCAAAGATGAGATCGCACTGTGTCAGTCTCAGGGTAAACGTCTGGCACAAACCGCTGGCGCAATGTGGCAGTCTGGGCTGATTAAAATATGACAGCACAACTGGCACGCAAACTGACACTCACGAGTTATGCCGGTTTGGTTGTCACCGTCGTGTTGTGGTATTTCATCGCCGATCCGCCCCGTTTTGTCTTCTCGACCATCCTGTCACTACTGTACCTGGGTATTCTGCTGATACCCGCCTACGGCTTATTCAGGAAAAAACCCGGCACCTATATGTGGAGCAGTTATTTGATTCTGCTTGTTTTTATGCATGCTATCGTTGAGACCTATGCCAATAGCAGCCATCGAGGATATGCGATTACCGAATTGATACTCAGCCTGGTGTTTTTTATTAACGCGAGCTTATGTGTCCGCTATGAACGCCAGGGATTACTTTAGAATTTTACTCCAGCCACTGTTTAACAAAGGGGATTGTTAATCGGCGCTGCGCTTGCAGGGAAGCATTATCGAGCTTGTCCAATAGTGTGAACAGATTGTGTAGATCACGCGGATAACGGTTGAGTAAGTACTTTGCAACCTCGTCAGTCAGCTCAAACCCTCGCTGACCGGCGCGTAACTGCATAGCATTGATCTTATCCGTATCTGATAGAGGCTGTAATTGAAATACCGGTCCCCATTTGAGGCGGGACAGTAAATCCGCTAATTGCACATTCAGCTGTTCCGGCGATACATTGCTGGTTATGCAAAGACGGCTATTTTGTTCGCGCAGCCGATTATAAAGATGAAACAGTCCTAATTCCCATTCGGAACGACCTGCAATATATTGTACGTCGTCCAGGCATACCAGCACGAATTGCTCCAGGCCTTCTAGTACTTCCACCGGCTGGTTTATCAACTCCTTCATAGGCAGGTAAATTGATTGACCTTGCGCCTGCGACTGGCAGAGGGCCTGGAGTAAATGGGTCTTACCCGTGGCCTCTGGAGACCACAAATAGAGATAGGGCTCTGCACCGGTCCTCAGGATCTTCACGACATCGGCATTTGCAGCAGCCAAATAATTATCGAAAGTCGCTGCATCGTTGAGTTTAATCTGCAGCGGAATCTGATAAGCCACCATAAAACGATTAACCTGAATACAGCGCGCTATCTTTGTAGCGTTCATGCATATAACGCAGGATCACGGCGACTACTGCTGCAGCTGGTAGCGCCAATAGCACACCCAGAAAGCCAAACAACTGGCCACCCGCAAGAACGGCAAACATGACTGCAACCGGATGCAGGCCGATGCGATCCCCGACCAGCATGGGTGTCAGCAACATGCCTTCCAGTACCTGACCGATGCCAAACACAATGGCGATATAGAGCAAATGGATAACATCGTGGAACTGCAGTAAGGCTGCGATGCCCGCGACCACAATGCCTACAATAAAACCCAGATAGGGAACAAAACTGACCAGCCCGGCCAGCATCCCGATTAACAAGGCAAGGTCCAGACCTGTCAGCCATAAACCGATGGAATAAACTGCAGACAAAGCAAGCATGACCAGCAGCTGACCGCGCAAAAAGGCACCCAACACTTCATCCGATGAACGCGCAAGTTGACAGATGACTGGCTCGCTTTTGCGCGGCAACAATTCGCGAATCCGCGCCACCAGGATATCCCAGTCCCGCAGCAAATAGAATGTCACCACCGGAATCAGGACCAGATTTGCAAACCAGCCAGCCAACAAGGCGCCGGAATGCGTGATATAGGAAACTACGGTCTTGGCAACATTGCCGGCCTCTTTCCAGTGTGCCTGCAAGGATGTTTTGAGCGTCTCCATATCCAGTTGTATGCCTATATCAAAATGTGAATTCAACCAGGGAACAAGCCGGGTTTGAATGACTTCGATGTAGCCGGGAATTTTCTTGCCAAGGATGACGAATTGCTGTTCCAGCAAAGGTATTAACACCAGCAAGGCAATAATCGCCAACAGTGTCAACGCCAGAAAGACAATGACCACCGCCAGGGTGCGTGGCATTTTGTATTTTTCCAGGCGATCAACCAGCGGATCACCGATGTATGCCAGGATTGCCGAAACCATGAAAGGCGTCAGCACTGGGGCCAGTAAATAGACCAGATAGCCAACAACGAGAACAGACAGCAACCAAAACCAGCGATTGCTAATTGTCATTGCGTTCTCACTTTTAATTGCTGTCGTGCACGCTTTGACCAGATAACTACATAGGCGCCACCACTGGCAATTGTGGTGAAGGTGACGAAATAGATCAGAAAGGTAATAACTTCAATGGGGATGTTTGTCGCATAAGGAAAAGTAGAAAGGTGAAAGATTAAAACTAACACTAGCAGGATCTGGGCACCTGTGTTGAGCTTGCTAATTAATAAGTGCTGCATGGTAATTTCTTTAAGCAACAAGCGATATACCACAGCACCCAGGATAATCACCAGGTCGCGACCGATGACCAGTGCTACCAGCCAAACAGGTAAATGTTCCTTCAGTCCAAGTGTGAGATAGATTGCCGTCATCAGTAATTTATCAGCCAAGGGATCAAGCAGACTTCCCAGGCGCGTCATCCAGCCAAAGCGCCTGGCCAGAAAACCATCCAGACCATCAGAAGCACCGGCGATGAAGAACATCGTCAATGCCTTGGCATATTCGTTATGCCACAAATAATTGACCGTCGGGATCACCAACAGAATGCGCAATATGCTAATGATATTGGGCAGGTATTTCACGGCACCAACCGGTAAATCAGATCAGGGATGAGCACCCCAGGCTCCGGTTTAGCAACTGCTTTTATATTGGCGTTGGCGTTGGCGTTGGCGTTGGCGTTGGCATTTGTACTGGTATTGTCGACTGGGATAGATGAGTCAGGAACACTATCTACCGGTTCAGTCGCCAACATGCGGCCCAGTGAAACGGCTCTGGCTACAGCCAGGCGACCGCCCGGGAGCGTTATCTGGAACACCGCGCTTTGTGCAGATAATTCAACAGGCTGCACTGCCTTGACATGCGAAATGGATTGCAGGTACTTCACGACACGATTGTAATCTGACAGTCCCTTAATCGCCTTAACCTCCACCAGGACCTTGCCCGTATCCACCTGATAAACCTGGGCATAACGCAATGCCAACGACTCAGCGGTTTTATCGATGCCCGGAGTAAGCACATCGGCTAGCGTTGTTCCGTTGACCGTCCAGTCTTCACGACCACTTTCGACATATAATGACCAGCGCCCTGTCCAGCTATTGCCATAACTCTGAAACACGCGTCCAACTAACACCGCCTCGGTTTGGTAACGCTGTGATGCCTGCAGAATGGTGCTTTCAAAATTTCCCCAGACGTCACTGACTTGGAGGCTGGCGCGATCTGTCAGATCCAGCAAAGGCAACCGCAGTGGCACACCACGGAGTTTGGCGCGATCTTCAAGAATGCTAGAGACATCATTGCGCGTATCCGCACCTAATAATTTACGTTGGCCTCGATTATCGACTACAAGCCACAATAACGTCGCCGGCCGGGTCGCGCCCCAAACGGGCAAATGATTGGTTCGCAATAATTGACCAAGTGCCGTTTCATCAAAACGCACCCATAACGCCAGACCTGAATCCTGGCTCCCTGAGGTCGAGTCTGACTTTATATAACGGTACTGTTGCGCAAACCGGGTAGCCGTTTGAATGGCTTGGGCAATCTCCGGAAACTGTTTCGCATCCGCAATATCACTGCGCCCGGACACCCGCGTGAGGACTTCGGTAAATCCTGTTTGAATAGCCGATGCGCGATTGTCCTTGGCCTGGTTCGCCACCGGGACCGTAGCCTCGTATAAATTGGCCACTTCATCAGCCACCACCGGCCCTGGCGATGAGAAGAGCAAAAGGCTCGCCAGGAATAAAGCCGTTTGTTGTATCCGATTTCGATAAAAAAGGTGTAACGCCGCTGGAAAATGCATCAGCCGATTCCCTGCCTGTCTGTGAATTGTTAAACTAGCCTATTATTACCCACTGTCTGCGCACGTAAAAGGTGCGTTTCGAAGGAGTTTTGAGTGGCGCAGCAAATTTCTGACACAGATCCCGCCAAATCCAAACAAGCTGGTTTGAGTTACCGCGATGCCGGTGTCGATATCGATGCCGGGGACGCACTAGTCCAACGCATAAAGCCCTACGCCAAACAAACGCTGCGACCGGGCGTAATGGGTGGACTTGGCGGCTTTGGTGCCCTGTTTGAGCTCGATTTAAACAAATACCGCAATCCCCTGCTCGTTGCCGGTACCGATGGCGTGGGTACCAAGTTGAAGCTGGCACTGCAAATGGCTAAACACGATACCATTGGTATCGACCTGGTTGCCATGTGTGTCAACGACCTGATAGTCCAGGGTGCAGAACCACTATTCTTTCTCGATTACTACGCCACCGGTACCTTAAGTGTGGATGTCGCCAGCGAAGTCATTAAAGGCATTGCCGAGGGTTGTACACAAAGTGGCGCAGCACTCATCGGTGGTGAAACTGCCGAGATGCCCGGGATGTATCACGCCAATGATTATGATCTGGCCGGCTTTTGTGTTGGCGTGGTAGACAAAGACAAACTCATCGATGGCAGTCAGGTACAGGTCGGTGACATTATGCTGGGACTGGCCTCCAGTGGACCTCACTCCAATGGCTATTCACTGGTCCGCAAAATCATTGAACACTGCAACGCTGATCTGAATTCCGATTTTCACGGCAAAACACTGGGCGAAGTCCTGCTCGAACCGACTCGTATTTATGTCAAACCGCTGTTGTCCCTGTTCGAGCAGGTCAGGGTCAAGGCCCTGGCCCATATTACCGGCGGTGGTTTGCTGGAGAACATCCCACGTGTTATGCCTGACGACACCCTTGCCATGATCGACGCCAATGCCTGGACCCGTCCACCCGTGTTTGACTGGCTGCAAACCCAGGGCAATGTAGCGGACATGGAAATGTACCGTACCTTCAACTGCGGCATCGGCATGGTCGTGATCGTCAGTGCTAACGAAGTGACGTCCTCACTTGCACACCTTAACGACCAGGGTATTGATGCACGTGTCATTGGCCAGATTGCACAAGGCCAGGGCGAAGCCCGCGTCGTCATTGAGAACGGCTGATGCGCCATGGCGAATTTAACGTCATCGTCCTGATCTCGGGCAATGGTAGCAACCTGCAGGCCATCATCGATCAGATACAACAAGGCAAACTGCCCGTCACCCTCCGGGCCGTAATCAGTGACCGGCCCACTGCCTATGGCCTTACCCGTGCGCACAAGGCAAACATCCCGACCCATGTGATCGATTACAAGCAGTATACAGACAGAACAGAATTCGATGCGGCCCTGATGCAACAGATCGATGCCTACCGACCCGATCTTGTCGTGCTCGCTGGCTTCATGCGTATTCTCACATCGGAATGCGTTCACCATTACCTGGGGAAAATGATCAATATTCATCCTTCCCTACTACCCAAGTATCAGGGACTGCACACCCATCGCCGTGTGCTGGAGGCGGGCGAGCCGGAACACGGAGCCAGTGTGCACTATGTCACCCCGGAACTGGACAGCGGCCCCGTGATTTTACAGGCCCGAATTCCGGTGTTAGCCTCCGATACGGCCGAGTCCCTGCAACAACGGGTGCACCAGGCGGAACACCAGATCTACCCGGCGGCTATCGCCCGCATAGCCGCCGGTCAGGTGGCGTTCAGGAATAATCAGGTTTACTACCAGGACCAACCTCTTCAGGACGAACAGCGTGAATATTCTGTTGAATCAACATAGGCGACAACGCGATGCCTGACCGGTGCTTTATCAAAAGTGTTTTGCTTTTATGCCTGCTTTGGACACCACTGCTGGTCAGGGCCGATCTGCTCAGTCATGGTTTCACCATTACTTATGAGGTCAGCCGCAACGGTATTTACCTGGGTGATACCGTCCGCCACTTCAAACAATTGGCTGATGGTAACTGGCAATACACCGCCACCACGACTGCAAGGGGGCTGGCGGCCCTGTTCTTCAGTGATACCGTGCATGAAATCAGCACCCTAAAACAACAGGACAACCATATCATTCCGCTTAAATATGTTTACGATCAATCAGGTGGCAAGGATGTGGAACATTACGCGATCGATTTTTTGTGGGACCAGCACAAGATACATAATGGCCACAATAACAAGGATTACAAGATTGAAGGCAATGCCCAGGACGTCCAGACCTTCCTGTTGCAGATCATGCGCGACCTGCAGCAACACCAGAATACTATGACCTACTTCATCGCCAGCCGGGGCAATGCCTCATCCTATGTGTTGACCCAGAACGGCAGCCATAAAATCGACACCCCCTACAAAACCCTGGAAACCATCGAGCTGGTCAGCAACAAACTCAAGGATACCGATCAATACCGGGTCTGGTGTGCGCCTGCGCTGGAATTCATGCCGGTACGGGTACAGAAGATCGACACTGATGACAACAAAACAGAATTTGTGATCAAAGATTTTAAAGCCGAGTAGCTTTTGGACAAGCTGTCAGGTCTTCGGCAAGGTCACGCCTTGTTGTCCCTGATACTTTCCTCCCCGATCCTTGTATGACGTCTCGCAAACTTCATCAGACTCAAAGAACAGCATCTGGGCAACACCTTCGTTGGCGTAGATCTTGGCTGGTAGCGGTGTGGTATTGGAAAATTCCAGGGTCACATGCCCTTCCCACTCCGGTTCCAGTGGGGTGACATTGACGATGATACCGCAACGGGCATAGGTAGACTTGCCCAGGCAGACCGTGAGTACATTGCGCGGGATGCGAAAATATTCCACGGTCCGTGCCAGCGCAAATGAGTTAGGCGGAATAATGCAAATATCGCCTTTGAAATCGACAAAGCTGTGTTCGGAAAAAACCTTGGGGTCGACAACTGCCGAATTGATGTTGGTGAAGATCTTGAATTCATCGGCACAACGTACATCGTAGCCATAACTGGAAGTCCCGTAGGATACGATCTTGCCACCGCCGTTTTGGCGAACCTGACCGGGTTCAAACGGCTCGATCATCTTGTGTTGCTCGGCCATGCGGCGGATCCATTTATCGGCTTTGATGCTCATAAATTCTCCCCTGTAATCCGGCCGGCATTATAAACGAAAAAGGCGCTGCCGATGGCAGCGCCTTTCATTTCACCACTAAACTTTTGCTTAGTTATTCTGGATGACGATCTTCGGAAACGCCGCAGAGTAGTTTTTCGCCTTCTGTGACAGCTTGGCTGCCACCCGGCGCGCGATATCACGATAGATCTCTGCGATCCGGCCATCGGGATCAGCAACCACACTGGGCTTTCCGCCATCGGTGGATTCACGAATGGAAATATCCAACGGCAAGGCACCAAGCATATCGACATCGTACTGATCAGCCATCCGCTGTCCACCACCTGAACCAAAGATATGTTCTTCGTGGCCGCACTTGGAGCAGATGTGAATGCTCATGTTCTCGATGATACCCAGTACAGGCACTTCCACCTTTTCAAACATCTTCAGACCCTTGCGCGCATCGAGCAGGGCGATGTCCTGTGGGGTAGTGACGATGACGGCACCGGTCACCGGTACTTTCTGGGCAAGGGTCAGCTGGGTGTCACCGGTACCCGGTGGCAGGTCTACGATGAGGTAATCCACATCTTTCCACTGGGTGTCATTGAGCAGTTGCTCCAGGGCCTGGGTCACCATCGGGCCACGCCAGATCATCGGCGTTTCTTCATCGATCAGGAAACCGATAGACATGGCTTGCAGGTGGTAGCTGGTCAATGGCTCCAGGGTCTTGCCATCGGTGGATTCCGGTTGCTGGTGTACGCCCAACATACGCGGCTGGCTCGGTCCGTAGATATCCGCATCAAGAATCCCCACGGTGGCACCTTCAGCCGAGAGGGCTAGGGCCAGATTCACCGCGGTAGTTGATTTGCCGACGCCGCCCTTGCCGGAGGCTACGGCGATAATGTTCTTGACGCCCTTGATGGCGTTCACGCCCTTCTGTACGGCGTGGGCATCGATTTTATGAGAAACATTGCATTCGACCTCGGTCACGCCCTCCAGGCTACCGATGATCTCTTTCAGCTTGGCAGCCAGCTGCGCCTTGTAGCCTTCCGCCGGGAAGCCCAGTACGATGGTGACGGTCACTTTTCCGCCATCGATCTTGATATCCTTAACCGCCTTGCTGCTAACCAGGTCTTTTTCCAGATAGGGATCGATGTAGGTTTTAATCTTGTCTTCGACTGCTTGTTGAGTGACATCAGCCATGTCATTCTCCTGTAATAACTGTGGTTAAATAACCTAGTAAAATATTAAGGTACGTGATCTTACACAAATTTTTCAGAATTTCCTAATATACCCGGAAATCGACTGGAAATCAGTTGTTTGCTGGCCTCCCGGGCCCAAAACTGCTAGGGTATGCGCGCTTTTTCCAACTGACTTATCGAATCATCCATGGCCACTTCGCAACGTCATATCCTGGTCACCAGTGCCCTGCCCTATGCCAACGGCTCAATCCATTTGGGCCATCTGGTGGAATACATTCAGACCGATATATGGGTCCGCTTCCAACGAATGCAAGGGCACCAGTGTACCTATGTCTGCGCTGACGATGCCCATGGTACCCCGATCATGCTCAATGCCGATAAGCTGGGAATCAGTCCGGAAGAGCTGATTGCGCGTACCGATAAGGAACATCGGGCGGATTTTGCTGAATTTAGCATTGGATTCGATAATTTCCATTCGACCCACTCGCCGGAAAACCGCGAATTGGCCGAAATGATATATACCCGCTTGCAAAACGCGGGTTATATCCATACCAAAACCATTGAACAGTATTACGACCCGGACAAACAAATGTTTCTGCCGGATCGGTTCATCAAGGGCGAATGCCCCAATTGTGGTGCAGCAGATCAGTACGGCGACAACTGCGAGGTGTGCAGCGCAACGTATTCACCGACAGACCTGAAAAATCCCTATTCCACGGTTTCCGGCGCTACCCCGGTGATGAAAGAGACCGAGCACTATTTCTTTGACCTCGCCGCCTTCGAGAGCATGCTGCGCGACTGGACCCAGAGTGGTCGCCTGCAAAGTGGCATCGCCAACAAACTCAACGAGTGGTTCGAGGCCGGCCTGCAGGCCTGGGATATCTCACGTGATGCACCGTACTTCGGCTTCGAAATACCGGATGTGCCAGGCAAGTATTTTTACGTGTGGCTGGATGCGCCCATTGGCTACATGGCCAGCTTCAAAAATCTGTGTGACAAACGTAGCGATCTGAATTTTGATGATTACTGGAAAGCCGACAGTGAATTCGAGGTCTACCACTTCATCGGCAAGGACATCGCTTATTTCCATACCCTGTTCTGGCCGGCCATGTTGCACGGCGCGGGATTTCGCACCCCCAATGCGGTGTTCTGCCACGGCTTCTTAACTGTAAACGGTCAGAAGATGTCGAAATCACGTGGGACCTTTATCAAGGCGCGGACCTACCTCGATCACCTGGACCCGCAGTACCTGCGCTATTACTTTGCCGCCAAGCTGGGGAACGGCATCGATGACCTCGACCTCAACCTCGAAGATTTCGTGCAGCGGGTAAATGCCGATCTGGTAGGCAAGGTCGTCAACATTGCCAGCCGCTGCGCCGGTTTCATCAACAAGAAATTCGATAACCAGTTGTCGGCGCAATGCGCGGAGCCAGCCCTGTATCAGCAATTTGTTGAGGCCGGGACCGGTATTGCTCTGGCCTTTGAACAACGAGAATACGCTCAGGCCTTGCGTCAGATCATGGCATTGGCGGATCAGGCCAATCAATATATCGATGCGCAAAAGCCCTGGGTGCTGGCCAAGGATGCTGACAAGGCACAAAAGGTGCAGGACGTGTGCAGTGTGGGATTGAACCTGTACCGGGTACTGGTGTGTTATCTCAAGCCAGTGCTGCCAAAATTGGCGCAGGAGTCCGAACAGTTTTTGAATATCGAACCTTTACAGTGGAACGCGATCCAACAGCCACTGCTGACGCATCGCATCAACAAATTCAATCCATTGTTAACCCGGGTCGAACAGGAGAAAGTGAACGCTATGGTCGAAGCCTCCAAAGACAGTCTTGCCGAAACCACCAAACATAAGGGTCAACCGTCCAAGAGCGAATTGAGTGAAGCCATCGCCAATGAAATCGAATTTGAGGATTTCGCCAAGATAGATTTGCGAATTGCCCGCATCGTCAAAGCCGAACACGTGGAAGGTGCGGATAAACTCCTGCAGTTAACCCTGGATCTCGGTAGCGAAACCCGTAATGTCTTCGCGGGAATCAAATCGGCATACAATCCGGAACAGCTCGAGGGTAAACTGACCGTAATGGTTGCGAATCTCAAGCCGCGCAAGATGCGCTTCGGTGTTTCCGAAGGCATGGTATTGGCTGCCGGCCCGGGTGGCAAAGATTTATGGATCTTGTCTCCGGATAACGGTGCGCAACCGGGTATGCGTGTCAAATAGCTGAGGGCATCGCCATGAAAGAATACGCACTCATCCTGGTCAGCACGATCCTGGTCAATAATTTTGTGCTGGTGAAATTCCTTGGCCTGTGCCCGTTCATGGGGGTCTCGCGCAAACTGGAAACCGCCATCGGCATGGCCCTGGCCACCACGTTTGTCCTGACCCTCTCCGCCGTATTCAGTTATCTGATCGATACCTATCTGCTGGCACCGTTTGGCCTGAGCTATTTACGTATTATCGCCTTCATTGTCACTATCGCTGCGGTGGTACAACTCACCGAGATGATCGTGCACAAGACCAGTCCATTGCTGTATCAGGTGCTTGGGATTTTCCTGCCGTTGATCACCACCAATTGCGCAGTACTCGGTGTCGCCCTGTTGAATGTGCAGCAGGCACACAATTTTGTTGAATCCTTCCTTTACGGCTTCGGTGCCTCCATCGGTTTTTCTCTGGTGCTGGTCCTGTTCGCCGCCATGCGTGAACGTATCAACGTCGCGGATGTGCCAACACCTTTTAAAGGCGCGTCCATTGGACTGATCACTGCCGGCTTGATGTCGATTGCCTTCATGGGATTTGCCGGCCTGGTAAAGGTGTAACGTGCTGGCAGCCATTCTCGTTCTTACCGGTCTGGCAATCGTTTTTGGCCTCCTCCTCGGTTACAGTGCTATTCGCTTCAAGGTCGAAGGTGACCCGGTGGTCGACAAGATCGATGCGATCCTGCCACAGACCCAGTGTGGTCAGTGCGGTTACCCCGGTTGCCGACCCTATGCTGAAGCCATTGCCAGCGGTGAGGCAGAAATCAACCAGTGTGTCCCCGGCGGGGATGCCGGTATCCAGGCCCTGGCCGATTTACTCGATCGCGAACCCAAACCGCTGAACGCCGAACACGGTACTGTTAAAGAAACCAAGACCGTGGTGTTGATAGATGAGCAGGCCTGCATTGGTTGTACCCTGTGCATTCAGGCCTGTCCGGTTGATGCCATCGTCGGCGCCGCCAAGCACATGCATACCGTGATCGAAGATGAGTGTACCGGCTGTGATTTGTGTATCCCGGTATGTCCGGTCGACTGTATTCACCAGGTTCCGGTGGAGACCACGCTGCAAACCTGGCTCTGGCCTTACCCGCAAGCGGAGGCCGAAGGCCATGCGTAAGTTGTGGCACTTTCATGGCGGCCTGAAACTGGAGGGGCACAAAGCCGTCTCCATGCGCGACCCGATCATCCCAGTTCCGATTCCACAGCTGCTCACAATACCGTTGCAACAACATATCGGCGAACCGGCGCAACCCGTCGTCAAGGTTGGCGAGCGTGTACTCACTGGCCAGGTTATTGCGCAGGCAGAGGGTTACATCAGTGCGCCTGTGCACGCGAGCAGTTCCGGTACCGTGATTGCGATAGAAAAACGTCCAATTGCCCATCCGTCCAATATTCATGATGACTGCATCGTGATCGAAACCGATGGCAAGGATGAATGGGTGCCCTCGCACGAAATCGATCAGGATTTCATACAAATGGAACCCTCTGAGTTACGTAACCGGGTGCGCGATGCAGGGATCGTGGGTCTGGGTGGTGCTGGCTTTCCTTCCTTCATCAAGCTCAATCCAGGTAAACAGCAGGTCGAGACCCTGATCCTGAACGGAGCTGAGTGCGAACCGTATATCAGCTGCGATGCCATGCTCATGCAGGAACGTCCACGCGAGATCATCGACGGCCTGTTGATCATGCGCCATGCCCTGCATGCGAAGCAGTGTTTGATTGGTATCGAGGACAACAAGCCGGAGGCGATCCGTGCCCTGCAGGGCGCGCTCAGTGAGCAGGAAAAATCGATCATCGAGGTCGTCACCGTGCCGACCCGCTACCCGGGCGGCGGCGAGAAGCAGTTGATCAAAACCCTGACCGGGATCGAAGTACCTTCCAATGGTCTGCCAGTCCACGTTGGTGTGGTCTGCCACAATGTAGGTACTGCCGTCGCGATCACCCGCGCCATCCACCACGGTGAACCCCTTATCTCGCGTATTGTGACGGTGACCGGCAATGCGGTCACACATCCGCGCAATGTTGAGGCCCGCATCGGTACTCCCATGCAGGTCCTGCTCGAACAGGCCGGACTCGATCAACACAAGCTGGATCGTTTGCTGATGGGCGGACCGATGATGGGATTTGTAGTAGAAGACATGGGAGTGCCTATCATCAAGACCACCAATTGTTTACTGGGCATGACCAAACAGGATGTTGCACATGAGGTGCATCCCATGCCGTGTATCCGTTGCGGCGAATGTGCCAAGGTGTGTCCGGCCAAACTGCTGCCACAACAATTGTACTGGTACGCACGCTCGAAAGAACTGGACAAGATTGAGAATTACCACCTGTTTGATTGCATCGAATGCGGCTGCTGCAACCTGGTGTGCCCCAGCCATATCCCGCTGGTGCAATATTATCGTTATGCCAAGACCGAGATCTGGGCCAAGGACCGCGAAAAACAAAAAGCCAACCTGGCCCGGGAACGTCACGAGTTTCACCAGCTGCGGCTGGAACGTAAGAAGCAGGAAGATGACGCACGCAAACGTAAAAAGAAAGAAATGCTGGAGAAGGCCGCGGCCAAGGATGACGACAAACAGGCTGCAATTCGCGCCGCCATGGAACGGGTCAACGCCAAAAAGACCGCCCAACAACAGGCCGCTTCTACCAATAAGGACGAATCCGCGTGAGTCAGATCATCAGTTCGCCCCACACCCTGTTCAGCAACAGTGTCAGCCGCATGATGCTATTAGTTGTGCTGGGCTTAATCCCGGGCTTTATCGCCTATGTATATTTTTTCGGCTGGGGTGTCATCATTAACAGCATCGTGTGTGTCACCACGGCGTTGTTGTGCGAAGCCGGTATCATGCGTCTGCGCCAGCGTCCGGCCTGGCCTTATCTCACTGACTTCAGCGCGCTGGTGACAGCACTACTGCTGGCACTGGCGCTGCCACCGATCCTGCCATGGTGGGTGGCTATGCTGGCCACCATGTTCGCCATCATCCTGGCCAAGCATCTGTACGGCGGCCTGGGTTATAACCCGTTTAACCCAGCCATGGTCGGCTACGCCATGTTGCTGATCGCTTTTCCCAAATACATGACCGCCTGGTTGCCCGCGCGCCACGAACAATTGAGCCTGAGCCTGTTAGACAACCTGCGTTACAACATTCTCGGTATGCTGCCAGCCAATACCAGCTACGATGCCCTCACCCAGGCCACGCCACTGGACAAACTACATATCCAGCTGGGTCTGCGCAAAACCGTGAGTCAAACTGTTACCAGCTTTCATCAATTCAGCGGCTTGTTTGGTGTCGGCTGGGACTGGGTCAGCCTGATGTTTCTGGTCGGTGGGTTGTTCCTTATTTATAAGCGTGTCATCGGCTGGCATATACCACTGGCTATGCTCGGCAGCCTCGCCGTGATCTCCACCATCGCCTGGCTAGTGAACTCCGCCCACTATCCCAATCCCCTGTTTCACTTATTCGGCGGCGCCAGTATGCTGGGCGCCTTCTTTATCGCGACCGACCCGGTCACCGCCAGCACCACACCCCGCGGTCGGCTTATCTACGGTGCTGGTATCGGCATCATCACCTATGTCATCCGGACCTGGGGTGGCTATCCCGATGGTGTGGCCTTTGGCGTGTTACTGATGAATCTGGCAGCACCCACGATTGACCAATACACCCAACCGCGGGTATTCGGCCACGATCAGGGCAAGTCATCATGAGTGTTGGCAAGAACATGCTGATCAGTGCCTCACTGCTTGGCATCTTTGCCATCGTCGGCACCGCCATGGTGGCATATACCAATGAGCACACCGTCGAACAAGTCGCATTCAATAAACAGCAGTACACACTAAACAAATTACACGAAATCATTTCGCCAAAGGCGCATGACAATGACCTGGAAAGCGATACGATTAAAGTCACCGACCCACGGCTCGGCAGCAAGCATCCGATGATCGTGTATCGCGCCCGCAAGGATGGCAAGCCGGTCGCAGCGATCATTCAAAGCATTGCGCCCGATGGCTACAGCGGCAATATCGAGATGCTGGTGGGCATACGTGTCGATGGCTCGCTATTGGGTGTGCGAGTAACCGATCATCAGGAGACACCAGGACTGGGTGATAACATCGATATCCGCAAATCCAACTGGATCCTGCAGTTCAATAACCACTCACTCAGCAACCCCACACCGACGAACTGGAAAGTCAAACGCGATGGTGGTGCATTCGATCAAATCACCAGCGCCACGATCAGTTCTCGCGCCGTCACCAAGGCGGTCTATAATACTTTGCAGTACTTCAAGGATCACCACGACGAACTGTTCAAGACTGAGGTACCTCATGAGCCAATACAGTGAAATCATACAAAACGGTCTGTGGAAAAATAACCCCGCTACCGTGCAGGTCCTTGGCTTGTGTCCGCTACTTGCAGTGACCAGTACCGTCGTCAACGCCCTTGGTCTTGGCATCGCGACCACGCTGGTCCTGATCGTGACGAATGTGATTATTTCCTTAATCCGCGACTTTGTCCGTCCTGAAATCCGGATGCCGGTCTTTGTGATGGTGATTGCAGTGGCCGTAACCATCGCGCAAATTATTATGCAGGCTTATTTTTACGAACTCTATCTCATCATCGGCCTGTACATTGCCCTGATCACCACTAATTGCACCATCATGGCCAGGGCTGAGGCCTTTGCCTCCAAGAACGGAGTGCGAGAATCGTTTCTGGATGGACTGTTTATGGGCCTGGGTTTCACGGCGGTGCTGCTGACCCTCGGTGCCATGCGCGAACTCATTGGCTATGGCACCCTGTTCCAGCAATTTAATCTGTTGTTTGGCGAGGGTGCCAAGGCCATGAAGATCACCGTGTTCCATGATTATCCGGGGTTTCTCCTTGCCATCCTGCCGCCCGGCGCTTTTATCGGGCTTGGCTTGCTTATTGCCATCAAGAATATCATTGACGCCAAACGCGCCGAGGCGCAAAGTGAAGTTAACGTACAAACTGCGACTTAATGCGGATTTCCATTGGTTGGCATTTTTTATAATCCCGGCTAATAAATATTCGGATTTTCTTTGTGACTTTACGTCAGTTCGCCATCCCCCTTCTCGGCATAGCCGTGTTGGCCGGCACCTTTCTATTAGGCTATTTGATTGGCTCCTTCCAGTCAGAAGGTTTGTCGCCCAACGCTGCATTGCTCGAGCAAATCAAATCCGCACCACTGAGCTGGGGATACGCCCTGGGCAGTGGTTTACTTTTTGTCAGCTTTTTGGTCTCTCTTCCTGGCCAGCTTCCGGTATGGCGTCTTTATCTCACCTTCCGCCATATTGATTCTGCCAGTCTGGACGAAGACCCCGATCTTTGCCTCCGGTTTTATCGCACTGCCCTGGCGTTTCGTTGCCGCTATGGCGAGAACCGTTTCATTCAACGTATCCTGCTGCATTACAACTTTTTTTACGAGTTTCATAATGAGGCCCTGCACTGGATGAATGATCTTGTCAGCCGCAGCCGTGCCGCACAGATTCCGAACAATATGATCCTGGATGTGATCTGCACCGGGCAGATTGGTCGTGTCTTTTGCGGACTCTGCTATGGTGGTGGCTTACCCAGCGCGTTTGTCAGCCTGAATCAACCCGTGTTCCTGCATGCCCGCGTGAACCAACTCGATGTTTGGTCTGCTTCCTCCAACAGACCCATCTGTAGTCTGGATCGTGACACGCTCACACTTGTGACGGGGCAACACCACTCAAAATATGTGAGCATGACCCTATTTGGCAACGACAAATCTTCCCGCAAATTACGCCAGTTGGAATTACGTTTACCGGAAGAGGCTCACGTGGATCAAGAAGGCACACAGGTACAAACAACAGAAAACATCCTGTCACTGCAAAACTGGCTTGATGCCCTGATACCGGTTGATAGTCACAGGCTACAGGATAATTATGGAATCGATGTCGCTGAGATCCAGACACCTACACCCACAACCAGCGACAAAGCCGCGGCGACACCATTAGTTGCGCAGTTACAGCAAATGCTTGGCAGTCATATCGATGGGATTTTCAGTCACTCAAGCCTGACGCTGGCTGTTCCTGACATCAACCAGTCCAGCGTCGTACTGTGCAGTGGTATTGGTATCATCACGATCACCGACGTGCCTCTCCCCGGTACTATCTACTACAGTGGCGATACCGACTGGATCCAAATCAACGACAAAAAATCGCAGAGCATTGCCAATGCCTGTCTGGTGGCCCAACGCAGTAAGGTTGCACTGGTAAATCACCTCGTCGAGTGGGATCTGAATCGCTGGCCGGTACAAAGCCTGGTGGTATTCAGTCATCCAGATGTTCAACTCGAGCTCGAACTCGGGAGATATCAAATACAGTGTGATGTCACCAGCCTGGGTCAATTGCCAAAATGGTTTGTCTCGCAGACTACAGATAATTCGATCCGTTTCACCAAAGACGACTACAATATGATGATCACACTGCTCGATCCCGCGCGCGTTTTGTCCAAGGACGACGAACTACTGACACGCGATACTACTCATCTCCAACAATCGTTCTAGTGTTGATATCCGTCCCGACATGGCGCCTACAAGTGTGCCTAAGACCAATACGAAATGTTAAGAGTGTTCATCGCTGTATGTTTCTCTGATATCATTGCAGTTATTGTATTTTACTGACACTATTGCTTTAGCCATACAACGATAATATCCCGGCGCATGTCTCCCAAGAAACGTCATGAGCTGTTTAACCGGCTCAAACAGCATAATCCCGCACCCACAACGGAACTGAGATATCGCACGCCGTTCCAGTTATTGATTGCAGTTATCCTCTCGGCACAAGCCACCGACAAGAGTGTCAATCTCGCCACCAAAGAATTATTCAAGGTCGCCGGCACCCCCGAAAAGATGCTGGCGCTGAAAGAAGCCGGCCTCAAGCATTACATCAAGACGATTGGCCTGTTTAATACCAAGGCCAAGAACATCATCCAGACCTGCCGTATCCTATTAGAACAACATAAGGGCCGGGTCCCTCGGCAACGGGAGGCATTGGAAGCATTACCCGGCGTAGGCCGCAAAACTGCCAATGTCATTTTGAACACGGCCTTCGGCGAACCCACCATTGCTGTGGACACCCACATCTTTCGCGTCAGCAACCGCACCGGTCTGGCACCGGGGAAAAATGTGCTGGAAGTGGAATTGAAATTACTGGCAGTGGTACCCGCGGAATTTAAACAGGATGCCCACCACTGGCTGATCCTGCACGGGCGTTACACCTGCCTCGCGCGAAAACCACGCTGCGGCGCCTGTGTGATCGAGGATTTATGTGAGTATCCAGACAAGGTAATCCTGTAAGGAATGCCAGCGAAGTACGACAAAGACATAATACAACAACGCAAATATCACATTTTTATCACGATTGTTTTATGAAGAATGTACGGTTATTTGCCGCAGAAAAATGTCAACCGTTACAGTTAAGTTTGCCGATTTGCCCGGTTTGTGGTGAACTTTGCTTATATCGGACATTCAAAGATAACGTGCTTGGGAGGGGATCCGGTAACGGATTGCTTCACCCGATAGCTGCTACATATATCCGGCCACCCCTGATATGTAGCGGGCCTAAAAAGAATGGGGGTGGTATTTTTTTTAAAAAATGGAGAGAACCATCATGTCACAACATAAGAAGACCATGAAACCCTTGTCTCTGGCCATAGGCGCCACCTTTGTCGCCACCATCGCAGCCAGTTCTTTTGCAACCGCAGCGAGCGCGAACAGCAATCCCTTTGCTATGCATGATCTGACCAGCAGCTATAGCCAGGTCGCCGAGATGAAGTGCGGTTCGAGCATGAACATGAACTCTGACAAGACCGCCACCAATGATAAAAGTAGCACTGACAAGGCCAAAACAACTAACGACGGCAAATGCGGCGGTAACAAGGCCAAACCCAAAAGCACCACGGAAGGCAAGTGTGGCGGAAGCAAATAACCATCCGTTAAAGCGAAATGAACACACCTAAATATTCTGTTCATGGCGCTGGCCTGGGTCTGCGGCGGAGCATCATGGCTCCGCTTGCAGAACAGCCTCCCACACAAGTGGACTTTATGGAAGTCGCGCCGGAAAACTGGATCGGCATGGGCGGCAGCTACGGCAAACAGTTTCGTGCCTTTACCGAACGATATCCCTTTGTCTGCCATGGCCTGTCCCTATCACTTGGCTCACCCGCTCCCCTGGACGAGGCCTTTGTCCACAAACTCAAACGTTTTCTCAAAGACCATCAGATTAGTTGCTATAGTGAACACCTCAGTTATTGCAGCGATGACGGTCACCTCTATGATCTGATGCCAATACCGTTTACCGAGGACGCGGTCCGTTATGTGGTTGAGCGCGTGCGCCGGGTGCAAGATATCCTGGAACAACCGATCGCCCTGGAAAATATTTCCTACTATGCCGCACCTGGCAAAGAGATGGAGGAGATTGACTTTATCAATGCCGTCCTCACTGAAGCGGACTGCCAGTTATTACTCGACGTCAACAACGTCTATGTCAACAGCGTGAATCATCGCTACGATGCAGAGGTATTTCTCAAAGCGCTGCCGGCCGAGCGGATCGCCTACCTGCACATTGCCGGTCACTACAATGAGGCCGATGACCTGATCGTCGATACCCATGGTGCCGACATTATCGATCCGGTATGGGACCTGCTCGACAAGACCTATGCCCACTTTGGTGTCATTCCCACTCTGCTGGAGCGCGATTTCAATATCCCGCCCATTCCTGAATTGCTGACGGAAGTGGAAACAATCGCCAACTATCAGTCCAAGTGGTCGAAACAGGACAAGCACCATGCCAAGCAACGCTGACCAACCTCGTTTCCAGCAGGTCCAGTATGCGTTTGCCGCGCATGTCCGCGACCCGCAAAAACACCCACGCCCTGCTGACGTCGAGTCACGGCGCATGAAGATATATAACGAACTGACGTATAACAATGTCGAGGATTTTATCGCCTCGACCTATCCGGTGTTGCGCAGCATTCTTGGCGATGACCAGTGGCACGCGTTAATCCGCGACTATTTTGCTAATCACCTTGCGAGTACACCGTTATTTCACGAAATGCCGCGCGAGTTTCTGAAGTATCTGGAACAGGAACGGCCAGCAGCAGAAAATGATCTGCCGTTTTTACTGGAACTTGCGCATTACGAGTGGGTAGAACTGGCTTTGGGTGTCTCCGATCAGCAGGCGGATATGTCGACCATCGATATGACAGGTGATCTGCTTGAGGGGATTCCGGTACTGTCACCACTGGCGTGGCCCCTGAGTTACCAGTTTCCGGTCCACAAGATCTCCAGTGAATTTTTACCGACACAAGCGTCCGAGCAACCCACTTACATCGTTGTATATCGTGACTCGCAGGATGAAGTGCGTTTTCTCGAAATGAATCCGGTGACTGCGCACCTGGTGCAGTTAATAAACGAAGGAACCGGGCACAATGGCCGGCAATTACTCGAAACCATCGCGGTGCAGCTGCAACACCCGAACCCGGAGGTGGTCATTCAGGGAGGCCAGCAGATTCTCAACGACCTGCGTACACGGGATATTCTCCTGGGTATTAAACAACAATAACACTCCCGCCTCACACCTATAGCTGTTTTATAGCGAATGGTGGAACATTATTTATGCCGACGCATGGCGGCAATGCGCATACGCAGGGCATTTAA
Source organism: Thiohalomonadales bacterium (assembly GCA_040235555.1). Taxonomy (GTDB): domain Bacteria; phylum Pseudomonadota; class Gammaproteobacteria; order UBA6429; family Thiohalophilaceae; genus RI-92. The sequence continues at coordinate 2,607 of JBECKZ010000256.1, read as the reverse complement.
CTTGATAAAGCCTTCGGCATCTTTCTGGTTATACGCCCCGGCATCATCCTCGAAGGTCGCGATGTTGGCATCGAACAAACTGTCGCTCTCCGATTTGCGCCCGGCCACGCTGACACTGCCCTTATACAATTTCAGACGGACCACACCATTAACCGTTTCCTGCGACGCGTCGATCATTTCTTGTAGCATCTTTCGCTCTGGCGACCACCAGTAGCCGTTGTAAATCAAACTGGCGTAGCGCGGCATCAGGTCGTCCTTGAGATGTGCGACTTCGCGATCCAGGGTAATGGATTCGATGGCACGGTGAGCCTTGAGCATGATAGTACCGCCAGGGGTTTCGTAGGCGCCGCGGGATTTCATCCCGACGTAACGATTCTCAACGATGTCAGCGCGACCGATCCCGTTTTGGCCACCGAGTGAGTTCAGTATGGTCATCACCTGTGCCGGCGACAGCGTTTTGCCATCAATGGCCGTGATGTCTCCACCATTAAATGTCAGTTCGATATATGTCGGTTTATCCGGGGCTGCTTCCGGCGACACCGACCAACGCCACATATCTTCTTCCGGCTCGGCCCAGGGATCTTCCAGAATTCCGCCTTCATAGGAGATATGCAGTAGATTGGCATCCATGGAATACGGTGACTTCTTGCCCTGTTTCTTGAAATCCACCGGGATGTTGTGCTGCTCAGCGTACTGCATCAACTTCTCGCGTGAATTCAGATCCCACTCACGCCAGGGCGCAATCACCTTGATGTGGGGATTTAAGGCGTAGGCACCCAATTCAAATCGTACCTGATCGTTTCCCTTACCGGTCGCACCGTGTGAAATAGCATCCGCTCCTGTCTGTTTGGCGATTTCAACAAGGCGCTTGGCAATCAGCGGCCGCGCAATCGACGTGCCCAGCAAATATTCACCTTCGTAGATCGTATTGGCACGGAACATGGGGAAGACAAAATCCCTGGCGTATTCTTCACGCAAATCTTCAATGAAGATTTCTTTCACGCTCATCGCCTGTGCCTTGGCCCGTGCTGGCTCAACTTCCTCACCTTGCCCAATGTCTGCGGTAAAGGTCACCACTTCACAGCCATAGGTATCTTGCAGCCACTTCAAAATAATGGAGGTATCAAGGCCGCCGGAATAAGCGAGCACTACCTTTTTGATTGCAGACATCTGAGTCTCCTGAAATGGTCTAGAGGAAGTCGGCGCGCATTATACAGCGCCGGGGCGGACCCGGTGTCCGCCCGTGGATTATCGATGGTTTATTTTTTCGCGCGGCGTTCGCTGCGGCGTAAACGGGATGCCAGCCGCCGCGCCAGTTCACCGAACAACTCGGTCTGAGTCGGATGTGGGTGGATGGCACCACCGACCTGTTCCAGGGTCATGTTGCCGGCCACCATCATCACGGCCTCACCGATAAGGGTATCTGCATGGTCCGCCAGAAAATGCACCCCGATCACCTGATGGCTTGCCTTGTCCGCAACAATTTTGATAAGACCATGTTGTTCGTTATTAATCATGGCCTTCGCGTCGATGTTCATTGGCACCTTGACTTCCACGGCATCGATACCCTTTTCCTTGGCCTGATCCACAGACAGGCCGACAAAGGCTGCCTCGGGCCGGGTAAAGATCACCCCGCAATCCTTGTCCTGGTCATAGCTCAGTGCCTCGCCAGCGATGTTGTGTGCCGCTACCCGACCCTGCTGGCCTGCGGTATGGGCCAACATGTAGCCACCAATGACGTCGCCCACAGCAAAAATGTGCTGTAAGTTCGTGCGGCAACGAGAATCCGCCTTGATGACACCGTTTTCCGTCTGGATGCCGGCCTTCTCCAGCACAAGACCGTCCAACACCGGCCGTTTGCCAGTGGCCATGATGACGTAGTCGCAGCTGTAGGTCTTTTGCTTGCCCTCGCTGTCCTCATAGACCAGCTTCATTTCGCCCGGGCTACCCTTGATTTGCTTGATGTTAACGCCGGTAACAATGCTCAGATTCTTGTCGCTGTTGAGCACATCGGTCAGCTGGTTGGCGACTTCCTTTTCGACTTCCAGCAGGATGCGATCGCGACCTTCCAGCAACAACACCTTGCTGCCGAAATCCTGGAAGATCTGCGCCATCTCACAGCCAATCGCCCCGCCACCGATGACACCCAGGCGTTTAGGCGCTTCGCTCAAACCCCAGACGGTATCCGAAGTAAGCACCCCGCCAGATTCCAGGCCTTCTTTGGCACCCGGAATCGGCGGCACAAATGGCGGTGCGCCAGTGGCAATGACGGCTGCGCCGAAGCTAATCTTCTTACCCTTCTTACCATTACCTGGGTTGGCACGAGCATGGGGATCCTTGCTGTTACCGCCGGTATCGACGAATACATGATGCTCGTCTTCAAAACGGGCAAAGCCCTGGATAACATCGATCTTGACGCCCTTATCTGTCTTCAATGCCATGTCACCGCGGGTTTCCAATATGTGACGGCGGGTCGTTTCCAGCTTTTTCCAGTTCAGTTTGGTCTTGGTGGTGCCCTCGATACCCAGATGACTGTCTTCAGCACGGTCACGGATCCGATCAGCCGCCGCACGCCAGGCCTTGGACGGAATACAGCCACGCCACAGG
>JBECKZ010000265.1:0-18764 GCA_040235555.1 Thiohalomonadales bacterium | reverse complement strand
TTCCTGGGGTGGTCGCGCCGGCGCGTTTTTCGCAACGGGCACGAACAGCTATGCAGGTGTGGGCATAGTCTATTCACAGCTGCGGGACTGCAACCAGCAAATTTACCAAACCTGTAGCGATACCTATCCTGAAGCTACCCTGGGCTTTACGATTTAAAAAGCTGGCATTCTCAATTCTGCGGTGGCTCGATTGGCCGGGACCGATAGGGAAAATTCTTATACACAATGTCTGATCGCTTAATCGGCTTTGACATTACCATCATCGGATCGATCCAGTCAGCCCATTTGAAATTGGGTATCACCTTGGCCTGGTAACTGTCCGCCAGCGGGTGTTCCAGTATGTCATCGATGTGCTTCCATTGCATATAACGCAGCAAATCGAGCTGGTACGGCGTGGGCGTTCGCTGCTGTTTCACCGTCTGTTTCAGTTTGATCACCTTGTCCATCGACACCGCGGTTTTCCACGTGATCTTGCCGGGGAGTACAACGGGTTCACCAGGGATGTTGTTAATCCCTTTTTTCCAGGTCGCCAGCACCGCGACCTGGGTATCCTCGCGATACAGCAGGATGGCGTGACCATACTTCTTGTCCTTGAAGAAGCCCAGGTTGCCGTATTGCAACCGGGCACCGGTGAGAAATGCGACCGCGTCTGACCAACAGGGAGACGGTCCCGAGATGCCCCACAGGACACTGCGATCGATGATGCCGTCGGGAAACAAAATCTTGAACGCCACATAGGCACTATTTGCAGCATGGGTCGTGCCTTCGCAGTCATGCCCATGAAACTTGATCATGTCCTTCAATGTGACCGCATAGGTGTAATCATAATAGCGACCGGCGGTACCTTTGGTGGCCAGCATCTGGAACACCGGGGCATATGGCTTGGCAACCATACTGGCATACCATGTTGGTGTGCGGTCAACCGGGTCAACACCGGTTTCGATGAAGATGTTCTTGCCTTCCACAAACGAGGGCTGACCAGCCAGGGCCGAAGTGCATATGAATACCAAAACCGTGGAGATGAGAAAGGCGCATCTGACCATAATAACCTCCCTACCTCGATGCATGAGATTAATTCAGACAGGGGACTTACTGTTAATGTCAAATTTTACTTTGCCATCACATCGAATATAGACGAATGTCTTTATGAGTCAAAGCTAACCGGCGTTTGCAGTGAAAACTCCTGGCACTTCAGGAGATGCAGTAATCTTGAGTCAGGTTCTAGAAGTGTTGCTGGAGATATAAGGTCGTGTAGTTACTCCCGCCCTTGATGCGTCCAAATTGCGAACTGGTTTCGAAGATGCCAGAGCGGTGGTGAATGCTGTAGCCCAGCCAGGTATTACGCAAACTGTCGGCATGAAAGATATCGCCAAGATTGATATCCACGCTGAGGTCCAGATAATTCAATACCTTGCTGGGCCGATAGCCATTCGCCTCCAGTTTCGTTCGCTCGACATAATTTATCTGGCTGGAATAGGACAGACCCTCGGCGATTCCCAACCGCCAGCGTAGTGGCCATTTGATTGTGTAATAGGCTTTCACTGCGATGACATATTCGTAAAAACTCGCCTGCACTTGCGATGGATAGTGATACACCATCCCTGGGGTAAGGTAGATATCGAGTGGCAGACCGAATAATTCATCGGTTAAAGGATATCCGTAGAATATTGAGGTCAGTTGATTGTGATAAGGGTCGTCCACCTTGTGACCGCCCAGTATTTCACCCAACGTCGATGGGGTAGCTTCCCCATGGGCGAGTCGCACATAGGCGTTGTTGTGTAGTCTATGCTGACGCGGTATATCCGGGTTATTGAAAAAGGCGATCCCGGCATAAGCATCCCAGGTTGATCCCCGTTTCACAAAGCTGCTTTTACGTGCATTATTATCCAGGATAGTCCCGCCAAGACGACCAATGAGATACAGGTTACTGACCAGATGGTAGCGGCCTTCCAGATGTGCTCGTATTTCCGCGCCTGCTTCGATGTATTCCTGGTCGAAGCCGTAGTACTTGGTGTTGAAATCGGACGTCTTGATGCGTAACCCGATATACGGGTACAAGGTGGCAAAGCGATCACCCAGGCTGGTATCGAAACCAATATCCGTATAAAACCGGGCGTCACCATCGGTCATGAATTCACTGCGCAGGTCCCAGTCGTCAACACGATAGCGTAGTTGCACGCCACTATCCCAGGCGTCGCCCCTGACCTGATTTTGTACATCGGCAGGAATATCAAACCAGCGATAGCGCAGCAAGGCGTTAACTTTGAACTGCTCGGTGTTGAGGAGCTTGACACCCGCTTCCAGACCGCGAATGTAGAAGTGCTTGTCGTCGAAGAACATCAGGGGCACGACATCAGTCACCGTTCGATCCCCGCTAGCGGTGGCAAAGGGAATTTCCGCGTAGCGCATGCCTATGGCGATACCCCAACCCTGTTCGCTGTAGTCGCCTTTCGTATCCGTACCGGCCCAGGCTAATGCAGGAACGATGACCAGGACGCTTATTAATACCCAGGCCAATGCAGACAGATAGATCATTTGTGCTTTGGGCATGTCGCTGGGTCTCCGGGCTTCACTATTACGCGATCAGTTCGAAGCACACGCAATCTATTGGTTAGTCAGGCTATCTTAGCCTAGCTATCGCCAAGCCAAAACAGAAACCCGATTGCACCAAAACCACCGCCAGCCATTGCAACACCCGTCCAACCAAAATGGGTGAAGGCTGCAGCAGCTACGGCAGAACCGATGGCACCACCGATAAAGAAACAGGTCATGTAGGCTGTAGTCAGGCGACTGCGTGCCTCCGGGCGCAGACTGTATATCGAGCTTTGATTCAGGATCTGGGTGCCCTGTACACCGAGGTCGAGCAAGATGATGCCGACGATAATTGCTGTCACATGATAGGGCCAGATGCCCATCAACATGAAGCTGATGATCACCAGTGCCAGTGCGCTACCGGTACCGATGCGGGAATGTCCAAGATCATGCAGATGCCCGGCAAACGAGGCCATGACGACTCCCGCTACTCCCAACAAGCCAAACAGACCGATTAGAGTATCGCTGTAGGCATACGGTGCCGGTGCCAGCAGAAACGGCAGGCTCGTCCACAACACACTGAAGGCAGCAAATACGGCCATACCATAGACGATACGGCGACGTAGCACTGGTTCGTCACGCATGAGGTGCAAGATGGACAGCAGCAAAGCACTATAAGCCTGTCTGCTCTGCGCCGATTCGGCAGGCAGGGCCCGGGACAGTATCACTGCCTGCAACAGCATCAGGCCCGCGGCGATCCAGTACACTCCACGCCAGCCCAGGACATCGGAGATCAAACCGGATGCCACCCGTGCCAGCAGGATCCCCAGTAACAATCCACTCATGACCCGCCCCACCACGCGACCACGATCTGCATCCCATGCCAGGTGCGCCGCGAAGGGCACCAGTACCTGCGCCACTACTGCAGTAACGCCAACAAACAGACAGGCTGCGTCAAACCAGACAAGTCTCGGTGCCAATGCTGCCGCCACCAGCACTGCGACAGCAGCCAGGGATATCTGCATGATGAGCCGACGGCGCTGAAGCAAATCACCCAGTGGCACCAATAACACCAGTCCAATCGCGTATCCGAGTTGGGTCATGGTAATGATGGAACCTGCAGCGCCATTGGAAACATTAAAGCCTCGGGCCAGGGTGTGCAGCAAAGGTTGGGCATAATACAGATTGGCCACCGAGAGACCGGCAGCCACCGCCATCACAAACACCAGGGGTGAATTTGGCCGCAAGACGGTCTGATTGTTGTTGTGCATTGTTATACCTTAGGAGAAAGCCAAGACCGTATCACACAACGATCGACCGCACACACTACACTAGGTAGTTTAACGTGTGACAATCTGAAATTGAAAATAATTCTCGCATTGTGAAAAAAAGAATGACAGGTTTTTACAAGTAGAGAATCCGCAGCGAATTGTAATTGCGTGTAACTTTCCAGCAGGATTGACTGTCAGGTGCTATTACTTTTGTGAATACCAGTTTATTCCCGAAAGGATCACAGGTTGCCATGACACAACTCCCCCATGACATAGCCTGGATACCCGGCCGCGAATCTTTATACTTGAACTTACTAACTACAGCTTATCCTGCGGTTTTTTGCTGGATTTTCTGTTGCGATATACCTGCCTGGCAACCAGCATAGCGCCCACGATGTAGGCACCAGTGGAAACCGGCATGATTTTGTTGGCGAACCAGTCTGGGGAAAAGATATCCGCCACGTCGCGTCGCCCGGCCAGCCGATGCACGGCAGTCGCGAGCGGACATTCGAGACCATTGATGGCATAGATGAGTCCAATCATGAAGACGAGGCAACCACGAATACCAGGGTATGAATCAGCTTTATCCAGTAAATCCAATCCATGAAACTTTTCTCCCATGCTTCCAGCATGAAACAGGACTATAGTTCTTATTAAGATATTAGTTGTGAGCCCGCGTCATGGCAATCCGGAATTCCCATTTTGGAATCAGGACAAATCGGTCCCTCAGTCGATTTATATTCTTCAGCATCGGGAGTAGCATATAGCCATGTTACATAGCAGTACGACCATTGAATTTGCATCACTTGCCGATGCGACAGAGATCGCCCAAATGTCCAGGCGGCATATTGAGCATGATCTGGGCTGGGACTATACACCTGAAAAGATCATGCAGCTAATCAAGAGCGAGAACAAGAACGTGGTAGTTGCCCGCGAGGACAAGCAACTTGCCGGGTTTGGCATCATGACCTATCGCGAATCGCAGGCCAACCTGGACTTGTTGGCTGTCAAGGTCCGTTATCGTTATCAAGGTATCGGCCGCCAGGTCGTACAATGGCTGGAAAAGGTTGCGCTCACCGCCGGTATCTTTAAAGTCTATGTCCAGGTCCGCCAGATCAACACTGGCGCAATCAAGTTCTATACAAAGCTCGGCTATAAGATTGTTGATGAGCGGCCCGGCTACTATCGTGGCGTTGAGACTGCGGTGATCATGTCAAAAGACTTTCGAAAGCAACGGCCTGTCTCCAGAAGCTGACAAATCTGCCTGCATCACAACTCAAGGAGTTCAGATTTCGCCACCAGTTGTGGATCATTTTTCCAGGCATCAGTGGTATCGACGTATATCTCGATGCAGTTGCCATCGGGATCGTTGAAGTAAAGCGATTTTGATACCGCATGGTCATATGCCCGTACACGTAATCCTGCTGCCTCAAGCTTTTGCTTCGCTTCGCGTAATTCGTCGAGGCTGTTACCGATCTTGAACGCAACATGAAGCAACCCAGGTGACTTTGCCGGTGGGTCCGCCGCATCATCGCCAATTGCGACAATGGCAAAGTCGTGGTGATTGCCCAGTGTAAAGAATGTCGCCGATAACTTCGCATCCCGAGCCGCAATGGGTATCCCCAACAAGCCGTTATAGAAAGCTTCGGCACGCTGTTGGTCGCGAACCTTTATTACAACATGGCCAAGCGAACGTATTTTCATAACTACACCCTATTATCTAACACCAGGTTTCTCTGCGAGAACCTAAATTCTGCCGATTCCCCATTAGACTTTAGTTTAAATAAAAATATAGACATCATTCTTGCTTTTGTAATATGACGTGACTGGCGCGTTCACCTGCAATATGTTTTGTGCATGTATAACCCAGTGCGTAGGTATTGATATTATGTAGGAGATGTTCACCGGTCCCGAGCAGGACCGGACTGATAACCAGATGCAGTTCATCGATCAGGCCGGCACGCAGGTACTGGCGAATCGTATCCACGCCACCACCCACGCGCACGTCACGCGCCCCTGCCGCCGCTTTCGCCTGGTCCAGTGCCGCATGAATGCCATCGGTAACAAAGTGAAACTCGGTACCCCCTGCCATCTTGAGTGGCGGGCGTGGGAAATGTGTCAGCACGAACACGGAGGTGTGATACGGTGGTTCATCACCCCACCAGCCCCGCCAGTTCTCGTCCGGCCAGCGCCCGCGCACGGGGCCAAACATGTTATGTCCCATAATCCAGGCACCGACATTGTCAAAACCTTGCGCCGCCATGTCATTATCGGTGCCGGTCTCGCCGTCGCCCTGGCCATGCATCTGGCGAAAAGTCCGGGTTGGGAAGAACCATTGCATCAACTCCGGGCCACGCACACCCAACGGGTTTTGCAAATTCTGGTCAGGCCCGGCACCAAAGCCATCGATGGAGATGGCAAAGCTTGCTACGCGTAGTTTTGACATGGTACTTCTCGCTGCATCAAAGTGAGTCAGGTATCTCGACCTCGACCAGTTTCGCCAGCAATACCAGCGACTCCTGCCAACCCAGGTAACAGGCCTCGGCCGGAATCACATCAGGCACGTCTTTCTGGGTAATGTTGAGTTCCGTCCCGCAGGATACCTGCTGGAAGGTGATCGTTACCTGGAGTGTGCCGGGCAGATTCGGATCGTCGAACTGGTCGGTATATCGAATGCGTTCGTGGGGGACCAGTTCAACATACTTACCACCGAAGGCATGGCTCTTGCCAGTGGTGAAATTGGTAAACGACATTTTGTAGCTCCCCCCTTCGCGGGCATCCATCTGATCTATCCTGGCGGTGAAACCGTTGGGTGGGAGCCATTTGACCATGGCGTCGGGATCAAGAAACGCGCGATAAACCCGCTCGGGTGGTGCACGCAGGACACGGTGAAGGTGGATGGTGTTAGGCACAGTGGCTACTCCTTAATATATGATAGTCATCGCCGGAATTGGCACTTTCTAGTCGAATGGGCGGTCGCCAATTCGACAAAGGATTATCAAATTTTGCCTTTCTCTTGCTTTTCTCCTGCCCTGGCCTCGAATCTGGCTTTATCAATAATGAAACGCTCATGCTGGCCTCTGGAAATACAGTCGATACCATCATTCGCCTCAACATTGAAAGTCAGCTTCCGACCCTCGACAGCGATTAATTCGACAGTGGCCGTCACTTCCAGCCCCGGTGGGGTGGCGGCTTCATGACTGACATTAATATGCGTCCCCACGGTTTGTTCCCGGGGCCAGTCGAGACAGGGTTTGATCGCCATGATGCAGGTCCATTCAAGGAAACCCACCAGAAAGCCGGTAGCAAACACTTCCGGCATTGCCAGAAATTCCTCTGACTCCGGATACAAAGCTGGCACGGTCTTGGAGGCAGGCACCACAAATTTGTGCTCATAGCGTATGCCGGGTTTGAGAGTATCTTTCATGTTCTTCTCCAGCTGATAGATAAATATCTGCCATCACGTATCGGTGCGACCGGCGGCTATCGTGCTAGCCCGCCGGAATAAAATGGCGAGAGACCAGGTCGCCCCTGGGAACGTCACTGCCCAGAGTGATGCAATCCAGATCAGTGGATGAAAATACAATTGCAGAGCCAAAAAGGGAAGCAAGATGCCATTTGCGATCAAGAAAGTACGTACGATGCGTTCCAGACCGCCACCGCTGAATACCATGGCAGCGAACAATGTAGCTACACTCATGAAACTGTAGCCCAGGATGTCGACGGCATAGAGAAACGAGTCAAACGGCACAAACAAAAAAACTTCGACACCTTGCAGATCACCACGAGCAAGGTGCGGCAAAACATAGGTCAGCTGGATGAAATAAACGATGCTAACCAGGGTTGTATAGATGGTGGCAAAGACCGTAGCAGCCAGGCTCCAGATTTTTCGCTCAGGCGTGGCCAGTTGATGAATGCTGACAACCAGTACGAGAAATGCTGATCCTAACAACAGCGATGGCGTCAACAGCAAGGCAATACCAAGCGGCGTGCTGCTGCTTTCCGGACCGCCCTGGGATCCCAGCCAGCCTAGCCACTCAGCAATTTGGGCAATGATATACGCAATGCTGAAAACAGTTGCGAGGACTGCAGACCAGAAGCCAACGGTCTTTGTTGACGATGAAACTGGTGTCATCATGCGAGTTATTCCCAAGCTTTGCGTAGTCCGAGTTACTTACCACCGAGCAGTTCTTTGACCAATGAAACAAACCTCGCATTATCCTCCGGCATCGCGGTAGTGACACGCATGTAACCATTACCGAGTGATGGGTCAGTTAATGCCTTTAATAAAAAACCCCGTTGTTTTAATGCTTCTGCCAACAGCATGGCATGACGTGGTGCGAAGTCAGCCAGGAAAAAATAGGTTTCGCTAGGAAAGACTCGCACGCCAATGGAAGACAGGTCATATGCGAGCTGTTGTGTCCAGTCCCGTAACTCCCGCGCACGATCCTGAATTTTTTCTTCGTGCATCAGCGTGGCAATAGCCGCCGCTTCACTCGGGCGAGCCAGAGGATAGGCATCATTATGGATATTCAAATCGTCCGCTATGGCTTCAGGCAGGATGGCGTAACCGACACGAAATCCCGCCAGACTGTGAGCCTTGGACAAGGTACGGGTAACCAGCAGATTCGAATACTTAGGTACCAGATCGGCAACCGATTGACCCGCCAGACCGATAAATGCCTCGTCCACCAGGAAACGGGTATCCGGGTATTTGCGCAGCAACGACGGCAATGGCGACATGTCAAAGACTCCGCCATTGGGATTGTTTGGATTCACAATCACCGCCAGAGTAGTACCAGCAGGTACCTCCAGCTCGGAAAGGTCAAAACGAAAATCATTCTCCGGTTTCATCCTGGTTTCGGTATAACGCTCGGCAATTTCAGGGAAAAGCGGATATGTCGGTGTTAACAGGTGGACCTGTTGCCCGAAACGCTGGAATAGCTGGCGCAGAATCAGCTCAGAGCCTGCGTTGATATGGACAAGTCGTTCCTCGATCTTCAGCTGACGTGCGATGACATTTCGTAACGGTGCAGAAAATGCCTCAGTGTAATAATTGCTTTCGAGTACCGCTGCTTGCGCTGCTTCAATGGCTTCTTCGATTGGTGGTAACGGGTTTTCGCACAACAGCAACTTCACGCCTTCAAATGCACCTCCACCCTTTTCACTGACCGATGTCATATTGTTTCCCTATCCGTGTCGTGCAACACAGCGTTGGAATGCCGGTAAATGGTTTTGCTGAGAAGCCTGCTGTAAATTGATATAGACACGCAGGATGTCTGCTTTCTTGGTACTTTTAAACAAGCGATCGTACATCTGGCCATTTTCAATTTCCGCGGCTACGCCAGCCTCACATGCGGCTTTCAGAGTTTTGTAGCGGGTCACTTTTCCAGGCCAATTGTTTCGGGGTATTTTTATCTCATAAGCTTCAAACAATGAACACAACGCCTGAATATGCCTCGCCTCTGCTTCCCGGATATTAATAAAGGGTCGAACCTCACCAAAATCGCTGATCACCTGATCATAGGTGGCCCAGGCCCGGTATTCGTCTTCCAGTGCTTCGTGTAAGGCGTCCAGTTCAAGCTGACTCAGATTCCGCATGGTCCTGTTTCCTGAATACTTGATTCGCTCAAATCTGAACAATGAAATCGTCAGATAGAAAACATGGCGTCCAGATCATGTTTTGAATAAGCCTTAAAGGCGAGCATGGTGTCAGTTTTCTCGATACCATCTATCTTCAATAGCTCACCCGTTACCAATTCTGAAAGCTCCTCGTTAGTCTTTACGCGTACAATAGCGACAAGATCATAGATACCAGTAACCGAATACACTTCGGATACACCGCCCATATCTGCTACTTTTTCGGCAATTTCGTTGACCATGTCGCGTTTGACATTTAATAAAATGATAGAAGTAACCATGACTTATGTCTCCGTTTATTCTTGCATTCTGATTAGAGACCACGCAGTTGTTTCCGGCGGCCGCGTGATCTGACGATACCTGGTCAGAAAGGATAGCACGGCCAAATTAAGGACCGCGGGATTATCTTCATGTTTGATATGCAATGCATCAGCAATTTCGATGTATTCACTGTTAAGAGAACAACTAGTTGTTATTTCGAGATTTATACTTCCATATCCCCAGCCATACAAACAAGATTAGTTCGGCCATATGTAGACAAAGGCCAAGTCAATTCCGATCGCCAGTATGGAAAATGCAAAAATAATCAGGTAATTCAGGTTTTCCGGGGATTTTTTTATCGAGGTCAGGATATAAATCAGCACATCCCGATCACTGGCAGTCAGGGCTTGCTGGTTCACCAGTTTTTCAATCAATTGGTGATTGCGCACGGCACGTTTGCGCTTTTCGGTAATCTTGTAGCGATAATAGAAAAAGGCGAAGTTGCCCAGTACCGCGAAATACCAGACCGGGCGTACCCACTCCGGTTTGACATGGTCCAGTACAATGAGTGCACGTATCGCAATTGCCGTTGCCAGACCCAGGGTAAAGGCGCCATAAATCAGGAATTTTGACGAGAGCTCCGGCGGCTTGTGTGTCATGTTTGTTTTACCTTTTGCAAATATAAGCAACTTCAGAACAGAAGCATAGCCGATACTGGACACACGTGTGGCCTGACAACTATTACAGTTTCAACCATCCCCGCCGAACCAGATAGGCTGCTGCGATACCGACAGCAAAGGCAATACCGACATCCCACATTGCAAAGGCAGCGGTTAACAGGGTCACGTAACGTTCCAGTTTGTCTTTACTGAACTCGCTGGCACCCAGCGCGAGCTGAACGCCAGCAACAAACAGCATGACACCCAGGATAGCAGTTGGAAACAGGTGAAATAATGCCGCGACGGAGTCACTGAAAAACAGCGCCACCACAAGTAACATAGAACCCAGGATGACCAGCGCGCCACCGGTTCTGGCGCCGAATGCGACATGCCCCGCCATACCACCCGCACCGTGACACATCGCTACACCGCCGACAACAGAACTGACCAGATTCATCAGGCCGGTGGAAATCGCCACACCCTTGTCTGTCACCGGGTGTTCAGGAAACAGGCGATTGTTCTCATCGCGTATGGCCATCACTGCATTGCCCAGCGTGAGCGGCAATTGTGGTAAGGCGAGCAAGACAAAACCGACGAGGAAGTCATGCCAGTTAATCTCCAACAAAACAAACTGTGGTGCATGCAGTTCGACAGATACATTACTGAGATCATGCAGTGCAGCAGGATTGATCACGGCACCGCAAATGATGCCGAATACCAGTAGCAGAAACATGGCAGGAAAACGGCGATTGGTCAGTAACAATACAGTCCCGCCAAGCGCAATTGCTGCAATGACCCAGTGGCTTGCCATCATCTTTACGCCTTGCAGCATAAAACTGAGGCCAAGTCCGAGAATAATGCCGAGTAAGACCGGGCGTGAAACAAAGCTGGCAATACGACCAGCCATTCCACTTAGTCCCAGCACAAGCCAGAACACACCAGTCACCAGGGTTGCAGCATAAACCGCCATCGGTGTTACCACTGCTGTTTGAGCCACCTGTGCTATCGCCACCGCACCAATGGCCTTCATGGGTTGCACGGGAAATGGCGTTTTGTGATACGCCCCGTTTACGATCATGGCAATGGCAAATGCAAACAGAATACCGAAAGGGTCCATGCGCAATACGCTGATGTAGCCGGCTACGAACGGAATCAATGTGCCGAGGTCACCAAATGCCCCCGCCCATTCCATCCGGTCAAAGCGATTGTGTGACAGCGACTTGCCACGGTTTGTCTGAGAATCATCGGACACCGGAATCTTCACGAACAGCTCCTGGAATGTGCTATGTGCCGGATTACCTGTACTTACTTTATATAAAGAGTAGATAGCAGACCCAGCCGGGACAAGTTAAAAATGGAACTTGTCAGAGCATATTTTCGTCCCGTTTGAACATATAGCGCTCGGGATCAGGAATGATTGCAAAGCCAAATTTCTCGTACAAACCATGGGCATCTTTTGTAGCAAGAAACCATAATCTGACCTGAAGGTCCGGCTGTTCCATTATGTGCTTTACCAATGCCGTACCGAGACCCTGATTCCGGTATGCTTCAAAGACAAACAGGTCCATTAGATACGCAAATACCACCTTGTCTGTCAACACCCTGGCAAACCCCAGCATATTGTCGTTTTCATCGTACATGCCAAAGCAAATGGAATTCTCAATGGATTGTTTTACCCTTTCGATACTGCGCCCTTTTGCCCAATATGAGCGATGACACAAATAGTCATGTATCGCTACCACATCCAGTTTCGATTTGTCTGTTGATATGGAATAGGTCATGTCTAAACTACTGCCCGGATCTCCTGCATGAAGATATTTGTATTTATCAGATTAAGGAAGCCTTCTTTGCTTCATACTGTTCTTTAGTGAGTACGCCTTTTTCAAACAGTGCATGCAATCTTTCCAGCTGTTCGAGTTCATTGTGAATGCCACCGGTTTTCGTCACAGAGATTGTTGGGTTTTCGACCCCCAGTATTTGATTCTCTTCCGCCACGTATTTGTAGGTGAAATAGGCATCGAGCGCCCACCAGATAAACCAGCCAAACAGTAACAGGTAACCAATAAAAATCAATGTCGTGACAATTCCGATAATAAACAAGAGTAACTGTGCCATCCCGGATTTCACTCGTCCCAGATAAAACCGATGTACCCCTGCCCATCCCAGGAACCACCACAATAGATAAGCCACAACAATGCTTTTACCTTCCATGTTCATTTTGACTGCGACGGTTTGCTCGCCCATCTCTCTACTCCTTCATATCTATATGTTATTACCCTGTGTATAAGGCATCCCCATTTATAAATGTCAGTAGCCTTTCCCCTTATTGCACACATCCAGCCATTCCTGGGGTCGGATCTTAGCTGGCCTGGATAAATTATGCTGTTGTTCGTACCTTCACGCGCCGGTAGTTTTCGATTTCATCTCCTGGATGATTAATCACTTTTTCGCCGGGTTTCAGGCCATCCAGGATCTGTGCAGTCAAGCCGTTACGTTGTCCAAGTTTGACTTCACGGCGAATAGCACGACCATTATCGATCACAAAAACAGCCCAACCATCCTGAAAACGAAACAGGCTACTCGCTGGCACCTGCAGCACATTATCTTCCTGCCAGAGGACAAAGCGCGCTTCGACGCGGTAACCGTCACCAAGACGTTGCCACTTTTCCCGTGGTGAAGTGAAATCAGAGATCACCAGCACCCGCTGCTCCTCCACGCCCAGGGCAGAGACCTTGGTAAAACCGACGGGTTCGACCGTGCGAACTACGCCTTTTAGTAATCCTTCGCCGCCCCAGCGATCGAACAATACCTGCATGCCTGGTTTAATTTTGACTGCATCGGCAGAGAGCACATCCACTTCGACTTCCAGTGCAGTGGGATCTCCCACTTCCAGTAACGGATCACCAGTACGCACCGGACCTTCGCACTCGTGCGGCACTTTCAGCACCCGACCGTTAATCGGCGAGTACACCGGGATGCGTTCCACCTTTACACCAGGGTCCGCGTAATGCAGCATGGTTTTAGCTGCCTCCAGTTCATACTTGGCGACTTCGACATTGAAATCCGCTGAACGTTTGGCAGCTGAGCTGGTTAGCACGGCGGTTACTGCCTTGTCATAGGCATCGCGTGCCACCAGATTTTTCTCTAATAAGGGTTTCAGGCGTGCCTCTTCAGTCACGGCAAGTTGTGCAGCTGCCTTGGCGGCACTCACCTGTTCCCTGGCAGCAAGTAAGCTGGACTCGGCCGCTGCAACACGGGCTCGAGCCTGAGCCAGACTGCGCGGATCCAGTACCGGCGATTTCAACGGCGACACACTTAACAGCATCTCACCCTGGCTCACCGGATCACCGACATTGAGTTGCACCCGGCAGGCTACACCATCCACCGGGGCCGATATCACATAGCGATCAATGACCCGGGTACGCCCTTCCTCTTCGATCGTCACGGTCATGGGAGCACGTTTTACCGCTACTGCCTCTACCTTGACGGGTTGCGGCCAGAAACCAAAGATCAGCAAGCCAATTATGATCAAGCTCGCGATTGTAATCACCGGGTGTTTTCGCAACA
This sequence comes from Thiohalomonadales bacterium, assembly GCA_040235555.1. Classification (GTDB taxonomy): domain Bacteria; phylum Pseudomonadota; class Gammaproteobacteria; order UBA6429; family Thiohalophilaceae; genus RI-92. Next base: position 4,834 of record JBECKZ010000265.1, on the reverse strand, counting down.
GCGCAAACATTGCATCACTCCTTGGTCTTGAGTACGGCCACCATATCGAGACGGCCCAGGTTACGCCAGATCATCATGCCAGAAATCAGCGAGGACAGGATGATGACCAGGGCAGCAAAGGTATACACATTGAGGTCAAGCTGCAGTGGGATACGATAAAGATCCGAATCAAACCGGAATGCCAGGTATGCACACAGGCCATAACCGATCAGCAGGCCCAGGGGGATCGCCACCACGGTCAACAGCGCAAGCTCACCCAGCAGGATATAAGCGACTTCACCGCGGGCAAAACCCAGCACCCGCAGGCTGGCCAGTTCACGGTTGCGCTCCGACAGGGCAATGCGCATGCTGTTATAGACCACGCCAAACGAGATGCTGGCGCCGAGGATGGCAGAGATAAACGTAAAGAACAAAATTGTCTGGGCCAGGGTTTCATAAAAGGATTTGATCGCAGACTCATGTTCAATCACACCAACAACACGCGGCATATCCCGCAGTTTGGCATAGACCTCACGTAGATAGCGTTTGTCGACGCTCATGTAGGCACCCGAGATGGCATAACTCTCCTGTAACAGACGATTCAATTCCGCACGCTGCATATAGACGTTCATGCCCATGTATTGCTTTGCAACACCGACGACCGGTACCTGCACAGTCGGACGCGTGCCTTCGAGTACATTGATGGTGAGCAGGTCACCAGGCTGGATATGCAGTACCTCGGCGAGGTAATCGGTGAGGATCACACCATGCGATGGCAGGTCGATTCTTTGCAAGCGGGTATCCAGCAAGCGTTTGAGCGTACCGTCAGATTGAATACCATCAACCGTGGTGCGATAAGAGTAATGCTGGAATTGCAGCTTTGCCGGTACGCTGCGAAATCCCTCGACATGTTCCACCCCACGCAGACCGCGCAAGGAATACAGGGAACGCAGGGAGGTCGGCTCGGTGTAATTGACAACGAGGTCCTCGCGCTGGCTCAGGTTGTATTGGACCTTGACCATGTAGTCGATTGCGCCTTTCTGAAAACCACTGATCATGACAATCCCGCAGGCCAGGCTGATGCCGAGCAGGGTTAACAGGGATTTGAGCGGCCGGCGTTCGATATGTCGCAGAATCATGCGGGTTGGTTGCGAAAACCAGCGCTGCAGGCCCAGGCGTTCGACGACTGTTGCGTGATACACCGCGGGCTGCTCCGGTCGCATAGCCTGTGCCGGTGGCAACCGCGCGGCACTGCGTACAGCATAGAGGGCTCCAAGTGTCGCCACTGCCATGCTGATCACTGCCGCGGCCGCAATCACCTGTGGTTTGAGCACATAATCCATGAACGGGAAGCTGTAAAATTCTGTATACATATAACTGAGCGAGCGTCCCATCCAGATGCCGGCAGCAACGCCACCAATAATGCCAATGGCGACGATCATCAATACCAGCTTGGTATAGTGCAGACCCACAGCAAAATCACTGTAACCAAAGGCCTTGAGCGCGGCGATCTGTTCACGTTGCAGATTAATCAGACGGCTAATGACGACATTGAGAAGAAACGCCGCGACACCGAAAAAGATCACCGGAAATACCGTGGCGATCGTTTCTTGCTGTTTGAGTTCTTCCGACAGGAAGCGATTAGACAGCTGATCCTTGCGGGGTATCGCACCGGTACCACCGTAAGGTTTCAGGATCGTATCGAGGCGATCGATGACATCCTGCTCATTAGCCCCCTTACGCAGGCTGAGTGTGACATTATTAAAGGCACCGTCCATATCGTAGGCAGTTGCCAGAGGTTTGCGTGCCATCCACAACACACCGTAACGCGCGTAATCGGGAAACATGGCACCGGGTGCGATCTGATAGATATATTCCGGCGACATCGCTATACCGACGATAGTCAGGGTCTTGCGTCGGCCGTTGATAGTGGCCTGCAGTTTGTTACCTGCCTGCAGGTGATGGGCCTCAGCAAATTCCTTGCTGACCAGGACTTCGTAATCATGTCCTGGTTCCGGCAGACGACCTTCGCGCAGGTAGACCTGGTTGAGCAGGCCACGGCTGTCAGCAGGCAGAGACAAGAGATGGCCGCTAATCGGATCGGTGAAACCCGCAACGGCAAGATTGACGTAAGCCACTACGCGGGCGTCGACCTTATCGACGCCAGGGATGTCCGCAATGCGTTGTTGCAGATTCAGCGGCGCACGCTTGAGGGAAGCAAAGATTTGGGCAAAGTGATATTCGCGGTAATAGACGGCGCGTGTCCCGTACAAAGAATCAAGGGTGCTCAGCGACATGATGAAGATACTCACGCCGCTGACAATCACCAGGGCAATCGCCAGGGCCTGCATACGCATATCCCACAATTCACGCCAGAGCTTTTTATCGAGCGCAAGCATGGTCAGCCTACCAGCTCAGGTTGTGCGGCGCGACACGACTCGCATTCTTTTGAACTTCACTGATGCGCCCGTCGGCAAGATGGATCACCCGGTCGGCCATTTGGGCAATACCTGCGTTGTGTGTGATCACCGCGGTGGTCGTCCCCATTTCCTGGTTGATGTGTTGCAGGGCCTCCAACACCACGATCCCGGTTTTCGAATCGAGTGCCCCGGTCGGTTCATCACACAATAACACGTCCGGTCGTTTGGCAATGGCACGGGCGATCGCCACCCGCTGTTGCTCACCACCGGAGAGTTGGGCCGGGAAGTGATCTAGGCGATCCCCGAGGCCAACCAGTTGCAGCGCCTCTTCCGGCTGCATCGGTGCGCGCGCAATTTCCGTCACCACCGCCACGTTTTCGCGTGCCGTTAGACTGGGAATGAGATTGTAAAACTGGAAGACAAAACCGACATGGTAACGGCGGTAGTCGGTCAGTTCGCGCTCACTGGCACGAGTCAGGTCACGATCACCATAATACACATGGCCGTCGGTAGGCGTATCCAGGCCACCAAGAATATTCAAGAGTGTGGATTTACCGCTGCCGGAAGGTCCCAGCAATACCACGAATTCACCGTTGTATAGGTCCAGATCTACTCCACGCAAGGCCTGCACCGCCACTTCACCCATTTGGTAGATTTTGGTTACGGCATGGACGTGAAATACCACACCTTCCGGCAAGGCTTCATGCTGTGTTTGTGGTGTTTTCGCCATCTTTGTGCCTCAGGCGTAAGTATAGTCAGTCGCAGCAATTGACAGGTTGCGGATGATTGCAAGCGCACATGCGTTTAATCAATATTGTGGTAATCACTTTCTTCGCTGGTCTTTCCCTTCCCAGCTTCTCCTGACGAATTTCACCAATGATTGTCTCTCCCCGCGTCGCTGGCCTCGGCAACAAAAATTTTATTATTCCAACTCTGCTTCATTGTGCTTTAGCTGCGTATCCCGGAAGTCCAGACGCTTATGTGAAGACCATAGTCGCTACCACCTGAGCAATGGCCTCACCCAGTACACGATGTTGCTCTGCATCCAGGTGGATTCCGTCGACTTTACTCGATTCGGTAACGCTCCCCGCATCGAAAAAATACGTCGCCTCTTGCACGGCAACGTCTTCCAATTCCTCGGCAAGCCCGACGCAGCGGTGCTCTGCGCCCAGGAATTTACTGGCAATCATACCTTTTGGGGCGATGATCCGGGGCGGAGCAACAACCAGGACGTCAGGCACTGGCATGTCGGGTTCAATCGGCGCCTGCCGTATGATGCGTATCAGCCTGGCGGTGCCCTGTGCCGATAGCCAGGCATTATGGTGATGGGTGACCTGAAAATCATTGGTTCCGAGCATAAGGATCACCAACCTGAGTGGTGAATGCATCTCAATAACTTGCGCTAACCCGAGTGAACCATCGCGGCCACTTTTGAACGGGTCATCCCACACGGTACGGCGGCCATTGAGACAGTTCTCGATGACACGCACAGGGTATCCTGATTTATTCAGTTTAAGCTCAAAAACACCTGGCCAGCGTTTATCAAACGTAAGGCGTTGCCGGGTATTCGGGATGATTCCCCATGTCAGACTGTCTGCATAGACCAGGATGTGTTCCATTTTTTCATCTCCTTTCCTTGGATCTTTTGGAATCGGTGTGAGTTAACTCACTTTATTCAGGCTTGATCTCCACCCAAAACTAAATTTACTGATTATTAAAAGAAAATAAGTAATTCATCAGTTACTAATTTTATTATTTATAAATATACCAGTGTATACGTTGTTATCTTGTTAATTTTATTAAAGTATCGGGCGAAGACGTCATTAAGGATACAGGAATTTTATTATCAAAAAATTCCCTTTAGCAATAGTTTATAAATTCAATAAGGTATAAATCAGTTGAATTATTAACAAAGGTGTCATATTTTGCACGTCAGCTTCACGCACGACCTAGTTGTAGAGTAAGACACGCATTGCCCCAACCCCGCAATTGCACATCTTGCTGTCCATTAGGCCCCACTCTCCGCCTAATAAAATCATAAAAAGAAATTTAAATACCACCACACGTGTGGAGAGATGAGTTGGGGCCGTTACGCAGCCATAAAATATTCTAACGCGTAATCCGCCGACTTCCTGCACATCTCCTCCACGGGATAGGAGAAAAAGAGGATGAAGAGACGTACCTTTCTGAAGTTCGGCTCGGCAGGTGTTGCAAGCGCACTAACGGGAGCAACTGGCTTATTAAGCTGGACGCCCAGGGCGGAAGCCGCCACCATTTCCAAGACAATTTATATCACGGACGGCACACCCACCATGATCACCGGAGAAACAGTCTATCTACGCGGTTTTAGTTCTTCCGCTACCAGTCTGAACGTACCCGGCGAATCCATGGTGGTACAGGAAGGCGACACCATTACCTTCAAGATCGTCAACACA
>JBECKZ010000259.1:0-9080 GCA_040235555.1 Thiohalomonadales bacterium | reverse complement strand
TGTTGCGCCGGCGAAGGAAAAGAAACAGGCATTCGGTGCACAGACAAGGATTAATCTCGACAAGAAGGAAATAACCTTCACCGATGAGCAGTTGTCACAGATCAATGCGGTGATGCAGGAATACATTGATAAGACAAAATCATCCAAGGCCTATGCCCAGCAACATCGCAGCATCCTCGCCGATCCCCGTACCGCTTCCGGCTTCAGTCCGGAGTTAAAGGAGATCGTCTACCCGATTGTTGTTAACAAATCCAAGGGCTCTCGCTTCTGGGACCTCGATGGCAATGAGTATATCGATACCTTGTGCGGCTATGGTTCCAATTTCCTGGGTTACTCACCGGAGTATGTGATCGAGGCGATGAAGGCACAACTGGATCAAGGTATCGAAATCGGACCACAACACCCGCTTGCCGGGGAGCTGGCCGATCTGCTGGCCGATACCATTCCGCTCGATCGCTTTGCCTTTTGTAATACCGGTTCTGAAGCGGTGTTAGGCGCAATTCGGATGGCACGCACCGCCAGCGGACGTAAGACCATGGTGATGTTTAATGGCGCCTATCACGGAATCACCGATGAGGTGATTGTTCGCCCGGGCCCGGATCGCATGGGTCGCCCTGCCGCGGCCGGGATCATGGCCGAAGCAGCCTCGAATATGCTGATCCTGGATTATGGCGATCCCGAAGCGCTCAATATCATTCGTGACAATGCCGATGATATTGCTGGTGTACTGATTGAACCGGTGCAGAGCCGTAACCCGGCACTGCAACCGCGTGAATTTCTGCAGGAGCTCAGGAAGCTGACCGAGGAACATGAGATTGCCTTCATCATGGACGAAGTAATTACCGGTTTTCGCGTTGGCCTGGGTGGGGCTCAGGAACACTTTGGCGTTAAGGCCGACCTGGCGACCTATGGCAAGGTGATCGGCGGCGGCATCTCCATCGGCATCATCGGCGGCAGTCGTAAATATATGGATACCCTAGACGGCGGTGCCTGGCAGTTCGGTGACGACTCGGCACCGGAGGTGGGTGTCACCTATTTTGCCGGGACCTTTGTGCGCCATCCGCTGGCGCTGGCCTCAGCCATGGCGGTGCTGAAATATCTGCGTGAACAGGGTAATCAGTTGCAGCAGGGTGTGACGCAGAAGGCGGAAGATTTTGCCCGTGATATGAACCTGATCTTCAAATACAACAATCTGCCCATGGAGATTGGTCAGTTCAGTTCGCTGATGTATCTTAAACTGAAAGAAGAAGTCCCATACATTGACGTGATGTTTGCCGATATGCGCCGCCAGGGTATTCATATTTATCTGGGGCGGCCGATGTTCTTTACTACAGCCCACACCGATGCGGATATCGATGCGATCAAACAGGCCTTCCTGAATTCCATCGAGCGCATGCAGGCCATCGGCGTGTTCAAGTCCACGACACCTGGTCTGAGTGCTGAGCGCAATTAAATGATCTTATGTAAAGCGGCAACCACCGAATCCCAGCGTGAGCTGATTAACGCAATCAATATTTATGGCGTTGAGAGCAACCTGGCCTTCAACGAATCCCTGTTGTTGCACGGTGAGGGTGAGATCGATTTTGCAAGCCTGCAACAGGCCACTGGCCGTCTGGCCAAACGTCACGATTCCCTGCGCATGACCTTCAGTGGCGATGGCACGACGCTGTTCGTCCACGATGTATTGCCACCGGCAGTGGAGTTTGCCGACATCAGTCAGAGTAAAGATCCCAAAGCGCAACTCGACGAGATTCGACAACAGGCGGTGCTGCAGCCCTTCGATATCGAGCAGGGACCGTTGTTGAGATTGATCCTGGTACGTGAATCCAGCCAGGTCAACACGCTCATCATTGTCGTACATCACCTGGTGTGTGACGGCTGGTCCTTTGCGGTGTTGCTGGAAGACCTGGCCCTGTTGTACAGCCAGCAGCTGTCAGCGACCGGGATAACGCTGCAACCCGAAGATTACTTCATTGATTACATGCACGCCCTGGCCAGCGAGGAGTATCAGGACAAGCAACACCAGGACCTGGATTACTGGACCAGGATATATCATAAGTTACCGGCCCCGCTGGAGTTACCGACAGATTTTCCACGCAGCAGCGAACGCCGGCTCGTGGCCAGTTACCAGGAATACACCCTGGATGCGGATTTCGTGCATCATTTGCGGGAGACGGCCAAAAAACACAAATGCAGTCTGGTCGTGTTGCTGATAGCAGCTTTTGGCAGCCTGATGAATCGCCTGAGCGGTAATGACTCGGTGGTGGTGGCGTTGCCGTCGGCCGGTCAGGCCATGACCGGTTTGAATCGTGTGATCGGCCACTGTGTGAACACCTTACCTATACTTATTAATATAGATGAGAAGACTCCACTGCAGCAGTTGCTGACGGAATTTCGCGACAGCTTTTTCGAACAATCCGAACACCAGCATATTACCCAGGGCGGCCTGTTGCGGTGCCTGCCTTTGCAGCGGGATCTCAATACCGCGCCCCTGGCCTCAGTGATGTTTAATCTCGACCAGGACATGTACAGTTTCCGGTTTGGCAACACCGAGATGACGGTGGGCGCCAATCCCCGCCGCTATGAGTATTTCGATCTGTTTCTCAACGTGGCCGATAATACCCGCGAATTAACTCTGCAGTGCCAGTTCAATCAGGGTCGTTTTAGCAATCAGACCGTCCTGAGCTGGTTGCAAACCTATCATCGCTTGCTGGAAGAAATTTGCAACGATGCCAATAGACCATTGTCCGCCTTGCCATTGATACCGACGAATCCGGAGTGGCTAGCCAGTTATGTGAAAAAAGCCAGCGGGCCACGGCAGGACATACCTGAATTGGTCGAGCAGCTTGCACAGGTGATGTCACGTTCAGCGGACAGCCTTGCGCTTGTGTGTGAAGCAACACAACTGAGTTATACGCAGGTCGATACGCTGTCGAATCAAATCGCGCATCTGTTACAAGACAGCAATGTCAAACCCGGCGACCTGGTCGGTATCTGCCTGGACCGCAACAGCGATCTGCTGCCGTGTTTGCTTGGTGTGTGGAAGGCTGGAGCCGGTTATGTGCCGCTGGATCCCACATTTCCTGATGAGCGACTGCATTACATGGTGGATACTGCCGAACCAGCAATGATCCTGACTCAGGCTGCTTACCAATCCCTGTATCCAGATCAGTCGCTGTTGTTACTGGATAAGGATCGCGAGCGCATTAATACGCAACCAGATACAAGCTGCCAGGTGCAGATAGATGGTGAGTCACCGGCCTATGTGATCTTTACCTCCGGTTCCACCGGTCAACCCAAAGGTGTGCAGGTCCCGCGCCGGGCGGTGGCCAATTTTCTGCAGAGCATGAGTCAACAACCTGGCCTGTCCGCCAAGGATAAATTACTGGCCGTGACCACCTTGTCGTTTGATATTTCGGTGCTGGAATTATTCCTGCCACTATGGGTGGGAGCGAGTGTCGTGGTGGCCACCCGTGATGATATAGTCGATGGCAATCGTTTACGTGCGCTCATCGAGCAGCATCAGGTCAATGTTATGCAGGCCACGCCGTCCACCTGGAAATTATTATTACAGGCAGACTGGCAGGGTAATAAGCAGTTTACGGTGTTGTGTGGTGGCGAGGCATTCCCCGCGGACCTGGTCGCGCAACTGGTACCGATCTGCAAAGCAGTCTGGAATATGTATGGCCCGACCGAGACCACAGTCTGGTCGACCTGTCACTTGATCCAGAATCCTGATAGCCCGGTGATGATCGGGCATCCCATTGGCAACACCCAGTGTTTTATCGCCAATGAACATCAGCAATTGTTGCCCGATGGCATGCCAGGTGAATTACTCATTGGTGGCGCAGGGGTAGCAACGGGTTATCTCGCTCGCGATGATCTGACTCGCGAACGCTTTATCGATAATCCTTATGGTGAAGGCAAGCTCTATCGTACCGGCGACAAGGCACGCTGGACCCGGGACGGCCTGCTGGAATATTTCGGGCGCATGGACAACCAGGTCAAACTGCGTGGTTACCGGATTGAGCTGGGTGAGATCGAGGTCATCCTGCGCAAACATCCACAGATACAGGACTGTGCGTTGGGGATCATCAGTGTTGCCGAAGGGGATCAACGCCTGGTGGCCTATGTGGTGGCACAAGGCCAACAACCGCAACTGTCCGAGATCAAACATCACCTTGCCGCGTATTTACCGGACTACATGTTGCCCAATCACCTGCTCATCCTGGAGGCGCTGCCGCAGACACTCAACGGCAAGCTGGATAGAAAGGCATTGGCACAACTGGAATTGCATCCAGCCAGTTCCGAAAATGTATCGGTACAATCAGAAGCCGCAGCACCTGCGCAGGACTTGAACGAGGTGCAGGCAAAGTTATTGCCGATCTGGCAGTTCGCCTTGCAAACCTCCAGCAGCAACCTGGACGATAACTTTTTTGATCTGGGCGGTCACTCGATTCTGATCGCGCAGATGATTGCGCGCATCGAAGAGACCCTGGCGATCCGCCTGAGTTATCGTGAAATCTACAGTGCACCCACACTACGCAAGCTTGCGGCGCTGGTCGAGAACAAACTAGCCGATCGAACGCAGACACAACAACGCGACCACATCCATAAACGCCCGAATCCTGACGGGCGCGAGCTGTCATTTGCGCAACAGCGCTTGTGGTTCATGGAGAAACTGAACGGACCAACCTCTGCTTACAATCTGCCAACCGCGTTTCACTTCCGGGGTAAACTGAACCTGGATGCCTTCAATGCCGCCTTCGCGGAATTCCTGGCACGCCAGGAATCCATGCGTTATCAGATCGTGGCCGACGATGAAGTGCATGCAAAGCCTATCGTGTCCGAGGATTATCCTGCGGTACCCTTGCTCGACTGGAACGGAGTAGAGAAAGACAAACAGCAACAGATGTTTGTAGAGTATTATTCCAGTCGCCAGAAGCATGTCTTCTCGCTGCAGGATTATCCATTGTATATCGCCGAGCTGATCCGGTTTGCCGATGACTGGCACACGTTGTTTATCATGCCGCACCATGTGATTTTCGACGGCGGCTCGTTCGACATTTTCGTGCACGAGATCACCACACTGTATCGCAAGCATGCCGGTTTCGAGTATAAAGCCTTGCCGGAGTTGACTATTCAGTATGCGGATTTCGCCAGCTGGAATGCCGAGTTTATAAAGTCAGATGCGGCCAAAAAGCAGATAGACTTCTGGGTTGAGCAATTGTCCGGCGAGCTGCAGGTCCTGGAGTTTCCTGCTGACTTTCCGCGTCCTGAAAACGATGAGAGTGATGGTGAAACCGTCGAGTTTGTGTTCAAACCCGGCACGGTGGATCGGCTCAACGCTTTCTGTAAACAACACGATGTCTCGATCTTTATGCTGTTGCTGGCGAATTATGGCCTGATGTTGCATAAATACACCGAGCAAACTGATTTGGTGGTCGGTGCGCCAGTGGCCGATCGCAACAAGGACGTCGAAGCGGTGATCGGTTTGTTCGTGAATCCCCTGCCACTGCGATTACGCATCGATCCACATGAAAACTTTATGGTATACCTGCAGCGGGTCAAGGACGTTTCTTTGCAGGCGCTGGATAACGGCGAAGTCCCATTCGAAAAACTGGTAGAGATCCTGAACCCGCCGCGCGACCTTAGCCGTTCCCCGATCTTTCAGACCTCGATTACCTATCAGGATGTGACACGGCGTGAGCGGAAGATGGGTGACATCGAGGTCGAACAAATTAATCTGCCTTTCCGGGAATCGGCCCTGGATTTCAACATGTGGCTCAAACGCCGTGGGGATTTTCTGGAAGGCGGCATTATCTACACCACGGCTCTGTACAAACAGGCCAGCATGGAACGGGTTGCTCAATACTATTGTGGTTTGCTGGATCAGGTCCTCGCCGATCACAACAAATCTGTGGCTGCTTACACCGGATACAGCGCAGAGGAAAATGCGGCGCAGTTATCACGTCTGGTCGGACCTGAACTTGGCTGGCGGGCCAATCCAAACATGGTGGCCTTGCTCGAACCGTCCTTGCGCAGTCATGCCGATAAGATTGCAGTTGTCTCCGGTGAAAACAATATCAGCTATGCCGCGTTGGATTTGCAAAGCAATCAATTGGCGAATTATTTAATAGGCCAGGGTGTCAGCCCCGGTGAGCTGGTTGGTGTCAGCATGGATCGTTCTGTTGACATGCTAGTGGTGTTGCTGGGGATTTTAAAAGCCGGTGCCGCCTATCTGCCGCTGGACCCGGATTTCCCTGTGAATCGGTTGCAGTTCATGGTGCAGGATGCCGGGATTCATCATCTCATTGGCAACGAGAAATATTTCAAACTTTATCCCGAGATAAAACAGCGTATTGCCATGGAGACATTGGCAGCCGAGCTGGCATCTGCCGATGCGGATCAGCCGGCGATTAAAATTGCCGCGGATGCACCCGCCTATGTCATTTACACCTCCGGTTCGACAGGGCTGCCCAAGGGTGTAGTTGTCCCCCATGGTGCGGTGGTGAATTTCCTGAGCAGCATGGCACAACAACCGGGCATGCAGGCAGACGATGTGTTGTTGGCGGTGACGACCTTGTCGTTTGATATTGCGGTACTGGAACTGTATTTACCGTTACTGGCGGGCGGCAAGATAGCGTTGGCGACAAAGGACGAAGTTGCCGATGGCACAGCCCTGATTCGTTTACTCAACGAACATGCTGTTACCCTGATGCAGGCCACCCCATCAACCTGGCGCCTGTTGTTGGCCAGCGACTGGAGCGGTGCCGCAAAACTCAAGGCGCTGTGTGGTGGCGAGGGCCTGGCGCAGGACCTGGCGCGTGAGCTGTTGCCAAAGATCGGACAACTGTGGAACATGTACGGTCCCACCGAGACCACGGTGTGGTCGACCTGCATGCAGGTGCAGGACGCGGGTCAGATATATCTGGGTCAACCACTAGCTAATACTCGCTGTTATATTCTGGATGCAGATCATCAACTGGTGCCGGAAGGTGCCACAGGTGAGTTGTGCATCGGCGGTGACGGGGTGACCCTTGGTTATCACCAGCGCGAGCAACTGACTGCCGAGCGGTTTATCGATAATCCCTTCGCCGCCGGTAAATTATATAAAACCGGCGACAAGGTCCGACTCACTAGCGACGGACAGCTGGAATACCTGGGACGTCTGGATCAGCAGATCAAGCTGCGTGGTTATCGCATCGAAATCGGTGAAATCGAGGCGCGCCTGCTGGATTATCCCGATATCGAGAACGGGGCAGTGGTGATTCATGGCAGCGCACCTGCGCAGAAACTGGTGGCATTTTACACGTTAACGCAAGGCGCTAAAAACAGTATCATGCAAATTCGCAAACACATGGCGCAGTCGCTACCAAAATACATGATCCCGGAACAATTTATTGTCGTCGAGAGCCTGCCCCTGACGCCCAATGGCAAGATTGATCGCAAGACATTGTCGAGCCATGCGTTATCAAGTCAGGCGCATGAGGTAGGCGTGGGGCAATTGCCAGCAACGGCATCAGAAAAATATTATGCAGACCTGTGGCGTACATTTTTGAAACTGGATGCCGTCGGTCTCAACGATAATTTCTTCGATGTTGGCGGGCATTCACTGTTATCACTGGAGGTTGCCAATCGTGCGCGCCAGGAAAAAGGTGTAGTGATCCCGCCGCGGATATTCGTGATGAGCACCCTGGGTCAGATTGCCAATGCCTATCCAGTGAATGGCGAGCCAGTAACAGCACAGGTCAATACCGCACCGGTGGCGGAGCCAGTGGTCAGCGCAGAAAAGCCAGGACACGAGAAATCAGCAGTAACAAATTTATTCGGCAAGTTTTTCAATAAGAGGCAAGAGTCTCAATAGTGGAAAGTTTTTTCTTTGGGGACACAGCGGAACAGTTATATGGTGTGATGCATGAGCCGGAAGGAACGCTGATTCGCGATTTCGCACTCCTGGTTTGTTACCCCTATGGACAGGAATACATGATCACACATCGGGCGCTGCGCACCTTGTGTATGAATATGGCGCGTGCCGGTGTACCGAGCATGCGCTTCGATTACGCCGGTACCGGCGATTCGGCGGGCGAGAGTTTCAGTCTGGCAACCGCGGTGGCGAATACCGTGGCGGCCGCGCAGCAACTGGCAGAATTCAGTGGCATGGACCACATCAAGCTGGTCGGTCTGCGACTGGGTGCGTCTATCGGTGTGCTTGCCAGTCAACTCATGAATGGTATCGAGCACATCACGCTGTGGGACCCGGTGCTAAACGGTAGTGATTACCTGGGGGTATTGACACAACACAGCAAGCCGGATCCGACCAACAATGGTACCATGTGGGTCAACGGTTACCCGATTACCACAGCGACGCAACAGGAACTGCAGTCAATGAGCATCCAGGCCAGTGAGCTGGAAAAACCTGCGTCGCTACATTTCATACTGTCACAGGCCAACGCCAATGCCGATCGATTGATTGCATCGCTGGACCAGCAGGCGGTCAAACTGCGTGTCGACAATTCGGATCTGGACGATACCGATACCTGGATGAAGGCCGATATCAACGGCACGTTTTTATTACCCTATGAAATCCTGAAGCGTATCCAGACAACGCTGTTACAGGAAGAGTAATGGAAGAAGTGATTTAGCCGCCATGCATGAAGAAATTGCCCACATCGGTGAGACCGACAAGTTGAGTGGTGTGATCGGGCTGCCGGATACCATCGATGCGACAAAGCCAACGGTCGTGATCCTGAACTCCGGGTTGATGCATCATGTCGGCGCATCACGTACCTCGGTGAAGTTATCACGGGCCCTGGTCAAACAGGGTTTCCTGGTCTTGCGCTTTGATTTATCCGGGATCGGGGACAGTCCGGCGCGGACAGACAAGCTTGATCCGACTGAGCGCATCATCCAGGAGGTCTCGAGTGCACTGGATTATGTCCAGCAACACTATGGCAGTGATCGGTTTGTGCTCTACGGTTTATGTTCCGGCTCACAGAATTCCTTCAAGACGGCATTGGTCGACAAACGCATCATCGGCCTGGCCGGCGTGGATAACTTTGGTTTTCTGACGACGAAAT
>JBECKZ010000220.1:0-8255 GCA_040235555.1 Thiohalomonadales bacterium | reverse complement strand
CCATACGATCAATAGCTAATCGATATCATTGTGACTGGTATTCGCGAGACAGTCGCTGTAACGAGGCACAATCGGGATTATTACCTAATCTTCTTTGCCTTTTCATCCACAGACGTTGACGTTTCGGTGAGTGATTTGGCCTGCCACCACCCGCCTCCCATGGCGACGAATAATTCTGCGGTATCCTGATAGCGCAGTGCCTGGGCCCGGGCAAAGCCGAGTTTTGCTTGCTGATATGCCCTTTGCGCATCTAGCAATTGAAGCAGATCCGATTTTCCCGCCTTATAGCTGACCCGCTGTAACTCGAGTGATGCCTGAGATATATCCAGCGCACTTTTTTGTGCGCCAACCAATTCGGCATCATGCGTCAGTGCCTGCAATACATCGGCAACCTGACCGAAGGCGGTAAGAATAGTCTGCTGGTACGTGGCTGCTGATGCCTGGAACGCATAGATCGCTGCCTGCTTTTGCGCCGCAAGCGCACCACCATGAAAAATGGGCGCAGTTAAATTCGCGACCAGATTCCAGAACTGATTCGAGGCCCGGAACAAATTTTGGGTGGACAGTGCTTCCACCCCCAGGGATCCAGATAACTGGATATTCGGATACAGTTGCGAAGCAGCCACTCCAATAGCAGCACTACTTGCATGCAGTTGGGCTTCTGCTGCGAGAATATCAGGTCGCTGGTTAACAAGCTCAGAAGGGATGCTGACCGGCAGTTGTGTGGGTAACGCGAATTCCTTCAGCTCGAATTCCGGTGGTATCCAGCTTCCGGGAAACTCGCCAACCAGAACAGACAAGGCATGTTGGGCAATACTGAGCTGTTGTTTGAGGGACGGCAGCAATGCGCGGTCATTAGCAAGTTGACTTTGTGCAGCGAGGACATCACGCCGTGCGGCTTTGCCAGCAGCGTATTTCAATTGCACGAGCTGCAGGTTGCGTTCATCATTGTCAATGATGTCCTGCACGCTGTTAATCTGCTCATGTATGGAGGCAATCTCGATCGCCTGGGTGACTGCATTACCGGTGAGTGTCAGATAGGCCGCTGCCAGTTGATAGCCCTGATTTGCAACCAGTGCGTTCGCCTGTTCTACCTCTCGTCGGGTACCGCCAAACACATCGGGTACATAACTTACGGTCGCACCAACCGAATACAAATTCGAGGTTATTGCCGGCGAACCCTTGCCCTGCCGTTGCGCGGCAGCATTGATATCCAGCTGGGGATAATAGGCGCCCTGGGTCCGGAGTAACTCCTGTTGCACTTGTGCCAGAGTGGCCCTGGCCGCTGTCAACGTCGGATTATGTTGAATGGCTTGTGCCAGGACCTGGTTCAATTGTGGGGAATGATACAGTTCCCACCATTGGGCAGAAATCGACGCACCCGTCGCAAACTGCTGGGCAGGTTCGCCTTTCCCCGACACCAGCGCTGTCGCAATTGGTTTAGCGGTATAGCGTGCGACGTGTGGTACCGCTGGTCGCTCATAGTCTGGCCCGACAGCACAACCTGCGAGCGAGATCATCCCTCCGGTTATGCAGACGAAACGGAGCATTCGCAGATATGGCACACACTGTTTACTGTACCAGCCTGGCATGTAACTGTGCTTATTCAAAGCGCAGAGCCTCGATTGGATTCAGGCGTGCGGCCCGGCGTGCCGGGTAGAAACCAAAAAAGACGCCAACTGCAGCCGAGAAAATAAAGCCACTGACCATCGCCACCGGGGACAGCAAGGTTGGCCACCCGGCAACGCTGGATATAATTTTCGACACCGCTATTCCCGCTATCACGCCAATACTGCCGCCGATAACACTGAGTAACACAGACTCAATCAGAAACTGCATCAAAACATGAATCCGCCGGGCTCCGATAGCCATGCGGATACCGATCTCACGCGTGCGCTCTGTGACGGACACCAGCAGGATATTCATGATGCCGATACCGCCGACCAGTAATGAGATCGACGCAACCGAGGCGAGCAACAACGCCATAATCCGACTGCTGCTCTCAGCAGCCTCAGTGATGTCGCTGATATTGCGCACCCCAAAGTCATTATCCTGTCCCGGTTGTATATGATGACGCTCCTGCAGGGTTTTTGTCACCTGTTCCAGTGCAGTCGGCACCTCCAATGTGCTGGTGGCCTGAACGAAAATGATATTGACGTAACCCGCGAGTTTCGGCTTGATCCCAAAGGGATTAGGCGGTTCCGGATAGCGACTGTTTGTAGTCGACTCACTTTGCGTTGGAGTGGAAACCCCTAGTACCTTGCGCTCTGCCGTGGTAAATGGCAACAGAATCGTATCGTCCTGATCACGACCATAACCGGTCTGACCTTTGGCCTGGAGCACGCCAACCACCTCTACCGGTACATTCTTGATAAAGATCGTGGCGCCAACTGGATTTTCGTAGATACCGAAGAGATTGCGCTGCACCGTCTGTCCAATCAGGCAGACGCGATTTGCGGTACGCTCGTCTTCGGCATTTAGTATACGGCCGGCCACGACGTCCCAGTTACGAATCGTCAGGTAACTCGGTGAGACGCCCTGCACTTCTGTACTCCAGTTCTGGTTACCGTATTGCACCTGGCCAATCTGACGAATCTGATATGCCACGTTGGCGACCGCCGGATCTTCTCTTTTAATGGCTTCCGCGTCCGTTACAGTCAGGGTGGAAGCACTACCGAAACCTGCGCGCACACCACTGCTGGTGGTCGCACCGGGTATGACGATCAACAGATTCGTACCCAGACTTTCGATCTGTGCCTTGACCGCCGCATTCGCTCCCTGACCCACGGCTACCATGGTGATCAATGCTGCAACACCGATGAAGATCCCTAACATCGTCAAGGCAGCACGCATCTTGTTACGTGCCAATGCCCGCGCGGCGGCAAGCAGGGACATGCGTGCAAACGACCAGGTGTCGTCGATACCATGTGCCGAATCGATCCCTGCGGTTGGCTGTGCAGCTGTTGCCATCTGAATTGAAGGTTTGACCGCTGTTTTTACCTTGCGGTGTTCATCCGAAATGATTGTGCCGTCGCGCATCGTCACGATACGGTCAGCAAACGCAGCCATGTCAGGTTCGTGCGTAACGAGAATGATCGTGAGCCCCTGCTCGCGATTGAAAGATTGCAGGGTCTCCATGATGTCATTGGCGGTTTTCGAATCCAGGTTGCCTGTGGGTTCGTCCGCTAAAAGAATCCCCGGCGAGTTGATCAATGCCCGGGCAATGGCGACGCGCTGTTGTTGCCCGCCTGATAACTGACTGGGGTGATTTTGTTCGCGGCCTTCCAGACCCAGGGCCGACAAGGCATCATGAACTCGTGAAGCGTTATCGGTAACATGCGGAGAATAAAAAAGCGGTAGACCGACATTTTCGGCTGCACTGGTGCGCGGCAGTAAATTGAAGTTCTGGAAAACAAAACCAATGCGCAGATTGCGAATACGTGCCAATGCCGGTTCATCAAGCACTGCCGTATCGACCCCTTCCAGTAAATACTCACCATCAGTGGGTTGATCAAGGCATCCGAGAACGTTCATGAGTGTCGACTTGCCAGAGCCGGAGGCGCCCATGATCGCAACAAATTCGCCACGCTCAACCGACAGGCTCACACCGCGTAAGGCGCGCACCTCGACATCACCCAGTTGATAGGTCTTGAAAAGGTTACGCACTTCGATGATAGGCTTGGACAAAACCAGTCACTCTTGTTTAATGATTAAAATCGCAAATGCATGCCGCGTCGATTCGAGCTGTCCGTCGTTGTGGTAATCGCGTTGACGATGACCGGATCATCCACATTGAGCGCCCCTCCGGTAATTTCCACATAGGTTGTATCGCTCAAGCCAGTCGTGACCGGGACAGGATGGGGCTGTCCGTTCCGCAAAACCCACACGCGGGCGGATTTTTTACTCGTCGTCTCATCCGCGCTTGAATTCTTCTCATGACTCGAATTTTTCTTGCTTCGTTGCAAACCAGTCGGTGTAAAGCGGATCGCCTGAATTGGCACGCGCAGGACATCCTTACGCTGGTCTGCAATGATACGCGTATTCGCTGTCATACCTGGCAGCAACTCGAGTTTTGGATTGTCCACACTCACAACCACATCGTAGGTCACGACATTCTGTACCGTGATCGGGGCCTGCCTGATTTGGGTGACCTCGCCCCAGAATGGTTTGTTAGGATACGCCTCGACCGTGAACGAAGCCTTCTGCCCGACCCTGGTCTCGCCGACATCGGATTCACTGACATTGGTATCCACCTGCATCTTGGTCAGATCTTTGGCAATGAGAAACAAGGTGGGTGTCTGGAAACTCGCTGCCACGGTCTGGCCGACGTCAATGTTGCGGGAAACCACGACCCCATCCACGGGTGACACAATATCCGTATAACCAAGATTGACGCGTGCAGCGTTCAGAGCGGCCTGGTGTTGTTTAATCGTAGCTTTATCGAGTTCAATCTGGGCCTTACCTTGTTCATAGGCGCTCTTGTCGGTATCGACGGTATCTTGCGAAACGATCCCTTCCTTAAGCAGTGACAGATCGCGATCGTAGTTGGTCTTCGCGTAGGCGAGGCTTGCGCGATCCTTTTGCAACTGCGCCCTGGCGCTGGCCAGGTTTGCGCTAGCCTGGTCTACAATCAGTTGATAGGGACGCGGATCAATCTTCGCGCAAATTTGTCCTGCCTTCACCACCGTGTTGTAGTCACAGTACAGGGACTGGATCACACCGGATACATATGACCCGACCTGGACCGTCACCACCGGATTGACCGTCCCGGTCGTGACAATTTCCTTAACAATTGGCCCACGCGTTACCGGTACCGTTACATAATGCGGCGGAACCGGCCGGCCCTGCCACCAGATATAGGCGGTAATAATGACTATAATTGCCGCGCCTGCTGCCGACCAGTAACCATGCCTCCTTATAAAACGCTGCAGCTGTTGCAAGCGCTGGCGCATCACGTTGGGTTTTGGAAGATCTGAGATATGTTTCTGTTCCAACGGTTATCCTTCGGCGTATATAAACCTTGTTCCGCTGCGTATTGCTTTCACGTATACCGCGATTTTGTCCGAGACTGCCAGGAATTTTAACCGGTATGCGTCAAATGCCAGACAAGTGTAGCTTGCTTTGGCAAGGTGACAATTAGATAACGTTTTAAGGAGACTGTTCCGTCGCTACAAACAGAAATTCCGCCTGATGCCGGTAGGATTAAGGAATAATTAGGCAGTTATCAGGCAGCGTCGCAGACACTGCATGACAGTATTATGGTCAATGCCTATCAGGGACGATAGATAAAGCGAAAATAACCAAATAGCTGTTCGCGAGCATCAGGCGTATGATGTATCTCCGAGGCTTCTTCGACCAGGTCGAATTCCTCGCCCAACTCTGCCATTAACTTATTGGCATCATACTGAACGATATCCAGCCCGCTGCATTTTTGCGGACCACCGATGCCAAAAGCTGCAATAATTAAATGGCCACCTGGCTGGAGACCTTCCTTGAGCACTGAAACATAGGCGACACGATCGGCTTTATCTGTCAGGAAGTGAAATACCGCACGATCATGCCAGAGTATATATTTCATTGACGGTTTATAGGACGTAATATCTGTAACAATCCAGTTAACGGATGACGCCCGGTTCCCGAGGCGATGCTGCGCGTAGTCAAGTGCGTTTGACGAAATATCAAGAACGGAGATGTTTGAATAGCCTTCATCCAGCAAACAATCCACCAGAGTGGATGCACCACCACCGATATCAATTAATTCTGAGTTTTTGCCAATGCTGGTATGTTTAATCAATTCCAGTGACAATTCGGGTCTTTGCTGGAACCAGCTCACCTTGAGGGGTGATTTATCCCGGTAGACATCTTCCCAATGGGTTTTTCTCTTACTCGTCATTGTACCTTTCACATTTCTAAAATGACAAAAAGCCACGAGGGCATCCCTGCCCTGTGGCTTTCCTTCGGTAAATATATTAAGAATATATAATTAAAAAGACAAGTGCGCTGCCAGATACGGACCTTTCATATCCAGCTTGGCATATTCATTTGCACCAGTATCCTGGTAATCGATATGGATTGAGCGATAGCCCAGCTCGACACCTAGCATAAAACTGGTTTCATAGCGTACACGCACCATGTAATCGGTAAACGTGCTGTCCTTGTAAGAAGTTGTTGTAAAGTCACCTGCCACTTTAAATCCAGTCGCAGGAATTGGAATTGTCACCGCGCCATACAACATGGGTACCGTTTCCTTGAAGTCGGTCTGGGCTGAATTTCCCCCTGTATCCTTGATAAAGACTTTTCCGTTAAATAACTTAAAGTTCAGCCCCAGGTCCAGGTCCATAAAGGTATCGATAACTTCATAATACAGGGCGACTTCAGTATGACTGAGGTCGAGGTCTGACGTGACCGTCGTGGATGCAGCGTATGTGACACCACCATAAGTTACGGTATTGTTCACCGTGCCTGTCCCTTCGAGTTTGAGGCTGGTGGTGCCAAGTCGGATATTGGGCAAAATCGGAACCGGATGTTCGATGTAGAGGTAGCCCATGAAACCATTGTCGTCATTCCAGCCCAGATCATTTTTGACATCAAAGGTATTGCTTGACACCGGGTTATCACGGACCGTACCGCTGACTGAGTATTTAAAAATGCCCCCTGACACCCTGGCGCCCAGGATATCGGCAAAAGCCGGATTCACACACACGATACCAACTATCAGAATTATAAATTTACGCATGATCCTTCCCTATTCCATTTATTAATCAAAATTATGTGCCCGAGAAAGAAAACCTTCTGTCTCGCAGGAGTTTACGGCTAGTTTCTCGAGAAACTTTAGCCTTAACGCCGGGTCCGTGTCCGTGTTCGCGTCAAAGAATATTAAAAGCGATAATAACCGTATTTAAATATGGTAATAGACGTTAAACGTGTGATTTTGCACACAAAATGGCCTGAAAAGTCTATTCTGGACGTAATGCATATGCCCGCGGACTGAAAATGGGATTTGTCGCTAGCAATCAAGTACTCCCGAGGGTTATCGGAATCAGCACAATTTCAAATATCTGGTCAGATTTTAATCCAGATCGCATGATAAAACAGACTCGATACTGACGTGTGAACCATCAGTACATCAACTGGTCGCAATATTTACACCAGGTATCTCCCGGTAATGATAAACAGCGATAAGTTATGCGAGACCCCTTGTAACATGTAGAAATGTAAACATTTTCTCAAGATGGTCTGTATGCATTTCTTGCCATTGAAAACTTCATTACTAATTTAAGTCAAAGAACCTTGATCGATGATTTTGTTCTGCTATGTAAAGATATATAAACTACACATAAACGCGTTGTTAAAGACAACAAGGGGCAGGCCATGGCAACTGAATTAGATCCGGTAGTTGGCAATTGGTATCGAGACTCAGAAGCAGATCGCACCTTCGAAGTGGTTGCGCTCGATGAAGATGAAGGCACGGTGGCGATCCAGTATTTCGAATCAGAAGTCGAAGAACTGGATATCGACAGCTGGTATGACATGGACCTGGAAATCGCTGCAGAACCTGAAGATTGGTCCGGGCCGTATGACGATCTGGAACGGGACGACTTTGGAGATACCGATGAACCCATGCATCCTGAGACCTGGGGAAGTCCGCTGGAAGAAATCGAAGAGGAAGGTGAAGCCGATTTCGAATAAACACTGTTCCAGGTTGCTACATCTACCTGGGTAACCTGTATTTATCGCATGTGATGTCGTCTATTGTCATGCTGTATACTCTAAACCCATGACAATCGAGACCTTCAGTGCAACAGAGTTTGCAGAACAACCCAACCATATCTATCTCAATCATGCCGCCGTTGCACCCTGGCCTAAACGCAGCGCCGATGCTGTGTGTGCCTTTGCCCGGGAGAACTATGAATATGGCGCAAAACATTATCCTCGTTGGGTAGAGATTGAAACTCAAACCCGCCAGTTACTCGCCAGACTGATTAATACGCCATCTATTGATAATATCGCTCTACTGAAGAATACTTCTGAGGGCCTGTCACTTATTGCCTATGGACTGGACTGGCAAGCTGGCGACAACATTGTCATTTCCGACGAGGAATTTCCCTCCAACCGTGTTGTCTGGCAATCCCTCGCCCACCTTGGCGTCGAGGTACGGGAAATAAACCTGCAACAGACTGATCCAGAACAGGCCCTGCTTGATGCTACCGATTCACACACCCGCTTGCTATCAATCAGTTCCGTACAATATGCCA
>JBECKZ010000141.1:0-14408 GCA_040235555.1 Thiohalomonadales bacterium | reverse complement strand
CCAGCAACAGGATGAACCCCACCACCCCGGCGGCAATACCCATCCATAGGAAGAAAGTTCCGGGCGCGAGGATTTCAAGCACAATTAACCCCACACCCAGGATCCACCAGTGCCAGTATGTCAGGTGATCCAGATCCATCAGTGCTCTCAGCCCTGCTTTGCCATGGCCTGTTTGGCCAGTTCCGCGATGCCGCCAATGGCCCCGATGACACCGGATGCCTCCATGGGCATGAAGATCAGTTTCTCATTGGGTGCGCTGGCGATATTTTGCAGGGCATCAACGTACTTGGTCGCCACGAAGTAGTTGATGGCATTGATGTCACCCTTTTCGATCGCCTGCGACACCATGTGAGTAGCACGCGCCTCGGCCTCGGCCTGGCGTTCGCGAGCCTCGGCATCGCGGAAGGCAGCTTCGCGACGGCCTTCGGCCTCCAGAATCGCCGCCTGCTTTTCCCCTTCGGCGCGCAGGATCGCGGACTGGCGCTGTCCTTCGGCTTCCAGTATATCGGCGCGCTTTTCACGTTCGGCCTTCATCTGGCGGGCCATGGCATCGACCAGATCCCGCGGTGGCGTGATGTCCTTGATCTCTATGCGCGTGACCTTCACCCCCCAGGGCTGGGTAGCATCATCCACCACCGTCAACAGCTTCGCATTGATCTTGTCCCGCTGTGACAGTAATTCATCGAGGTCCATGGAACCCATGACAGTCCGAATGTTAGTCACTGTAAGATTCAGGATCGCCACTTCCAGCATGTTGACCTCATACGCGGCGCGCGCCGCATCCAGCACCTGAAAAAACACCACGCCATCAACCCGGATCATAGCGTTATCCTTAGTGATGACCTCCTGAGAAGGCACATCCACCACCTGCTCCATCATGTTCATGCGGCGACCGATGCGGTCGATGATTGGGATAATCAGGTGAAAACCCGGGCGCAGGGTTTTGGTATAACGCCCGAAGCGCTCCACGGTGTATTCATAACCCTGACTGACGGTCTGTACCCCCTTAATGACAATGATCACCGCCAGTATCAGGACGATAATGGCGAAACCAGAAAATCCGCTGATTCCAATGTTGTACATGTTTATCCCCTCTCAAAGGCATTTATTTTTCATTATCCATATGAACGGAATCACTCTGCCGCCGGGTTAACCCGATCGAGCTGCAGCTGGTAATATAGGGCAATGCTTGCCGAAAACCTAACACCCTCTCTGCTCAAACCGCCGAAGACCATCATGCGCATGGTGGGTCGGGCCATTGCAGACTTTGAAATGATCCGCGATGGCGACCGTCTTATGCTTGGTCTTTCCGGGGGCAAGGATTCCCTGAGCCTGCTACACATCCTGCATCACCTGCAAAGCTATGCCCCGGTGCGATTCGAACTGGCGGCGATGACAGTGGATCCCATGATCGCAGGCTTTCACCCCGAACAACTTAAACCTTATTTGGCCAGTCTCGGCATCCCGTATTTCTTTGAAGCCCAGGCAATCGAAGAGCAGGCCAAGGCCCACATGAGCAATGACTCGTTTTGCTCGTTCTGTTCCCGGATCAAACGCGGCATCATGTATACCACCCTGCGTCGTGAAGGCTATAACGTGCTGGCGCTGGCCCAGCACCTGGACGACTTGGCGGAAAGTTTCCTCATGTCAGCCTTCCATGGCGGCCAACTGCGTACCATGAAGGCGCATTACACCAACAAGGAGGGGGATGTGCGCATCATCCGGCCACTGGTGTATGTGCGCGAACGCCAGACCCGGGAATTTGCCCTGGCGACAAACCTGCCAGTGGTACCCGATTCCTGTCCTGCCTGCTTTGGGATGCCTACCCAGCGCGAACATATGAAAACCCTGTTAGCAGAAGAAGAATCCCACAATAAATACCTTTTTAAGAGTTTATTACAGGCTATGCGCCCACTTTATAGCAAATCAGATGCTGAATAACCTGATTTACTGCTCTTTATCCCATTTAATCCTTTTGACCTAAAATAACGCAAAACACAGTTCACAGTTTTATATTTGTGGAGATTATTCATATTTTAATGGATTTTATTAACATCAGAGTGGTGATTTATTTTGTTTTAATGCATTAAATTATGACACAAGTGGATTTTAGTGTTTTTTTGCTATTTCAGACGCTCAATACATCTCAAGCCCTGCCGACAAACAACTCAAGCGATGTGAACTGCCATGCCGGGATAAGCATCCAATATTTCATGGCAGCTTTTGCCTGAAGGAGGCAAATTATGGCCAAAGATATCCAAGTCATTCAAAGCGGACCGTCCTGGTATGTGGATACCCCCGAAGGCCGGGTGGGTCCACTGGACAACGAGCAAGAAGCCAGACGCTACGTCAGATTACTGCAACTTGCCTCGGCCGCTGGTAGCGAGACGGCCTGTACCGATGCGGAATGCCTGATTTAATTTCCCGCGCTCTCCTTGTTGTAGGGAACGAGGCCGACCAGTCGTGATTCGCGCAGTGTCGGCCTCAATTTTTTCCGATTCGGTACGCTATTTGCTTTGTTTAGCATGACTGACCTAAGGAGGCCCCTCCCATGCTAATTGCCGATCTGCTGAAATGGACGCTGGTACTTTTGCTATTCGTGGCCCTGCCCATCTGCCTGGTCCGCCTGATGGTGCACCGCACAATTGAAGTTCAACGCAAGCCGAATCACTAACTTTCTGAACCGGAAGATTTAGCCAGCGACCTCGGACAGTAACCGATCAATCATCCCCTCAGCCTGCGCACCATAGCCACCGCCAAACAGGTTGAAGTGATTGAGGATGTGATAAAGGTTATAGAGCTGCTTGCGTTGCGCATAACCCGGTTCGAGTGGCCAGGCAGCCGCATAGCCCGCGTAAAACTCACGACCAAAGCCACCGAATAATTCCGTCATGGCCAGATCGGCTTCACGATCTCCGAAATACACCGCAGGGTCAAAGATCACCGGTTCACCATCACGAGCAATGCCATAATTTCCGGACCACAGATCGCCGTGCAATACCGACGCCTGAGGCTGATAGGCGATAAAAAAAGCCCCCAGCTTTTCCTGCAAGCGCCCCCCTTTTTGCAACACACGATTACCGATGCCATGTTTGCCCGCAAGTTGTAACTGATAACCCAGACGTCGTTCACGCCAGAACCTTAGCCAGTCCGGTGTCCAGTCGTTCTTCTGGGGTGTTGATCCGATGGTGTTATCGCGGTGCCAGCCGAATTGGTCCGCAGTATGCCGATGCATCTGGGCCAGTTGTTCACCAAAACGCGCCATACCCCCCGCATGACCACTCAGGTCGAGGGACTCCATCACGATAAAGGCTTGGCGGTCACTGATACCCGTGCAAATCGGTATGGGCACACGCACAGCCCTGGCTGCTGCCAATTCACGCAAACCATCAGCTTCCGCTTCGAACATGTCCAACAGCCGCGCATCATTGAGCTTGAGGAAAAACTCCTTGCCATTGCCGTTGATCTTCATCGCAGAATTGATGCAACCACCACCCACACTGCCATGACTGTCCAGCGTAAAGGTGTTACCGGTTGCAGTGCTGATCGCCTGCTCGATATCCTGCCAGTTCATAACCACAACATGCTAACGAAATGCCTGCCTGTCTGGCTATGGTTTTGCTGCAAGTAAACGATTGGAAAAACATGCTTACGGTGCAATTCGTTATACTGGTCCTGTCATAGATTTACTCAAGCGGTGCATTACATTGCCTGAGTCAACCGCAAGGAAAATAACACATGGCGAAAACCTATCCTGTACTGACGGCCGAATTGAAAACCTGGATTGCGCAGCAACCTGTATTTTTTCTGGCCAGCGCCCCACTACAGGCCGAAGGTCACATCAACCTATCCCCGCGCGGCCTCGATAGCCTGCGAATAACCAGCGACAACGAACTGGTCATTCTCGATCTGACCGGCAGTGGTAACGAAACCGCTGCCCACCTGCATGAGAATGGCCGACTGACCGTGATGCTGTGTGCCTTCAGCGGCAATCCCAAAATTTTACGTCTGTATGGCCAGGGCCAGGTAATCCTACCGGATGGCCCAAACTGGCATGACTACCGCAAATTGTTTGCGCCCGATCTGCCGGGGGTCCGTCAGATCTTTCGTCTTGGTATCGAGCGCATCCAGACCTCCTGCGGCTTTGGTGTGCCCTTGATGGATTTTGTCTCACAACGGGACATGCTGCTGGAGTGGGCAAACAAGAAGGGTCCGGAGGGGATTGAAAAATATCAGCACGAGAAAAATGCCCAGAGTATTGATGGCTTACTTGCCCCGGGTCTCACGGTGAAACAAGGTGAGACCGTAATTTAAGCAAGTCTAATCCATCAGCATTTTCTGATTTATGCACAGGGGCCAACTGAATCAAGCACTTCCATCCTGCGACTGCTGCTACAGCTGTAGTTGACACATGGGTTACAGTATAACATATTGATTTAATTATAATTATGCTCACGTTTATTTTGTAGCCAATTTAACAGGAATGTAATATTGATGCGGCGTGAGTCCACTTTACCCCATTTCTTCCACAGACTTATCCACAGCATTTGTGGATAACAGCCATTCTCATTCAGCAACAAGTACTTATCTGAAAATTCCGAGATTAAATCTGAGCTGTAATTCAGGTTCACTACCAGGTGCCAGTTATCGGCGCTCTTGCTAATCTTGCCGCCATGTCTAAATCCGTCTATGCCCAGGTCGCCGTCCCCACTCCGTTACGCCAAACCTTCACTTACCTGATCCCCAACTCGATTGATGTGCATACGCTGTTACCCGGTTGTCGGGTCAGCGTACCATTCGGACGACGCAAACTCGTCGGGGTGGTCTGCAACACGACCACGCACACGGATCAGCCACGCAGTCGCCTTAAACCCATCGCACAACTCATCGATCACGAACCGCTGTGGTCTGCAGAGCTCTGGCAGATGCTGTTATGGTCAGCCCAGTATTATCAACACCCTTTGGGTGATGTGTTGCAAACTGCCATGCCCGCGTTGTTGCGCCAGGGCAAGCCTGCCGAAGCCGCATTGATGAAAATCTGGCACATCACCGAAGCAGGCCAGGCTGGAATGGCCGCACTCACGCGTGCACCGCGGCAACTCGCACTACTGCAGCGATTAGCACATTCACCCGAGGGCCTGACACAGGAAGTGCTGTTGGCGGAAACAAACAGTGGCACAGACAGCCTCAAGCGTCTGCAGGAAAAAGACTGGTTGCGACTGGAAACCCGACAACTCACCCCGACACCGGCATATCGCGAGATCGAAGCGGCACCTGTATTACATACTGAACAGCAGGCGGCGGTGACGGCAGTCGCTTCAGCCTTTGATCGCTACCAGGCCTTCCTGCTTGAAGGCGTGACGGGTTCTGGCAAGACCGAGGTTTACCTGCAACTCATCGACCAGTGTGTGGCCCAGGGCAAACAGGCACTGGTGTTAATTCCGGAGATTGGTCTCACCCCGCAAATGATCCGGCGTTTTGAAAAACGCCTTGCCTGTGCTATTGCGGTGTTGCACTCAGGCCTGAGCGACAGTGAACGCCTCGCTGCCTGGCTTGCGGCAAAAGAAGGCAAGGTGGCCGTGATCCTGGGGACACGTTCGGCCATTTTTACACCACTCCAACATCCCGGCTTGATCGTAATCGACGAAGAGCATGACGCCTCGTTCAAACAACAGGAAGGTTTTCGCTATTCGGCCCGCGACCTGGCAGTCTGGCGCGCACATCATAACCAGATCCCCATTGTACTGGGTTCCGCCACGCCCTCCATCGAAAGCCTGTACAACGTGATGCGCGAACGCTTCACCCTGTTACCGCTGACGGAACGTGCCGGTGGCGCCAAACCTCCCAGCTTGCAATTACTCGATGTACGCGCCCAGCCAATGCACGAAGGCCTCAGTGATCGGTTGCTGCAGCGCATGCAACAACACCTCACCAACAATAACCAGGTGTTGTTGTTTTTGAACCGGCGCGGTTTTGCCCCGACCCTGATGTGTCATGACTGTGGCTGGATTGCTACCTGCCAGCGCTGTGACAGCCACATGACCTATCACCAGGGCGAGCGACGCTTACGCTGTCACCATTGTGGTGCCGAACGTCGGGCTGAACAACATTGCGTCCAGTGTGAAAGTGAGAACTTACTGACCGTGGGTGCCGGGACCGAACGGATCGAAGCTGCGCTGCGCGAACGTTTTACCGATACCGAGATCATCCGCATCGATCGCGATACCACCCGACGCCGAGGCAGCCTGGAAGACATGCTGCACAAGATCAAACACGGGCAACGCCAGATCCTGATTGGTACGCAAATGCTGGCCAAGGGTCATCACTTTCCCAATGTCACCCTGGTCGGGATCATCGATGCCGATCAGGGTCTGCACAGTGCCGAGTTTCGCGCTCCCGAACGCATGGCCCAGCAGATCCTGCAAGTCGCCGGCCGGGCCGGTCGCGCCGATCAACCCGGTGAAGTGATCATCCAGACGCATCACCCGGATCACCCCTTGCTGCTGTCATTGATTCGTGCGGGTTACAACGCCTTCGCCCGGGAGCTGCTCAAGGAACGTGAGGCCGCGGCGCTTCCACCTTATACCGCCATGGCGCTGTTTCGTGCCGAAGCCGTTGATCGTCATGCGCCACTGGCCTTCCTGGAACAGGTGCGCGGAGTGTTACAACAATATTCTGATCAACAAATCCGGGTGTTTGGTCCACTACCGGCGCCCATGGCCAAACGCGCCGGTCGATTTCGGGCACAGCTGGTCGTGCAGGCAGCACAACGCACGCCATTGCAACACCTGCTGGCAATCAGCCTGCCACAGATAGAAGCGCTCAAAAATGCAAAAGTGCGTTGGTCGATCGATGTGGATCCCATCGATACGTATTAGACTCTTACTATGTGAGCGTGTATAAATATCAAAAAGACAAAGATCCACACTAGCACTGCATAAAAAACAAGAATTAACCCGATACGCACTATTACAACGTTCAATATCAGCGCATCGGTACATTTACATTTGATTAACAAGAGGGGAAGCCATGTTAGTAGGCATTATCTCACTGGTCCTGATCATCGCAGCTATCAGTCTGTTTAAAAAACCCATTGATAATAAACCGTTACTGGTTACCCGACTGGTACAGACCGTTTTATTGCTGGTAGGCCTGTTCGGTCTGGCCTCGCGTTCGTTTGTGATTGTTGATGCTAACCAGATCGGGCATCTCAAACGCATTTATCTCGCCTCCGATCTGCCACCGGGCAAGATCATTGCCGCCCATGGAGAAAAAGGACCGCAGGCGGAAATCCTTGGACCGGGTTTTCATTTTATTCCGCTGATAAAGATTCTGTACGACGTGGATTACTCGCCGGTCGTCACCATCCCGGAAGGCAGTTATGGCATCCTCAAGGCGGAAGACGGCCTGCCCTTACGTCCGGATCAGTTCATTGCCGATGCCTGGCCAAAAGACAAGATCCAGAACATGCTCGATGCCCGTTACTTCCTCACCGAAGGCAAGGGCCAGAAAGGTCCGCAACTGGATGTATTGCCGCCGGGGAAATACCGTTTGAATCACTATCTGTTCCGGGTCCAGATCGCCAAGGCCCTGGATGTGCCTACAGGCCATGTCGCGGTCATTCGTTCCAAGGTTCAGACTCGCAAGGACTGCTCGCATCCGCACAACATCGTCGGTGGCACCGATCAAAAAGTCTCGGCATTGATCGTGCCCGACGGTTGTATCGGAGTGTCGGAAATTCCCAAACCGCCTGGGGCGTACTACCTGAATAAGCTGGCCTATGAGTCAGAGATCATACCGACGCGCGTGCAGACCTGGACCTATAAAGGCGGTTATAACAAACGCCAGATCGATCTGCGCCTGGATGAAGATGGCAAGATCCACCAAAACGAAACCAGCGAGAACGTACCGGTACCGAAAAACGCGGCGGCCGCCGCGATCAACGTGCGGGTCGAGGGCTGGAATGTCCCGGTGGAACTGCGCGTGATCGTGCAGGTGCAGCCAGCCAAGGCACCGATTGTCGTAGCCAGTGTCGGCAGCATGGAGAATGTTGAAGACAAGATCATTACCCCGGCAATTCGCGACATCCTGCGTACCATCGGCGGACATCCTGATCGCAAGGTGCTCGACTTCATGAACAAACGCGACGATATCGTGAAACTGGTGGAAACCGCACTGGAACCTGAAGGGGAAAAAGTCGGGATCACTATCAAGGAAGTGCGACTGGGTGAACCGTATATTCCACCGGAATTGCTGGTCGCAGCACAACGGGAAAACCTGGCCAATCAATTGCGCCTCACCTATGTCAAGGAACAGGAGGCACAAAAGCAACGCATCTCGGTCGAACGTGAGCGTGCAACCGCCGATCAGCAGACCACCCTGGTTGCCGCTGAGATTGCCAAACAGGCAGCGGCATTTAAAAAATCGCAATTACAGCTGGAAGGTGAAGGCCAGAAACTCAAACTGGTGGAGATCGCCAAGGGTCAACAGGCCCAAGCTAACGTATTAGGTAAAGAACGCGCCATGCAGTTACAGGCCCTGGAAAAAACTCTCGATGCCGCCGTGAAAAATCCCGCCATCGTCAAGATACCGACTGTGCTGGTGAACAGTAGTGCCGGCGGCTATGAAGGTGCCGCCGCCGTCCTTGGCGCTTCCAACCTGATCGAGACCATGCAAGGATTACAAAAACGGAAGCAAGAGAAAAATCAGTAACTCATGAGTGAGGGGCGGTGATGCCGCCCCTTAATTTTTTTATTGTGTCTTTGCAATCACAATTCATATTTTTCATCGTGATTTTCCTTAACAATGAAGTTTCGCCTGGTGCTGTGTGGCAGAAGTATATGTTCTAAATTTATTTTTTAAATAAGACTTTTTGCTCTTGCCGAGAGCGCAAAAATCACCTTTGCATACAATTTCAACCACTTGTCCAAATCTCCTCCAACCTTGATAATAGCCACCCTGTTAGCCAGTCATCACCGCCATGAAAAACCAGATTGCCGAATTACTCGCCCAAGCCCTCGCCAAGTGTCAGGGTAGCGGGGCATTGCCAGCAGATTTATCACCGGCCATCCAGGTAGATCACACCCGCGACAGCAGTCACGGTGATCTGGCTTCCAACCTGGCCATGGTGCTGGCCAAACCGGCGGGCAAAAAACCGCGTGAACTGGCAGAGCTGCTCATCAGCCAACTGCCGACCTCCACAATCGTAGACAAGGTCGAGATCGCCGGTCCCGGATTTATCAATTTCTTTCTCAAAGCCGATACCCAGTTCGCCATCATACCGACCATCCTCAAGGCCGGCGAAGACTTCGGTCGCAGCAACCTGGGCCAGGGCAAACGGGTACAAGTGGAGTTTGTCTCCGCCAATCCCACCGGGCCCCTGCATGTAGGCCACGGACGTGGTGCGGCCTATGGCGCAGTCGTTGCTGATCTTCTCGCTGCCGTGGGTTACAACGTACACCGCGAGTACTACGTTAACGACGCCGGCCGCCAGATGAACATCCTCGCCGCCAGTGTGTGGTTGCGTTACCTCGAGTTGTGTGGGGAAGAGCTGCCGTTTCCTAGCAATGCTTACAAGGGCGATTACATCTGGGACATTGCCGCTACTCTACACCGCGAAAATGCTGAAGCCATGCGTCATAACTGGGATGAGATCAGTCACCCGTTGCCAGCGGATGAACCCGATGGTGGCGACAAGGAAGAGTACATCGATGCGATTATCGCACGCATGCAACACTTGTTGCGGGATGATCAGTACCGCCTGGTATTCGACCTCGCCCTCAACTCGATCCTCGATGATATTCGCGACGACCTGGCGCACTTTGGTGTGCTCTATGAAGAGTGGTATTCGGAACGTTCACTCACCGACAACGGTGCCGTGATGCGTGCCATTGAACGGTTGCAACACAGTGGCCACACCTATGAACTGGATGGTGCGATCTGGTTTAAGTCTACCGATTATGGCGATGAAAAAGATCGCGTGTTGGTGCGCGACAACGGTGTCACTACCTATTTCGCCTCGGACATCGCCTACCACATGGACAAGTTCGAACGGGGCTTCGAGCACGTGATCGATATCTGGGGTGCCGACCATCACGGTTATGTGCCGCGAGTGAAAGCGGCACTGCAGGCCCTCGGCTACGATGCCAGTAAACTCGATGTGTTACTGGTGCAGTTTGCGATCCTGTATCGTGGTGGTGAGAAGGCGCAGATGTCGACACGTTCCGGCGAGTTCGTGACCCTGCGCGAACTGCGCAAGGAAGTCAGCAATGACGCCGCACGCTATTTCTATGTTATGCGCAAGAGCGAACAACATCTGGATTTCGATCTGGACCTGGCCAAATCCCAGTCCAACGACAATCCGA
This sequence comes from Thiohalomonadales bacterium, assembly GCA_040235555.1. GTDB lineage: Bacteria > Pseudomonadota > Gammaproteobacteria > UBA6429 > Thiohalophilaceae > RI-92. The sequence goes on along the minus strand of JBECKZ010000141.1, from coordinate 4,044 downwards.
TGTACTACATCCAATATGCACACGCACGGGTGTGCAGCGTCATGCGCCAGCTGGCAGAGAAATTATTCAGTTTCGATCGGGACGAGGGGCTGGCCAACCTTAACCGGCTCAGCGAGGCACATGAAAGCGCTATCCTCACCCGCCTGGCGCGTTATCCGGAAATTGTCGAGGCGGCGGCGCAATTGCACGAACCGCATCAGCTCGCACACTATCTGCGCGACCTGGCCAATGACTTTCATACCTATTACAACGCCCACCAGTTTATCGTCGAAGACAGTGTGTTGCGTAATGCGCGGCTGTGCCTGGTGCAGTGTGTGCGTCAGGTGACTGCCAATGGTCTGCAACTCCTGGGCGTCTCCGCCCCGGAGTCAATGTAAGCACGCAGAGAATTTAGTCATCACCACTGTCACTGTGTGTAAATTTCATCGTGTTGGCCAACATCCGGTTAGTGCTGGCTTGTTGCCGGCAGACATGCTCAATTGACTCACACAGTTGGCTGATCTCATCATTGCCGCGGATATCAAACCGCGGCCGGTCCGTGTTGCCCTGGTTGACCGACTCAACGATTTTTGACATCGCCAGCAAACGCCGCACACACAATCTGCGGTTCACATAATGCATAACAACGAACATCAGGACAAACGCCACCAACAGGACAGCAGCCAGACGGACAAAGCTGGCATTGGCCCAGGCAACCGGCAGAGTTAAAGGCACACTGACGATCTGACTGCCGACGATTTCATTCATCTTCCAATTAAAACCATTTTCAGGTCCGTACATGCGCAGCATGGAATCCGGGGCAGCATCAACGGAACCATGGCAGGACAGACAGGCTGAGTCGGTTATCCGAATGGGACGGGCATAGTACAGGGTTTTGCCTATCGGGGTATCCCGCACCACAATCTGGTGCTTCAGATGATCATCACGTCGGAAGGCCTGGATAATATCGGCCTCCCAGTCCGCCGCACGATCCCGTGGATTGGTCGGATTAAGGGTAGCTTCTTTATAGCGGTACTCCGGATTCTGCTCACGCAGAGCGTTGAAGTTCTGGGTCGCGGCATAGGAAGGTACCGATTGCGGTAAAAATTCGCGGGTATTCTGTAATGCCAGCAAGGGTTTGATTTCCCGGATCGTATACGTGCGCATGGCCATCGCGGCCTCCATCAGGGTGGCAGCATGTCGCACCACTTCGCCCCTGGCATGGCGCTGCAGGATCACGTAGGCCACGCCACTGATTGCGACATATGCAATGGCCATGACCCCGATCAGGAAAAGATTGTATTTAGCTGCCAGCTTCATTGTTGCTACCCCCATGCTCAAGCGTGATCACAGAAGCAGGTACCACAAGACTGGCCAGACACTCAGTCATTACTGACACAGCGCTGTCTGAACGATCAGTTACCGGTCTGAATGAAATTGCCTGAAATAGTGTTGCCCAGGATGTCCGGGTAAATTATTTATTTGTGTTGTTATGTGTATGCTGCGCCACTGTTCTACCTGCTCTGCGCAGCAAGATTAACGTGGCAGACCCAAAGAATCCAGAACTTTGGCGGTAGGATTGAGATGTTAGGTGGCTGCGGCTGCACACTCACATTGAAAGTAAGGTAAAAACCGGCCGCTGCCCATGCATCGATTGTGAGGATATGAATGTCGTACAGCTGCCAGGGGGCGGTAATTTTCCTTCGTCACGGCGAAGAATAAAAAAATGAAAATCCCTTTTCATTAACGCGTTCCTTGCTTACCCTTACCCCCCGTGCAAATCTAGTTACAGCTTAATGACATTCATCCACGTATCATGCTTGTTGCAAACACTCAAGGCGAACAATGGCCCGTGGTAGTTTGATACGGCAAAACTGGACAACGCCACTTTATCCTTACCGGGATGAAAACTGTTTTCCGCCAAAAAGTGGAAATTATTATCCAGCAGGACGTGCTTAATGATGTAATGCTCAAATCCATTCATTGGATGGGGAGTCAGTACCCGTACATGGGTCTTGCCGTCCTCACCCTGTTTCAGACTCAGATGGGGAAAATGACCATCTACTTTTTTACTCCAACGCCCTGGCGCGTCCTTGGTGTAATACAAACCACCGGCCATGGGAGATTGCAGCAAATTCGCTGCAGGTGTTGCCAAAACCATTTTAGGCGCAATAATGCCGACGGCACTGCCAGCTGAAACGATTCTTATAAATTTTCGTCTGTCCATAGAATTTCTCCTGATTAGTATTCGCCACTACGATGTGCGCCTGACTGTAGTGGTCGGGTAAATTCCAGGCACCCCCCCAAACGGGGGGAGATCGAGTCATTTGCCCTTAAAAAGCTGTTGTTTGCGACGCGGTTCTCAGTGATAACGCGTGACAGTTCGCTCACCTCAGCGCTTGTTAACAATGACACTGTAGCTCACCAGTCCGTTATCCTGATTTACCCTGTTATCCGTAGCCGTCGCTGTATTACCTCTTTCAGTTGTGACCGAAGTGGTGGAGATGTTCATCTGCTGTTCGCTCTCATGATTCATGGTAGTGCCATAGAGTGCAGTAAAGACACCTGTCACACCCATGGCAAAGAGTGCCACGATGATAGTGTATTCCATGATCCCCGGACCCAGCGGAACATGTTTGTCATTACCTAGAATCCGTTGATTCATATGTGCCCCCTTTATCTACTTAGCCTTTTCCCTTAACGCCGCCTGTCTTGCAGCTTTACCGCCTAGTTTTTTCATACTGCTTAACAACCTGAGTGTGGAAAAAATTTAATGCACGCCAGGGGATCCAACAACCCCCCGAACAGGTGTCACGTATGATCAGCAGGACATCACTCAACATAATCAGACTGGAAATGCCCCCCTGAACGGGGGATAGGCACATATCAGTTAAATCCGTATGTTCAGGAATAGAGGGATTTTTTGTATGTTTTTTATGGCAGTGCGCGCGCAGCTGCGACTATCGCGAGAACGTAAATGACATTACTATAACGATCGCATCCACGCGCGACACATAACAATATAAAGAATTTATTACATGACTGCGCATTCGACTGCCAATTCTTCCTATTCCGGCGTCAGACACAAATGGCGACTGCTTGCATTTGTGTTATTGATTGCCATCGCCGCCAGTACGCTTACCTACTTCATCGTCAAGGATACCCTCGATAAAACCACCGAACACCAGGCCCTGATCATCGCCGAGATCGTCGCGCGTCAGGCTGCAGCGGGGCGCACAGTCTACAGCCAGGATGTCGTAAATAAATTAAAACAGGATGGATATGGTTCGGACATCCATTCCGATAGACGTCCGGGTTTTGTTCCACTGCCAGCACAATTTTTGAAACTGATGGGGCGCGAATCCAGCCGCAGTAATGCCGATCTCTATCGCTACAAACCCATTAGCAAATGGCACCTTGAACCCACCCAGGGCCTGAACGACAACTTCGAAAACTGGGCCTGGCAACAACTGGAGGCACAGGACCAGGCCAATCCAAGCGGACCAATCGACTGGAAACCGGTGTGGTGGACAGAAGAATGGCAGGGTAAACGCTACTTCCGTTACATGCGCGCCGATCCCGCTTCTTCCAACTCCTGTGTCAACTGCCACAATCAATACCTGCGGCAACCGAAAATCATTGCGCAACTGAAATCCGAAGGCGTAACCGGTATCAAACAATGGAAACTGAATCAGTTAATGGGAGCCATCTCGGTCACTATTCCCTTGGCCAAGATCGAACATATTGCTGTCACAGAATTGCGCCAGACCATCGTCTGGACTTCGACAATTCTGATTACTGCCCTGATCATTATCGGTGGCATCTTCATTGCCAACACCAGCCCAAGCCTTGATAAACAAAAATTTTCACGAAATGAAACTCATGACAAGGTTACCGGCCTGTTGAATCTCACTGGTCTGGAACTGGCTCTGAGTGCTGCACTGGACAGCGCAAAACAACAGGGCCTCAATCATGCCTTCATTTGTCTCAAACTTCTGGACACGTATGCCGTTCAGGATCGCTTCGGTATGGAGAACTATACTCGTTTCAAAAATGACCTCGCAG
>JBECKZ010000133.1:0-13668 GCA_040235555.1 Thiohalomonadales bacterium | reverse complement strand
GGCCTGGGCCATGCAGGAGTTAGGGCGGCGCAGGACGACCTGAGCAAATGCGAAGTAGTACCGAATGAAACTCAAATGAGGTTCTACAGTGCGCCAAAGCCGAGAGTAAAATTATTATTGTTTTAGTGGTGTCAGTTTTTCTTTTTTCAAATTACAGTCGCTTTACAACGATGAGAGTTATGGTGACGACTGCGGACAGTTTTTTAGCATCTATGAGAGGATCAACAGGGAAGAACAGGATTGAGCCCAGCCTGCATCTCGCTCTGGATATTCGATGGTATGGTTCGGTCCGTTTGCAGATAAACCATTAACCAATATCTACCATTTTCATGACCGAGCATCTAGTTATAGCCCTCATGCTGATCGGACTCATCGGCATAGCTGCGCAATGGTTGGCGTGGCGTTTGCGAATCCCCGCGATTATCTTGATGATCGCCGGTGGCCTGGCCGTGGGACCTGGCCTGGGTTGGTTGCAGCCCACTGTGGATCTCGGAAATCTATTGCAACCGATTATTGAGCTGTCTGTGGCAATTATCCTATTCGAGGGCGGGCTAAATTTACGCTGGCACGAGTACAAAGAAACCGGCGTTAATGTAAACCGTTTGATTGGCGTGGGAATGCTACTCTCCTGGGTGCTAGGCAGTCTCGCCGCTCACTATCTGGGACGACTATCCTGGCCGGTGGCCATTTTGTTTGGCGCAATTGTTATTGTCACTGGACCCACGGTGATCATCCCCTTGCTCAAGCATACCAGGCTCAAGCGGCGCAGCGCAGCTTTGCTCAAATGGGAAGGCATTATCAACGACCCATTGGGGGCGCTGATCGCAGTACTGGTATACGAATATTTTGCTGCTTCGGAACAGAATCTTAAATGGTTGGATATCGCCGGCAGTCTGGGAATAGCGGTGGTGGGCGCCCTGCTGATTGGGGGCGCCGCGGGTCTCGGTCTGGGTTGGGCATTCCGCCGTGATCAAGTCCCCGAGTATCTGAAGTCGCCCGTTATGCTGGTGAGTGTGATCATCGTATACACCGCCGTCAATCGACTGCAGGTGGAAGCGGGGCTGCTGGCAGCCACCATTTTCGGCCTGGTATTGGGTAATCAGGAACTACGCAGCATCGCCGAGTTGCGTCGGTTCAAGGAATACATCAGCATTTTGCTGGTCTCCGGTGTATTCGTGTTACTTAGCGCAGATATCGACCTCGGCATTTTGCACCGGCTGACCTGGAATGGCATCGCTTTGCTGGCCTGCGTCGTGTTTCTGATCCGGCCGGTGATGATATATCTTTCCACTCTCGGCACCGACTTGTCCTGGCAGGAGCGGGCACTCCTGGCATGGATTGCACCACGCGGCATCGTAGCGGCAGCCATGGCGGGCCTGTTCACTCCGCAATTAATCCAGTTTGGTTTTCCAGGAGCCGAGCAGTTACTTCCTTTGGTGTTCGTGCTCATTGTCATCACTGTGGTGTTACACGGGTTGAGCATCAAGTGGCTGGCCCGCAAGTTGGGACTGGCCTCGGACAATCCTCACGGATTGCTTATCGTGGGCGCTTCACCCTGGAGTGTGGAACTGGCGAAGGTATTCCAGGAGATGAAAATACCGGTGATTTTGAGCGATTCTTCCTGGCACCATTTACAGAGCGCTCGCATGACCGGCATCGATGCCCACCATGGCGAGGTCCTCTCGGAGCATGCCGAGGAGCACTTGGAGTTAAATGCCATCAGCCAGGTTCTAGCTGCCACCGCCAACGACGCTTACAATGCGTTGGTCTGCACGCGTTTTGCCCCAGAGTTCGGACGCAATCACGTATTTCAGTTACCCCACCTGGAAAAACATGAAGTGGAACGCAAATCCATGGCACGTACCATACGTGGTCGCATCGCGTTTGGCGAGAATGCCCGCTACGAAAATTTCATGCGTGGCCACTACCAGGGCTGGGTATTTCACAAAACCCTGCTATCGGAAAATTTCACCTTCCAGGAGTTCCTCGATTCGAAATATCCTGATACGATTTTGATCGCAACAATCGATCCTAAGGGCAGAATCCACTTCTTCCTCATGGACGAAGCAGAACCTGCCAATACAGGTGACACCATTCTCAGTTTTGGTCCACAGCAAAAAAACTGATGCGGTCGGGAAGATATCCCAGGTAGTTTAGACCCTTCGCTTGTTCAGTTCTTTAAGCATCAATTAAACATACCGGGCGGGACCTGCGCCCGTTACTGAATACAGCCTACGGAACGAGATTTGTGCAGATTGAGATCGATTAGCCTGAGCCTGCAAACGCCCATTTGTACAAGCTTGCGGACGGGCGATTTGACGATGAGAATATGTATCCTCCATCCTCAGTGATGCGATAAGCGATCAAGAAGTCGCTTGCCGCGCAGGCACGATATCCATGACCGCGATTTCCGGCGGCGCCAAAAACCGGATACGCGCCTCCCGGAAACCACTGCCATAGCTTGCGTACGACCATGCCAAATGGAAAAACGTGCCCGACGTGGACATGGGCGGACATTTGTAACTCAAAACACGACGCCGCTGACTTGCCAATGACAAGGTTGATGTAAAGTAAAATATATAATATAGATTGAACGGAAAATTGCGGGTTTATGATGTTGGCGCTTAAACATAGCCCAGGATTGCAGGTCTTTTGCGCTGTCCTCGTTTATTTACAGGGCAAAAATAGTCTAGAGGGTACGGGGATTATTATTATTTTTCGAAAATATCTTTAATGATTAACTTTACGATATCTGCGCTACGCGGCACACGATGAAGAAAATTTTTATCAACATACTCGCCTTCTGCAACAATCTTGTTTTCCTGGTCATATATTTTAATATCGAGCTTTCGTATATAGACAAACAAAAAATCCACTCCCCAGCCTACGTTATACTTAATGTAGTAACTTGCATCTTCTGGCTTGTCAATTAACTCCCCGTATGATGACTTGTAACCATTTTTTTCCAATTCTGTTTTTATTTCACCGGCAATTCCGATCCAACTACCATCATCTTTATTATTTACAATAATGTAGATTGAGCTTGATTTTTCTATTTGACCAGCACCATGTTTCTGGGCATGGATATGCTCAGGATTTATAGAGCAGCCAATCAGGAAGAGCGTTGTTATGAGGCAAAAAGTTATACTACTAAACATATGATTTATTCACAGACCTGCTTTCGCAACAACCCGATACCCGTATCGATTAACTAAAGGATACGATAAATGTACACGTCCTATTACTGATCGGCCAGCCCTGGCATGGAGCATCTGTACGTACGGAAAATGAAGATTCTGATTCAGAAGGAAAAATTACCTCTCCTTTAATTATCTCCCCCCGCTCTTTACGCATCATGATGTCAATATCCAGCTTGCCGCGCAGGCACAATATCCATGACCGCGATTTCCGGCGGTGCCATAAACCGGATTGGCGGTCCCCAGGTACCATTGCCATAGCTTACATACAACCATGTCGCGGGTGCCACTTGTATCAGGCCCATGGGCACCCGGTAGATTAGCCAGGTGAGCAAACCAAATCCACTAACTATAGGGGGCGGTGACAAATGATAGTGATTTGGATTTGTCACCGACCCCTTTAACTTTTTATCTGCTTATTAATTCTAAAAACAATTACTCTCTGATATGGGTCTTTGTGCGAGTTTGCGGCAGTGCGCCACAGAGAAAATTGTCACTTCGACTCCCTGTCTTATTTATTTCTCATGCAAACAACCTGCAACTACATCAATTGCAATATTAAAGTTTCGTTATGAACTTATAGCCTGATTAATGTACTAAGCAGTGTACGCAGTTATGGACATGTCAATTCTGGCAAGGGAATGGTTTGGCACAAACCCTGGCACTGCTTTGACTTTGACTGCCGGCCCTCCCTCATCGTTTTCCGCGAAATGCTCACCCAAGCAAAAGGAGTTTGTATCATGATGAAACATCCCATCGTATTCCGTCATGCTCTGTTGGCAGGGGTAATGATTGCTTCACTACCTGGTATTGCTAATGCCACGTCCTTGCCCGCCGCCATTGGTGCCTCGCCGGCACCACCCATGGGTGCGGGTCCAGGCAAATTGATGGTCTTGCCATTACATCACGAAGACAAACCATACGTAGTGAGATTTGGACGTTCAGGTACGCCATCGGGTAACAGTTTTTATGTCGCGCAATCCAACGGTCTCGCTTACGTACCCAGCGTGGCGGGATACACGGATGTGATAAATGTATACACACGCAAACCTATCCAACGATTCAAGACGCTCGCTGGCGGTCGAGTCGCGGCGTTGTCCGGGAATAACAATCTCCTGTTTGTCCTGTCTGGCAAGCGTCTGGCCGCGTATAACGCGACAGATGGCGCCAAACGTTACGTGCTTGATTCTGGCGGTAATGCCATGGTTTTCAATAATGACCAAAGTAGGTTATTCGTCGGCGGTAATATGGACAAAAGCATCGCCGAGATCAACACGAACACCGGCCTGGTACTCCGCCGGATTGCAATCGGTCATTCCGGGGACCTGGCCTGGGCAAATGGTATGTTGTTCTCAGCGAATATGAAAACGGGAGTGATGAGTGCATATAATCCGCTGACTGACAAAACCTATGTGATGAAGACACCTGAAACGGATCCCAATTTCAATTACCACGATATTCCCAAGGCGCGTGCCGGGTTTATGCAGCTCGCGGTGAGTCCGAATCAGAAATATGTTTACGCCGCCGGGTTTTCTGGACACATCCTGCGATTTTCAACCAGCAAACCCGCTTATCTTGGTGAGGTAAAGGTAACTGCAACTAAAACCGGTGCCAACAAACTCAGTGGTCTGGCATTACTGGACAATGGCAAACAGGCGATCAGCACAGTGGAGAATCGCCGTGAGTCGGTCATACTGGATCTGCACAATGGTCGCATCATCAAACGCCTGCCACACGTAGCGAGTAATCGCTGGGTGGTGACAAATTCCTGAGTGATATACGTCATCTGACTGAACAGCACCGTCGTTTGCAAAATCGGCGGTGCTATTTTTAAAAAACCGGGTCAGAGAGCACTTAGGACCACTATCGAGGTCCATCTAGTACTTCCCGAACCCTTCGGGTTCTGGTCGCACTTAGAACCCATCGTATTTACTAAGTATTTCCTGAACTCGCCCTGATCGCTTATTTTAGTCGCTTAAGTATGATCTTCAGCGATCCGCCTGTTGAACCAGCCGGATTGTCCCAGAGCATGTCATTGCCATGGACAGTCAGGCGACGGGTCTGAGTGGCATTGTCCCAGTTCGGGTATGTGCTGGCCTTGATGTGCAACGTATAGGTCTTGTCCCCGGCGTTGTAGGTATAACTGCCAAAATGTGCGATGGACCCATGTATGACAGCAGCGTTTTCCGTTGCTGAGCCTTTCTTACGGTTGTTGTTGGCAAATCGCGGAATATCCGAACGCATCATCACCAGAGTGTAATTGCCAAGCTCATCGAACACGACTTGCCCCAGGGGTCTGGAACCAAACAGATCTTTATGCTTTCCATTTTTTATTATGGCTGCCGAGACCAGCTTCCAGGTGCCAACTACTTCCTTCCCTGTCACCTTGGCACTTGCTTCGCCAATATCCAATAAAGCAACAGCCGGCAAAACAAGCGCAAAATAGGTAATGAATCGTATTGGTGTATTCATGTCACTTCCTCCGTATCGTTGATAGAAATACCGAGCACTTTCCTGGTGATACTCCCCAGCTCCCCGTCAGCTTGAGTCGGAAACCCGGGCGATAAACAACAGTGTCCGCGCTGTGTCTTGGTAAGGATTTATAGCTACTCTATGTATAAGAGTCCGGATGGAAGCTCGGTGAAAGCACGATGAAAAGACGATGGATTATTTTTACAGTAAAAACAGTTTATTGGCGTGCTAATGGTCGGCAGCAAGGCCTGTTCTTCTGGCCGTTTGGGGGAAGAGCTAGGGTGATCTATGGTTGCGGAAAACCGACTTGAAGAGGGCTTTTTCGTTGGGGATTGGTGCGTTCACCCCAAGGAAGGTGTGATCAAGACAGATAGTGGTTCCGCTCGTCTGGAGCCCAAAGTCATGGAGGTGCTGGTTTATCTGGTATCCCGGGCGGGGGATGTGGTGTCCCGGGACGAGCTGGAGCGCAATGTCTGGCGAGGTGCATTGGTGGGCTACGACGCAGTCACCAGGACAGTCATCCAGTTACGCAAGGCGCTGGGTGACAGTTCGCGCGATCCCAATTACATCGCCACGATTCCGAAAAAAGGCTATCAACTCATCGCGCCAGTCCGGTTAGTGGCTGATGAACCACCGATCGAACGGCCTGCGGCTAAACCGGTGGCCACGGGAGCCAGCAAAAATCCGCATCTGCTCAAAATCGCCCAGCTCATCGGTGGGTTGGTGGCCATTGCATTGGCCTGGAGTCTGTATACCGTGTTCAGGCCTGCGTTTTCCGTTAAACCGCCACTTCCAGAAATCGCATCTACCGGATCGCCTTCGGTTGTGGTCATTCCGTTCACCAACTTGAGCGGTGATGCGGCGCAGGAATATTTCGCCGATGGCATGACGGAAGACCTCATCACGGATTTATCGAAAATTTCGGCCCTTTCGGTGATCGCCAGGTCCTCCGCCTTCGCTTACAAAGGCACAACACCCAATATTCCGGACATTGCCAAGGCATTGGGGGTGACCCATATTGTGGTCGGAAGCATACGAGAGTCCGGGAATCGGGTGCGGATCACGGTAAAGTTGATCGATGCATCAACGGGTAAGCATCTTTGGGCGGAACGCTACGACAGGGAGCTTCGCGATATCTTCGCCCTGGAGGACGAAGTCCGGGGAAAGATCATCAAAGCGTTGTCCGTGAAATTAACGGCTTCGGAACAACAACGCGCGGCATTGAGAGCAACAGTCAGTGTAGAGGCGTATGACCTCCTGATGAAGGGCCGATATCAGGAAGCTTCCTTTTCCCGACAAGGTAATGACAGGGCCATCGGTTTTTACAAACGAGCGGTAGCACTCGATCCCGGATTCGCCGAGGCGTATGCGCGCATGGCCAATATGTACGATCTTCGATCACGCTTCGGATGGAGCAACGATATCGACGGCGATCGAAAAAGTGCCGTGCAGTATGCGCGGAAGGCCATCGCCCTGGACGCAAACGACCCTTATGCGTACTGGACATTGGGTCGGATATTGTCGAGGGATCATGATGAACAAGGCGGAAATTTATCTGAGTCAGTCATTGCGCTGGAGCGCGCAATCGCGCTGAATCCAAACTATGCAGATGCCTATGCGTATCTGGGCCTCCTCTACCTGGGTGTCGGGAAACCGGGTGAGGCACTCTCTGCAATTCAATCAGCCATGAGACTTAACCCTCGCTATCCTTTCTGGTACATCCGAAATCGGGGGTTGATATTTTACATGGAAGGAAAATACAGACCTGCTATCGCTGATCTCGAACAAGCGGCAGAACAGAATCCTACCACGTTCATCGGTCGCTGGTGGTTGGCTGCCGCCTATGCGCAAGCCGGGCGCCAGGAGGATGCCGCCTGGCAGATGGAAGAAATACGTGCTTTGCGGGAAGAATTCACCATTCAGCAAATTCTCGACATATCCATAATCCATTATCCGCCCTACGTCGAGCGATTGACCGCTGGCCTACACAAGGCTGGCGCGAGGGATTGAGGATTACAGGGTCGGCGTGAATTTAATTAAATTCACGCCGACCCATTTAACCAGAATGGATGGAAAAAGCTTAAGATTCTGGCCTAAACCCAGGGTGGCCAGATGTTTCGTCTGGGCGGCAAGGGTGATTGCTCGGCCCGAATCGGTGCCGCAGGCGATCGGGTGGGCTAGGATCAGGTGGAAACGCCGGTCAATCTGAGCAAGCGACAGCAGGCACGGCGGCAGGGGGCAATCCCTCCCTGGAACAGGATTCGGACCCGCACCGTCCCCGCCCCCAGTAGGCTGGATAGTGTGAATAAATCCTTCTAAGATATGAAGTTTTAGCCAAATCTGCCGATTAAATAGAGTAAATTAACCTGATATATAAAGGGAAATAGGGTCATGGGTCTACTGGACGACCTCAAGTCTCAAGCAGAACAAAAGAACAAGCCAGCAGGCGAGCAACCCGCATCGGCTGGTGCTGATGAGTTCTATCGTGCGCAGGTCAAGCAGCGCATGATCATGGCAAACGATTTCCTTACCCAGCTCGTCAACCAGCTCAACGAGATGAAACTCGTTATCAAGGCGGAGTATCCGTTCAAGCCCGGGGGAAAAAAAGTCACCTTGCTGCAGCAGGGGTATAAGGTCTACAGCGATAACATTACCGATCCCCGCCAGATAACGCTCAGCTTCAACTGCATCCTGGCCAATCCCACGAACTACGATGTCAGTGGCCGCGGTCCAGCGCTGGCACAGGGCGAGTTACTGGAACGTTTTCAATTCAAGCACGAAAAACTGGAAGCCAGGGATCAAAACCAGATGGTCAAAGGTGCCAGGTTCAAGCTGCAGGGTCCGCTGCAGCTCAAATGTGTTCTGCAGTTTGATGAGGCCAAACTAATTATCAAGTTATTGCTAACCAATTTCGTCGGCCCCGGTACCAGCCAGTACAACCTCAAGCCCGAACAGCTGGATAAGACCTTCATGGAACATCTTGGTAAATACCTGTTACGCAAGGAGGCCAAACTGTTTCAGGAAGAAATTTCTGATGAAGCAAAGGCCATGCTACGCAAGAGGCTGCAGCAAGAGCAACTGCAGCGCGAAGCTGAACTGCGTGCAGTAGAGGAACAACGCAAGGCCGAGGAAACGGCGCGCAAGCAAAACTCAACCACGGAACAACTGAAAAGAGCGGTCAGCCAGTCGGTGACCGAGAACCGGGATAAGCTCAAGAAAGTCATGGACGAGCAGGTCAGGGAAAAAGGCGAAAAGCTCAAGACCATGTTCAACAAGTTGAAAAATCGGGCGGGTGTTGAGGCAGCACCCGAGCAGACGTCTGCATCACCGCCTGTAAATACCAGCCAGACTGCAAAACCGACAGGCAATCCGGCTGTTCAAGGTCAGCCCCCCGTCCATCGACAGGCGGGACAAACAGCATCTGCCCAGCAAAATGCAACAAGGCCCAAACCTCCAGTTGTTCAGAAGAAACCAACGCCACCAAAGATGTTTCAAAGCTCTGCTTCAAATCCGTTTTTAAAACCGGAAGACTTTGAACCGGTACCCAGAGGCGGTGAAGAGCAAACGGAAGTCAATGCTGACATGAAAAATCCTGCAGCGCAGTTGCCTGCTGAGACTGCAACACCAGCAACAGCGAAGACACCAACCCCAACGATGTCAGCCGCTACTGCGCACGCTAAGCCCACAGCCGAACCCAATGCATCAGTGGCAAAGACAGCAAATCCTTTCCTGCAGACAAAGACCGCCGTAGTCCAGGCCGAGACGAAAAAGCCAACGGGACAGCCGCCTGCCCAGACTGCAAAGCCAGCAACGCCGACGAAGTCACCCGCTGCTGTGCAGGCAAAGCCCGTCGCCGCACCAAACGCGTCAGTGGCAAAGACAACAAATCCTTTCCTGCAGACAAAGACTGCCGCAGTCCAGGCCGAGACGAAAAAAACAACGGCGCAGTCGCCAGCCCAGACCGCAACACCGGCAACGCAAATGCCGACGACAACACCTGCTGCTGAGGCAGAGCCCGTCGCTGCAGCAAACGCATCAGTCGCAAAAACAGCCAATCCCTCGATGCAGACAAAACCCACGGCCGCACCGGCCGAAGCAAAATTATCACTGGAACCAACTGCGTTGAACGCCGAATCATCCTCACCGGCAGCGCCGGCCGAAGCAAAACTGTCACTGGAACCAACTGCGTCGAACGCCGAATCTTCCACATCGGCAGCGCCGGCAGAAGCAAAACTGTCGCTGGAACCAACTGCGTCGAATGCCGAAACATTATCGTTGGCGACAAAGACTGAAGAACCCCAGCCTGAGCCATCTTCTGATCACTCCGCTTTGTCTCTGGAAGATGAACTTGAACGCGACCTGGCCAAGTTTATGGAAAATGATCAACAACAGCCGTCGTTAGAGGGTGAAGCATCAGATGATCCGTCTTCGATCTCTGGTGAACTGGACTTTGATCTAGCCTCTCCGGATGCACTTGAGATTCATTTCGAGGATACGGATAAAGTTTCTGATCAGGATAAGTCTGAACCCAAAAAATAACACAGAAAAACCGAGTCAAAGAGCACTCGAGAACGGTCTTCGGCCGTACATTGAGTACTTCCGGAACCCTAACAGGTTCTGGTCGTACTTAGAACCCTTAGAATTCATTAAGTATTCCCTAAACTTCGTTCAGGTCAATTTGTTACTAATATAGGCTATCTCGAATATTAGTATTAAATCATTTCTGAACCCAAATATTTACGAAGTAAACACTCTATCTTATTAGAAAAAGTCGTCTTTAAACCACATTAATCAAAAGATTTACATTAAGTGTACGCTCTTTACAAGAATTGTATAACTACACTGTTAATTACAATCAATCTTGATCTAAGGCATTTAGTGACGTCGACATAATTTACTATGTAGACTATATCCATATATAAAAATCATCCTTTTATCCGTAACAAGTTAGGAGCATAGCATTTTACTCTCGTTGTTAAATGTTGGCCGAATCTCTCGATCAATGAAATTGGAGGCGTATACACTTTCTCTGTTTATTTAAAGGAGAAGCGCAATGGTGCCAATGAGTATCAAGTTAAGAATATGCATCGTACTAGTAGTATTTTCCATACTTTCTGTTCTCTCTTCAAAATCGGTATTCGCATTGAATGGATGGAAGGAAATTTATGATATACGCCAACTGCCTCTGCCAACTGAAGTAGATTTATTCAAGAAACATCTTCTTGAGGAAACTATGCCTCCTGATGATCGGCTTTACGATGAAATCCAAAGACTAGAATCACAAACTCAAACTATCAAAGAGCTAGAAAGCTCAAAATCTCGAATTGCAGAGATAAAAGAGAATGTAGAGTTAGGATTTCAGAGAGAAGGTAAATCTACCTGCTATACTGACTATACTGCTAACGAATATGCTGATTACTTGAATAGTGACTTTATAAGAAAAGTAGTAGCAATATTAGAATCGGCTGCTAGAAGTGTAGATCAGCCTTATGTGCCGCTAGCTTTAAAGGCCCCGAATGCAGAAGCAGGAGAAACGTGTGAGAAATACCGTAAGCGTGCTATTCTCATTCTGAATAAGATAAAGCCAAAAATATTGGAACGGCTAGATCAGTATAGCCGCATCGAGCAACAAAAGCGTCAAGCCATTCCAAGTGTACTTGCCGCGTATAATGTACGGATAGAACAACTTAAAAAAGCGATGGAAGCATCGAAAAAGTTGAGCCAACAGAAGAGCGCATCGACAATTGCGGAGAATTTATGGGTTGTTGTCCTAGCGCTAGGCGTGACCGCAATCCTAATTCTATTAATTGTTCGGCTCTTTCCAGAAAAGTCTCAACTAGAACTTATCCAATCTGGACAAGTAATTCAATTTATAACAGTACTGCTGTTGTTGACTGTTATCTTAGGGTTAGGCCTTACAGGCATCATTTCGGAAAATACACTTGGTACACTTCTTGGCGGTGTTGCAGGTTATGTTTTATCACAAGGAGTTGGTCGCGTAGCTCAGCACGCAGCGTCTAAGCAGAGTTCTCATAACTCTGCACCAGACCAACAAGTTAGGCAAGATGTCCAGCAGTAGCAATTTTGATTCCTGCAGTAAAACTTGCTGCTTCGATATATAAATAAAAGGAATTAATTATGGAAATATATAGACAATGGCGATTTACTGCTTTTACGGCTTTCATTCTCATGCTTGCATCAGTTCTTTCCGCATGTATGTCTGTTCGCCTAATTTCTGATTATGATGAACAGACTGATAAGGCTCTTACCGCGATTCAACAAAATACAGACGATTTTATTGCCAAGTTAATTGCCAAGGCCCCTTCAACAGAAAATGCTTACGCCAAAAACAAAAAGTTCTACGAAGATATTGACAAGCAATTACGCAAGCTGGAATTTAGGGTGGCATCGATTCCGAACAATAAGCATACGATAGAATTGGTAGAGAAAATCAGAGCGAGCATCCTAGGTAAGGGGAAATGCAATGTGGAAGGAGGCAGCCTTCGTGATATGCATTGTTTACCTGCTAATGCTACCAAAGGACCTTCAAAACGGGCATTAGAAATTGTCAGGCGAAATATCAATCAAACTATACGAGCGGCTTTGTCGCTTGAACTCGCTAAGAAACAGGGAATTGAAGAGAATAAGTAATCACAGGAGATAGCGACATGGCTAACGATATCACTTCAGACAACCTAGGAGATAAAATTCTCGAAGCTGCTAAGACAACATTTGGTGAAAAGTTTTCAGTTATCAAAACATATCTGACAGAAGAGACTCGGAAACTGGCTGATACTTTGGATATGATCATCGAGGGAAGAGCAAAGAGTGAGATTTCAGAGGAAGAAGCAAAAATCCTGCTGAATAATCAAAAAATCGCTGCTTCATCCGTTCTCGTCGCTGCCTCTGGCATGACAGATGCTGCCGTGCAATCCGCGATCAATGCTGCTCTAGGCGTTGTGAAAGAGTTTGTTAACGGAAAGGTTGGGTTTCCACTATTGAATTAAATTAATAATTAGTAATTAAAGGGGTTAATTAAAGGAGGCGGAGTGATTTTTATTTAATCACGCGACTAAGAAATATATTCTAAATCAATCTTAGAAGAGAATCCTACATGGTTACCGGTACTATAAATAGGTCCTTAAAGGATAAAGAAAAAAGATGAGTTGCTGAAGTAGGTATTGGGAAAAGAGTAAACCAAAGCAGGCGGAAATCTTCCTGTGCTGAAAACTGCGATAAATATCATTGGTCATGTTGACGATACACCATCATTTGCCGAGTTAATACCAGCTATCGAAGCAGTATTGTCAGGTTCTCGTATATTGTCCTTTGTCGCAACGGGTGCCTCGACTCTTTCGATATTGTTGTTCCCAGTTACCTATCATGATAGATATCATTAATGTATATCAGGTTGGACACAAAATGTATGCGCTCAGATGCGTGGCTTATGCTATTACCTCGTGGGCATTTGACAGGCCAACTCCTTCCTGCTCAATGCGTATCCTCAGTAACCTGCGTAATTCCACACCGGTTGCGAAACCTTCAATTATTCGTAAATATAATCAACTCTGGCAAAAGACAATCCAATGTTGCTTTGTGAATTAATTATGAAAGGATTCGAACCTAAACTATCGCCAATCGTTTATTAACCTGGAAAAGTAATTATTCAATTAAATACCCAGGGTAATCGTGTGCCTCGATCAATAAGGACAATTGTTTTGCATGCATTGTTTCATTGGGGTTGTTGCGGTATGCGATCTTCGTGTTGGTCGTAAAGAAAGTCCTAATAGCTGGCAAGTTAACAGGTCATGTCTATCATCTTGATTATCCCGCCAACATTATAGTTGCAACCTCCCTGTTATTCGGAGCAGTTTTTGGTTTGTTGGTGTTAGTCGAAAATCTCCTGGTCAAAAAACTAAACCCTTTCATTTTTCTGCTCACACATATCACACATATTTTGTTTTCTTGTTGGTGCTTTTATCTAGAGAGAGTAATAGGG
>JBECKZ010000092.1:0-21865 GCA_040235555.1 Thiohalomonadales bacterium | reverse complement strand
GCGTCATCATTTTTAAAACCCTGGATAACAAGTGGTGCCTGGTTGCGCGTCATGACTACGAATTTGTCTCTGGCAAACCCTTGCGCCTGATACGCGAAGACTACAAACGCTTTCCTGCCAGACTGGGCAATGTCCTGTTGACCAAGCAGGATTTCATTGTCTATGAACTGAGCTCGCCCGGTCTATAACTACCACTCATTATTTTTCGATCGCCGTTATCCGCATGGACAAATCCAGCGCAGACACGTGTTTGGTGATGGCACCGGTGGAGATGTAGTCGACACCGATTGCCGATAGTTCGGCAATATTTTGCAGGGTGACGTTACCGGAAATTTCGAGTTCAGCGCGGCCAGCTGTCAGGTTGACTGCCTGACGTAATGCGTCCAGCGAAAAGTTATCCAACAGGATGCGATGGGCGCCGGCTGCAATTGCCTGATCCAGTTCATCCAGTGATTCGACTTCCACTTCGATCGGCAGGTCTGGAAACTGTTGCAAGGCGGTCTGGACAGCAGCCTGGATCGAACCGCAACCAGTAATGTGGTTTTCCTTGATCAGGACCATGTCATACAGCCCGATGCGATGGTTATGTCCGCCACCACAACGCACGGCATATTTTTGTGCCAGGCGTAAACCGGGGATGGTTTTACGGGTGTCCAGCAGGCGGGTGGTCGAGTTACCCATGGCCTGGACAAACTGGTGAGTCACGGTCGCAGTGCCGGACAGTGTCTGCAGGAAATTCAGGGCGGTGCGTTCACCGGTGAGTAGTGCATGCGTTGGACCATGCAAGTGGCAAAGTGTCTGATTGGGTGAAACCTTGTCGCTATCCTGTACAGACCAGGCTATCCGAATGGTGTTATCCAGTTGGTGAAAGACTTCATCGAACCAGGCCGTACCACACAGGATGCCGGTTTCACGGCTGATCACCCGGGCATCCGCAAATTGCTGTGGATCCAGGAGTGCGGCGGTGACATCGCCCGTGCCAATGTCTTCCTGCAAGGCCTCGCTAACCTGCTGGCGAATGATATCTTCGGGTAGCTGCTCCATGAATTGCCCCGGACGCCTATTGTGGATTGTTTTTGAAATAGTCTTGCGTGTATTTGAACACAACAGGGCTTAGCAACAATAAGGCAATCAGATTAGGGATCGCCATCATGCCGTTGAGAACGTCGGCCAATAACCAGATCGGTTTCAGCTCGGCACCGGCACCGACAAAGACCACGATGACCCAGATAATCCGGTAAAACACGATTACCTTGACGCCGAACAGGTACTCTGCACAACGTTCACCATAAAAACTCCAGCCGATGATGGTGGTGTAGGCAAAGAAGACCAGGCCAAAGGTGACGATGTACTGACCCACACCGGGCAGTCCCTGATCAAAGGCGGCGGAGGTAAGTGCAGCACTGGAGATTTGTTTGCCGGTCTGCGGGTCGATCTGGAGCCATTGCTGACTGATGACGATCACCAGGGCAGTCATGGTACAAATCACGATGGTGTCGAGAAAGGTTCCGAGCATGCCAATCATGCCCTGACGCACGGGATTGGTCGTGCGCGCAGCGGCATGGGCCATGGGCGCGCTGCCCAACCCGGCCTCGTTGGAGAAGACACCACGTGATACACCTTTTTGTACCGCTAACATAAACACAGAACCGGCGAAGCCACCGGCTGCCGCCGTGCCAGTAAATGCATCATGCACGATGGTCCAGAGTGCTGCGGGGATTTGATCCAGGTGCATGAACAGAATAATCAAGGCACCTGCAACATAGGCCACGGCCATGAAGGGCACAACCTTGCCGGCAAAGGCGCCAATACTTTTGATGCCGCCGATCACCACTGCGGCGGTGAGGACTGCCAGTACTGCACCGATGTACCACTGCGACTGTGCTGACCAGTGAAATTGCGAGGAAAGTGCCTTGGAAACCGCATTGGATTGCACTGCGTTGCCGATACCAAAGGCGGCGATAGTGCCGAACAGGGCGAATAAAAATGCCAGCCATTTCCAGTTATTGCCCAGACCGTTTTTGATGTAGTACATCGGTCCGCCCTGGTGGCGACCACGCTCATCGACTTCACGATAATTCACTGCGAGTACAGCTTCGGAATATTTAGTGGCCATGCCCACCAGTGCCGTAATCCACATCCAGAATACGGCGCCGGGTCCACCGATGGCGATGGCACCGGCCACACCGACGATATTACCGGTGCCAACAGTGGCGGAGAGTGCCGTCATCAGGGCATTAAACGGTGAGATATCGCCTTCTTCACCAGTTTGCCTGCGGCCCTGCCAAAGTAGTTTGAAGCCATAGCCCAGTTTGCGAATGGACATGAAACGCAGGCCGACAGTCAGGTAAATCCCGGTGCCGACCAGTAAAATAAGTGTGACGGGTCCCCAAATAAAATTACTGAGCGTGGACAAAATATGCGTGTAAAGATCCATTGCGGACTCCTTTTTTATATGTGTAGGAATAACGCCGGCTTCACGATAATATCAGATAATCACGCGGCCGGGATGACCTGCTTTTTCAGAATCTGCTGACATGAAAGCGCAGTTATTCATACTTATCAAATCACTCAGTTCCAGCCTACGGGATCTGTCTCCTATCATCGTCGTTATTGCGTTTTTCCAACTGCTGATCCTGCGTCAGCCCATCCCACATTTTGGTCAAATCCTCGAAGGCCTACTTCTGGTTGTCATCGGTCTCTCCTTATTTATACGTGGCCTGGAGATGGCCCTGTTTCCCATTGGTGAAGACATGGCACATGCCTTTGCCCGCCGCGGCAGTCTGTTCTGGCTGTTGAGTTTTGCTTTCCTGCTGGGATTCGGTACCACAATTGCTGAGCCCGCCCTGATTTCGGTCGCGGACAAAGCCGCGGCACTGGCGGCCAAGGCCGGGGAGGTTGCCGACACCGCGGCGGCACGCGAGAGTTACGCCTATGGATTACGTATCACCGTGGCCTTATCAGTGGGGCTGGCGATTGTAATTGGCGTGCTGCGTATTCTACGCGGCTGGCCAATCCACTATCTCATCATCGGTGGTTATCTGGGTGTGGTGATCATGACTGAATTCGCACCGGAAGCCATCATTGGTATTGCCTATGATTCAGGTGGCGTTACCACATCGACGATCACAGTACCATTGGTAACAGCCCTTGGCGTGGGGCTGGCATCGAGTATCAAGGGCCGTAATCCCATGGTCGATGGCTTTGGCCTGATTGCGTTTGCTTCATTGACACCGATGATCTTTGTCATGGCCTACGGGATGATTGTGTAATGGAAGCGACCGGCGCGCACATGACCTTCCTGTATACACTCCTTGATACCTTGCGGGATGTATTGCCGATCATCCTGGTCATTTTTGGTTTTCAGTATTTCATTCTGCAGCAACGCATTCATAATTTCAAAAAGATCCTGATCGGGCTTGTCTATGTGGTGCTTGGTCTGGCGTGTTTTCTGGTTGGACTGGACAAGGCCTTGTTCCCGCTGGGCGAGGTTATGGCCAAACAATTAACTGATCCTGCATTTATATACGGCAGCGTGGTCGGGTTCGCTGGTACCGTGCACTGGAGTGACTACTATTGGGTATATACCTTCGCGGCAGCGATTGGTTTTGCCACTACGATTGCCGAGCCGGCCTTGATCGCCGTGGCCATAAAGGCCAGCGATGTTTCCGGTGGCGCAATCAATGTCTGGGGCTTGCGAATTGCGGTGGCCCTCGGGGTGGCGATCGGTATCGCGCTGGGGGCATATCGCATAGTCACAGGAACACCCTTGCAATACTACATCATCACCGGCTATGTCCTTGTCATGATCCAGACCTATTATGCACCGCGATCGATAATTGCGCTGGCCTACGATTCGGGTGGGGTCACCACCTCAACTGTCACAGTACCGCTGGTTACTGCCCTTGGCATAGGACTGGCGAGCACCATACCTGGTCGCAGTCCACTGGTTGATGGCTTTGGTTTAATTGCCTTTGCCAGCTTATTCCCCATGATGACAGTCATGGGCTATGCCCAGCTCGCGCACTGGCGGGCTCGTCGCACACAAACACCCAATTCGGATACCGAGACAGGAGGTTAAGCATGCATTTCAAACTGATCATTTCCCTGGTGGAAGACAATAAGACCGATGCTGTGATGGATGCGGCGCGCGAGGCAGGGGCAACCGGTGCTACGGTTATCAATCATGCGCGAGGTGAAGGGTTAAAACGTAGCAAGACTTTCTTTGGACTGACACTTGAGACCCAGCGTGATGTGTTGTTCTTTCTGGTGGAAGAACACATGTCCCGCAGCATTCTGGAGACGATCGCGAAAGTGGGGCAATTCGATGAAAAGCCGGGCACCGGTATTGCCTTTCAGATCGATGTGGAAGATGCTGTGGGCGTAAGCCAGCAGATCCTTAACCTGTCGGAAGCAGTGGAGGACCAGATATGATTGAGCGAAACGTCGTTCGGGTGCGCGATGTGATGAAGCACCATTATGACCTCGTCGACGGCATGACGACCGTGAAGGATGCACTTTCCAAGATGCGCCATATTGAAACGAAGTGTTTGATTGTGGACAAGCGTCATCCCGATGACGAATATGGCATCGTTTTGATCTCCGATATTGCCAAGTCAGTACTCGCAGTGGATCGGGCTCCTGAACGGGTCAACGTTTATGAAGTGATGTCCAAGCCGGTGATTGCCGTCGACCCGGAGATGGATATCCGTTATTGCGCGCGACTGTTTGACAAGTTCGGCCTGTCGCGTGCCCCGGTTATCGAAGATGGTAAACTGATTGGTATCGTGAGTTTTACTGATATGGTTCTGCAGGGTATGGTGAACAGCAATGATGAATAAGAAGGCAACGCTGCAAGTGCTGAATGACACGGATTTTTATTCCGTAATGCATACCACCAGGGGTATCAGTATCGTGTTCTTCACCAGCGAAGGCTGCAGCAGTTGCCGTCACTGGAAGATATTGCTAAACCAGCTTGCCGGCCATCGAACTGATTTGCATATCGTGGAAATCGATGCTCAACACAGCATGGGCCTGGCCCGCGAATATGAAGTATTTCATCTGCCCGCGTTGTTCGTATTTGTGAACGGCGAATATCATGCGCCGCTGCAATGCGAGGCCCGGCTTGAGACGATCGAACATACTCTCGATGCAATTCTGGCAGCGCCAGCGCAGGAAGCACCATGAGTTTTGCTATCGATCAGGCCACTGGCTTACTCATGGATGTGTTGTATGTGCCGTCACCGAATGCCGATGATCGGCCCGTCGATGCGGAAATCAATTTAATCGTCGTACATGGAATTAGTATGCCTCCGGGCGAATTCGGGGGACCCTATATCGAGCAATTATTTACTAACCGCCTGGATCCGGCTGCGCATCCCTTTTTCGCCAGCATTGAAGGACTCAAAGTCTCGGCACATGTCCTGATTCGACGAGACGGTGAAGTTATTCAGTTTGTTCCTTTCCAGCAGCGAGCCTGGCATGCGGGCGAATCCAGTTTTCAAGACCGCAAGCGGTGTAATGACTTCTCCATCGGTATTGAGTTGGAAGGCACGGATACTGAACCCTATACCGATGAACAATACACCCAACTGGCCGATTTGATTGAATGCCTGCTGCGCAATTATCCGGCGATCACACCCGAACGGATCACTGGGCACAGTGAAATTGCGCCACAACGCAAGACCGATCCGGGACCTGCATTCGAGTGGGCAAAATTGCACCATGAACTGGATAGCCGTTTGGGTTAGAATCAGACAGCCTGAACCGGGAGCGTGGGTGGAGAAAAATAATACATGAGTTTCATCGCGATTCTGTTGAGTATCATCTTTGAAGCAAGCGTGAAATCGCTGGAAAACTGGCGTAATTACGCCTGGTTTTCAACACTGACCGACTGGATCCTGTTGCAGATGCAGAAATCCAGTTTGCGGGATGGGCCGATAGCCGTCCTCGCAATCCTTGCGCCGGTGGTCCTGGCGGTCTGGTTGGTTTCCATATTATTAGCTCACGTCTGGATTGTCTTTGGATTTATCTTTGCCGTGTTTGTCCTGCTGATGTCGCTGGGCCCGGTGGATCCTATGCGCCAGGCACATGATTACCTGCGTGCCATGCAGGTCGGCGATATTGTCGAAGCCAATAAACATGCTGAAGCTTTGTGTGCACGACCAGCCGATGATGATCCGGTCGTTACTACCGAACAGGTTAAACAGGCCCTGTTAATCCGCCTGTGTGAAAACATTCTGGGCATCTTTTTCTGGTTTCTTGTTCTGGGTCCTGTGGGTGCTGTGTTGTTTCGGGCAACCTGTTTATTGCGGTTGCGTTATGACGGGGTACAAGGTGGCCTGTCGGATTCCATTTACGACTTGTATCGTATTTTATTCTGGATACCCGCCCGTCTGAGCGCGATTGCGTTTGCCCTGGTAGGTGGTTTTGTAGAGACCCTGCAGTCCCTGCAACACATCAGCGATTTATGGAAACGTGACAGTGAAGGTCTGCTGGTGGAAGCCGGCCTGGGTGCTATCCCTGCCTCGACCAGTGAAGAAAATGAACCGGACCTGGCTGGTGTTCACGATGTGCTGGCGCTCACTCGGCGTGCGGTGGTAGCCTGGTTGACGGTGATGGGGTTGATGGTCATTGCGGGCTGGCTAATCTAAAAATACATCTCACAACTGCTGCGCTTGGCGATACGGCGTTAAAAATGAACTCAAAATACTCTTTGACTAATGTGTCAACTCCGCTTTCTCGTTCATTTTTACCTTGTCTCGCCTGCGCTCGCAACATTGTGAGATAGGTTTAATCAGTATGATTATTCGTAATAAGACATTATTTTAAGATTTACCTTTCTTACGTATGACTACCATTGTTGATCTCATTCGTCATGGCGAGCCGGTAGGCGGTCGCAAATACCGTGGTCAGATCGATGACCCGCTCAGCGACAAGGGTTGGTGGCAGATGCGTGAAGCCGTTGGCGATCATCACCCCTGGGATCGGATTATCACCTCGCCGTTATTACGCTGTAGTGAGTTCGCGCAGGAACTGGCGCAACGCCATCAACTGCCACTACAGACAGAACCACGCTACATGGAAATCGGTTTTGGCGAATGGGAAGGCAAAACTGCCGCTGAGGTCAAGGCAAGTGATCCTGAAATTCTGCATCGCTTCTGGCAGGACCCAGTGGCGCACCGTCCGCACGGTGCCGAACCAATGCAGGCCTTCTGTGATCGCGTGCGTCAGGCCTGGCAGGACATGCTGGCACAGCATACCGATCAGCATCTTCTGGTTGTTTGTCACGCCGGTGTGATACGTGCTTCTTTACTGTACCTGCTGGCGATCCCGATGCAGCATGTGTTTCGTATCCAGGTCAGCAATGCCAGTATTACCCGGATTGAACTGGAACTGTTTGAGGGACAGTGGTTCCCGCGGCTGCTATTTCATGGTGGCCAATTGTAAATGCCATCGCGAGTGCAATGGATCAGTATAGGCTTGTTGCTCTGGCTGGCTGTTACCAATGTGCTTGCGGTCGAAGTCAAGGACGACTCTGGCAAGATCATTTCTTTACAAAAACCGGCATCACGCATTATTACGTTGGCACCGAATCTTACCGAGTTGCTGTTTGACCTGGGTGTGGGTGATCGCGTCGTGGCCACGGTACAGTTCAGTAATTACCCGAGTGCAGCCAAAGACATCCCCCGCATTGGCAGTAGTGCCAGTCTCAATCTGGAAGCGCTTATGGCATACCATCCGGATCTCGTGTTGGGCTGGCAAAGTGGCAATAACCCGCAACAACTTGCCGCTATCGAGCGACTCGGCATACCGGTCTACCGTAGCGAACCCAAAAAATTGCGTGATATTGCCACCACCTTGATTAAACTTGGCGTATTAATTGGCGTCAGGGAGAGGGCGCAACAAATCGCGCAACATATGCAGGCACAAATCCGTAACTTGCGAAAACGCTATGCACACCGCAAGGTACTCACCGGCTTTTATCAGATTTGGCATAAGCCGATCTACACGATTAACGGCAGTCACATTATCAGCGATGTTATGCGCATGTGTGGTGTACGCAATGTTTTTGCCAATGCTCCGGTTCTTGCACCGGTTGTCAGTACCGAAGCCGTCATCGCCAGAAATCCGCAAATAATTATTAGTGGTGGTTCAGAGAAAATGCAGGCGAAAAACCTGTCAGGCTGGCGGGCCTGGCCGCAAATCACCGCCGTGCGTGCAAACAATCTGTTTTACATCGATGCCGACCTGATGCAGCGGGATACCCCGCGCATCCTCAAGGGGGCAGAAGTCCTGTGTCGGCAAGCGGAGCAGGCCAGACAGAATCTACAAACGTTGCACTGAATACTTCATGATGCCTGATCGGGGAGGACCCTTAGCTGCGGTTCCAGACTGGCTTTCGCTAAAGACACACCGAACGGGTGTTAACTGTTATACAGCCTTTACCTACCTTTTATACCGTATATAATGTTTTATATTACGGTTTTATCAACATTGCCGATCCGGGTTCACCAGCTCGAGGTGGACATTGTCACTGGGGAATGACATATGCCTGGAATCAAAGACAAAGAACAAAATCTTCATTCTAGCGATGAAGTATCGGCAACGATTTATCTGAACAAGCTCAAGCAATTTTCGGAAGACACATTTAGTGGCCATGGCCTGAATTCTGACGATATTCTCCACCGTACCTTCCAGTTTATTCGTGAGATCCTGCATGCGGATTGTGCGTTTTTTGGTGAAATCATTGGTTCGGGACATGCCGGTGGAATAAAAGGTATTAAAGACGACAGCTCGTTCAGCGAAGCGCTGAGCGGATCACGCCTGGATGCATTATCAATCCTGACAGAAGAAGTGTCCGTCATTACGGAAGAGGACGAGGGTGACAGAGAGTTAGTCAGTCATCTACTTGGTGGTTACCCTATCATGACCGGTATCAGTGTTCCCATTGAATGTGAAGATGGTCCTCGCGGTATTCTTGCCGTTGTTTGTACTGGTATCACGTATGATCTGAGTGCGGCCAAAATTCTTTTTGTGAAATCAATGGCCAGCGTGATTGCCCTGTTTTTGCAATCCCTGGAGTTGATGCCGAATTTTGATATCAAGAACGCCCGTCACATCATCGAGGCCAAGCGAGTCTGGGAGGGAACAGTAGATGCCTTGAACCAACTGGTGGTGGTGCTGAGCGAAGAAGCGGAGATCATCCGGGTCAACATGACGGTAGAGCACTGGGAATTAGGTACAGTCAATTCACACATCCATAACAGTGTGGAGAATCTTATCAGCAAAATCATACCGGATGGGACTACGGACATACTCAATAGTTGGGAGGAAATCTGGGAAAATCTGCCTCAGTTTGGGCATATCGCCTGGGAAACGGAAAATACCCAGACCAAAAAAATCTTCCGGTTTTCCCTGCGCACCTTCAATAACAATGAGACGAAACGAAAATTTCATAAAGGCTACGCGGTGCTAGTGGTTGAGGATATTACCCAGAGCAAGCATGCCGAAGAAAAACTGAAAAAATACAATACCGAACTGGAAGATACGATCAGGGAACGTAACAGTCAGCTGGAAGAGGTGAACCGGAAATTGACAAGGGAGCTGGAAGAACACAGGCAGAATAAAATTGCCTTGCTCAAATCCGAGTCAAAATATATTCAGCTATTTAATAACACGCTGGCGGCGGTGTGCCTGTTGAACAGTGGGCGTATTCAATTCTGCAACGATCGTTTCTGTAAGATATTCAAATACCGCAAGTCGGATCTGATTAACACGGTGCTGGTAAACCTGTTCGATACCGAGGAACGGGGAAAGCTCCTGTCCCTGTTTGCCGATCTGGAAGCCCTGAACGGCGAATCCACGGATATTGTTATCCTCAAGGCCATGGATGGCATCAGTAATCCATTGTGGCTTGAGGTGAAGATGGAGTACCTGAATGCCTTTCCAGAAAATACAATCATTGTAAATATATTTGATGTTACGCCACAAAAGAACATCGAATTATCGCTGCGACGTTCCGAAGAACGCCTGCAAAAACTGTCCAGTCAATTATTAAATGCGCAGGAAAACGAACGTAAGCGTCTTGCCATGGAATTACATGACGGACTAGGGCAATCGCTAAGTGCGATTAAGTACTCTATGGAAGAACTGGTTCGGGACAGGCAAGGCGAACTTGACAGCAAAACAGGCGAGATACTCACAAAATCGATTACCCAGATTCGGCAAACGATCGACGATGCCAGACGCATGGCCATGGATCTGCGTCCTTCAATTCTGGATGACCTGGGGATAATCTCGACGATTAACTGGTTTTGTCGCCAGTTCGAGGAGACCTACCGGGATATTAAAATCGAAAAAGAGATTTACCTGGAAGAAGAGGATATCTCGGAAGATCGCAAAATCGTGATTTACCGGATATTGCAAGAAGCCCTTAATAATATCGTCAAACACGCCAACGCCGATACAGTCATAATTAACCTGCAAAAGATCGATGAATTTATTGGTCTGAGTATTACGGATAATGGTATCGGAGTATGTCAGGGGCAGCGTGCAGGCAATACACGGGGTATGGGAATAAACAGTATGCAGGAACGGGTGGAATTGAGCGGTGGTAGTTTTCGGATATTTGATAGCGTACCGAATGGTACAATTATCAATATTCGTTGGCCGAGTGAACTCGTGTCAAGCTGTTAGCACAATTCCGTTCTTGATGGCGTAGGCAGTGATGCTGCTGATGTCATGCAGGTCCAGCTTTTTCATCAGGTTGGAACGGTGTTTTTCCACGGTTTTGCTGCTGATCGATAACAATGCTGCTATCTGTTTATTCTTGTTACCTTCGGCTATCAGTTTCAGGATCTGTAACTCGCGCATGGTGAGTGACTCGCGGCCGGGTTTGAGCATCGCAGTCTTGTCAGATTGTGGATTGAGATAACCATTGACCACGTTCTTGCAAATACTGGGACTCAGATAGGTTTTACCGGCAAGGACCTGCTGGATAGCCGTGATCAGGTCATCCTGGGAATCATCCTTGAGGATGTAGCCATCTGCCCCGGCCTTTAGTGCAGCATGGATGTATTCTTCCACCTTGTGCACAGTTAACACCAGGATCTTGGCGTTAGGGATACGTTTTTTAATCGCCGCAATGGCCTCGGTCCCGTTCAGGTTGGGCATGGATAGGTCGGTAATAATCAGATGGGGTTGCATCCGGGTTGCCTGGTGCAGACCGTCCAGGCCATCGGATGCTTCACCGACGATATGCAGGTTGTCCTGGGATTCCAGTAATGCACGGATACCTGCACGGAACATGGCGTGGTCATCAATGATCATGATCTCATGTGATATGTGCATTGTCGCGAGCCCCATGAGGTATTCATTATCTAGTTATTGGTATTACCCATGACAATAATATATTTATTCAGTCAAGTAAACCTGGCATCAGAAATTTATCAAATAAGCTTTTTACCCGAAGCTGTAATTTCGATCATCAACTAATTGTATTTATTGGTTTGAATGCAATGCAGTGTTGTATCCCTTATATATTAAAGATAATGCATAAACGAATTACTTTAGTACTCACTTATCTCGTCTAAGTGTAGGCATTTCCTACCTCCGATCTACAGTATTCCCCTTAGACGCAAAACCGCGGTTTTGAATTAATTTCTCAAGCAGGGAAGTGCGGCATTTTGTCGCGGAAATCTAGCATTCCACCGTATCAACCAAAGTCGAAGGGGGATTCGATGAAAATCATAACCCGAGGATTCGCTGCTGCAGCAATCTGTATGTTGTTCGTGCCGTTTGCGAGTGCTGAGGACAGCAGCATTTTCTGGCAGTGTCCTGAGGAGACTGCAAATCATCCGGCTATACCTGATAATGTCGGCAGCACTGATGCTGAAGATATCTATGTTAGGCAAGCGAACGATGACGGTAGCAGGATCAAATGCGACCACCTCACCGCCGGCGATGGTATTACCACCATGGCTGACGATAAGGATGCTTCGGGTCTTGGTAAGCGTCTGTACATCTTCGGATTCAATCGGGTCGCGGCGCCTGGCGAGACCGTCAGCAGTCTGTCCCACGAAGTCGTGGACGGTGTGGAACTCCCCACCACGGCACCGGATATCGCGAGCGGTAACTATCCGTCCTGGGTAATGGAACAGGGCACCTTTGCCGCGAACGCGCCTGCCCCGACCATTGTGATGAGCGAGGATGACGAATACTTCCTCAACCTGACGAACACCGGCATGATCCAGCGCCCCGACCTGTTCGATCCGCATACCGTCCACTTCCACGGCTTCCCGAACGCCTCGGCCATCTTCGACGGTCTGCCGGATGCCTCCATTGCGATCAACATGGGCGCGACGCTGACCTATTACTACCAGCCGAAGGATGCCGGTACCTACATGTATCACTGCCACGTCGAGGCGACTGAGCACATGCAGATGGGCATGCTCGGTAACCTGTTTGTGCGTCCGCGTCAGGATCGTTGTGAGATGCTCGAGGCACTACCGGCAGCTGACCCGAGACATAATCTGCCAGGCGCGACTTGCCCTAGCATTGCCAATGGTGGCGAGATTGATCACGTACCGGGTGTTACCAAATACGCCTACGATGATGGTGACGGTTCCACTCGTTACGACGTCGAAGTGCCGATCCAGTTGGGTTCGTTCGACCCGGACTTCCATGATGCCAGCTTCAACACCCAGGCCCTGCCGTTCGCGAAAATGCGCGATCGCTACTTCCTGCTGAACGGTCGCGGTTATCCGGATACGAAGAGTACCGCCACGATGTCCACGGTGGATGAACTCGGCAGGACGCAGTATTCCCAACCGATAAACACCGTTATTAGAGCAACCCCGGGCCAGCGGATCCTGCTGCGCATATCCAACCTGACCGTAACGAATATCTATACCGTGGGTGTGAATGGTCTGCCGATGGAAGTTGTGGGACTCGACGCGCGCCTGCTGCGTGATGACGATGGCAACAACATGTACTACAAGACCAACTCCATCACGATCGGTGGCGGTCAGTCTGCGGATGTGATCATCGACACAACGGGTATGGCGGTAGGTCAGACATTCTTTTTTTATACCAAGAACCTGGACAAGCTGGCAAATGATGCTGAGAACCTCGGTGGCATGATGACAGAGATTCAGATACAGGCTTCTCTTTAAGGCAGTGATGTTAGGAGATTCGCAATGACTAAATTAAATTCTATACGTCTACTGGCCGCGCTGCTTGTATCAGCACTGGCTATCTCGCCGGCGGCCGAGGCCGCGGTAAAGGGCATCTCGGGGACCAGCTTCAATCTGTCAGCGAAGGCGGGTTATGTTTCGGTGGCAGACGGGGGCTCCATCTATTCATGGGGCTACACGGACCCCAGCGGGAACATGCAGCTGCCTGGTCCGACCCTGATCCTGACCGAGGGCGTTGCTGTCACCATCACCCTGCACAATGACCTGCCGAAAGCGGCTGGTAATGTGTCGATGGTGTTCATGGGTCAGACGGTAACTGCCAGCGGTGGTGTCACCGGCGAATTGACCAACGAAGCGGTCAATGGTGGGGATGTGTCCTATACCTTTACGCCATCAAAGCCGGGTACCTACCAGTACCACAGCGGTACCCGCTCTGACCTGCAGGTGGAAATGGGTCTGTACGGGGCGATCATCGTGCGTCCTGCATCCGTGCCGGCGTCGTGCGGAACCATGTACGGTGATGCGCTTGAATCAGGTGCCGCCTATAACCATCCTGATGCGTGTTACGACCGCGAGTTCCTGTTTGTAACCAGTTCGATCGATTACCAGTTGCACAAGACCGTCGAACAGCAGTCAACCGGTGCAGGACCGATCGTACTGCCGCCCGATGCATTTGAGAGTTCGGAATACTGGCTGCTGAACGGTCGTGTTGGTCCCGACACGATGGCAGTCGATGGTACCGATACACTGCCGCACCAGCCTTATGGCGCGCTGGCGCATATGCATCCTGGTGAAAAAATCCTGATGCGCGTGGTCGGTGGCGGCCGCGAGATGCATCCGTTCCACCATCATGGTAACCATGCGCGCGTGCTCGCACGTGACGGCAATATGTTGCTGAACAGTGCTAACCACCTGGCTGGACCGAAGGTATTCACCATTGCCTCAATGCCGGGTACCACCACCGATGCGATCTTCGAGTGGACCGGCAAGGACATGGGCTGGGATATCTACGGTCATACCGCGGGTGACGGTACAACCTGTACGCCGGATGCGAACGGTTACAACACCGCCGTCGGTCCAGGTGCAGCCAACTTTATGGAGTACTGTGCCGACCACAACAAACCGTTGCCCGTCGCCCTGCCCAGTTTCAACAACATGGCATTTGGCGGCTTCTTCAGCGGCAGCCCCTACCTTGGCGATGTGAACTCGACCCTGCCGCCGGGTGAAGGTGGTCTGAACCCCGGCTACGGTTTCGGCTTTATGTGGCATTCACATACCGAGCGCGAGCTGGTTAATAACGACGTATTTCCGGGTGGCCTGATGACAATGATGATCGTCGAAGCACCTTTCGTCGCAATCGCGGAATGATTTATCGGATTAAGAGATAGAGGAACAAACTATGAATGTTTCAATAAAACAAGCCGATCCGGGGATACAGGTTTCGATGACGCGGTCTCTTGCAATTGGGTCTAACAAGTCTAATAAAAAGTCGCCCGTATCCAGGATGTGCGGCCTGATGCTGGCGGTCCTCGCGGTCACCGGTGCGGGCAACGCCCTGGCAGCGGATGTGTATCTCAGGGCCAGCGCCTTCGACAAGACGATGACGGATGGCACTCCAGTGAAGATGTGGGGTTTTGCATCCTGTGACGCCACCTTCACGACGTGTGATACGGCGACCGCTCCGGGCCCGCAAATCAACGCGACAACCACTGAAGCACTGAACATCCACGTCCAGAACACGCTGACCGTGCCGGTTTCGGTGATGGTGCCGGGCCAGTTGACGAGTGGTGACGGTGTCCCCGCATCGTTAACAGACACCCGCGCACGTAGCCGTGCCACATCAATGACGGCGGAAACCGCTGCGGGTGCGATCAGCACTTACACCATCGCCAGTCCGAAGGAAGGTACCTATCTGTACCAGAGCGGCAGCGCGCCGCAGTTACAGGTGCCGATGGGCCTGTATGGCGCACTGGTCGTTACGGGATCGGCTTATCCGACAACAACGACCAGTTCGGTCATCCTGTTCAGCGAAATCGACACAGCGCAGAACGCCCGCGTTGACGCTGCTGCGGCCGCGGGTATGCAGATTGGGCCGAACTGTCTGAGCCTGTCCAAGTATGATAATCCGAATTCGCCTGATTACCGCGCGACGGCTTATCCCTGTACGATCGACTACAAGCCGCGTCACCTGCTGGTGAACGGCGGTAGCGGTTTTGACCTTTCTTCGAAGAGCGATGGCGTCGGTGGTACTGTTCCGCTGGCCGCGGGCGATACGGTGCTGTTGCGCTACCTCAACGCCGGCCAGAAGATGCATACACCGTCGATCGTCGGCCTGGAGCAGGGTGTGATCGCCGAAGACGGTAACCTGTATCCCGGTCAGCCGAGAGTACAGAGCGTTATCATGCTGCCGCCGAACGGCACCAAGGACGCTACCGCGACCCTGGCGGGAACCAATATCAAGCTGTCGCTGTTCGATCGTCAGCCCGGTTTCCGTAATGACAGTGAACTGGCGGAATCAGCGACCGAAACCGGTCCCGGCGGATCACTAGGTGGTATTACCATTGGCACACCTGTTTTGACCACGGCCACGATGCATGTCGTGGATGACGAATACAGCACGCCGGAAGACACGGTTCTTGATACTGAAAATGTATCAAACAACGACAGCTTCATGGGGCCGGTCTTGCATACGGTTGCTGTACCACCCGCGCATGGCACAGTGACCTTTAATGGTATTGGTTTAGGTGGTGGTTTCGTTTACACGCCGGATGCGGATTATTCCGGCGTCGACTCGTTCCAGTACTCAGCATGCCAAAGTACTGCTCCGCCTACTACTCCAACATGTGTTGGGCCTGCTGAAGTGGGTGTTGTCACCATCAATGTGTCTTACGTAAACGACGCACCGGTTGCGAACGATGACACAATCCCGGTCAATGGCACCGGCAGCAGCATTGTGTTTACCGCGGCGGATATTCTTGCCAACGACACCGACGTCGACGGTGATGTGCTGCAAGTTAGCGGAGTCAGCACTTTGACCGGATTGACGTTCGATACGGGCACTGGCGAGTTCACCTACACTGGTGCTGGCGGCACATTCACATACCAGGCCTGTGATGCAGCGACTCCGTCTCTGTGTAGCGCGGCCGCCACGGTAACCCTGCCGACATCGATGGCGGTGTCAAATATTAATCTCATTGTCGAGGACACCACGACTGCTCCTGCTACTCAGCTGGCAGGTTACCAGTGGACCGTCGAGGAAGACATTACCTATCATCCCGATCCGACCAGCCCGCCAAGTTACGACGTGCTGGCGCTGAGCTTCCACAAGAGTTACATGCCCGTGGTCGCGCAGGGCCATGGGGCGGCTGAATTTGCCGCACTGGCGCTCGACCCGACCAAGCATTACTACGTGTCGGTGCTGCCGGATGATAACGGTAACAAGGACGATCCCGGCCATGCCACCGGTGGTGCCATGTTCATGGGCAATGCCACCGAGGTCAGGGTTGACGTCTACCCGACACCTACCACACCCGCGCAGATCAGCATCAAGGTATTCAACGACAATGCAGCAACGAACGGTGCGTGGGATACCGGCGAAGTCGGTCTCGGCGGTTTCGCGGTCACCATCGAAGACGGTGGCGGTCGCTACGGTCTGGCTTCCGGCATGGTCAACTACGACATGGATGGCCTGCCGCTGACCAACGCGCTCGACTGTTTCGGTACGTTCGAAGTTGATGGTGCCGGCAACTACGTGGCTGGTACTTACGTCTCAACGCCAGCCAAACCGGGTGTCATCATTACCTGTCCGGACAACGCCTATACGCGCTCGCTGGATATCGCCGGTGAGGCGCTGGTCAAGAACGTTTACCCGGCCAAGTACGGCATCATCGTCACGCCGCCGGAAGGCCAGGTAGCTGACTGGGTGCAGACGTCGACCATCGAAGGCACCAAGGTCAACGACGTCTGGGTCAAGGCCGGTGAACCGGCCTACTTCCAGGAATTCGGACCGCCGGGCTGGCACAATTTCACCGGTTTCGTCCGTCCGGCTGACCTGGACAACAACGGTACTCCGGGTGTCCAGCAGACCATTGGCGGTGTAACTACCACGATTTCCGGTTCGAACTCCGTCACCGGCATGGTCACCAACGCGCATATCTCGCGTCCGCCGATACAGACGATCTATGACAGCGGTAGCTACGATGCGCTGGCGCACACCCGTGCGTGGATCGCGGTGAATTCGCAGAATGGCCAGGGTCCGACGATTGCCGCCCAGCTGGCTGAAGAAGATGGCAGCTTTACGATTAACGGCCTGCCTGACGGAAGTTACCAGCTAGCGATCTGGGACCGGTACCTGGATCAGGTACTCGCATACAAGAGCTTCACTGTCAGCGCGGCCACTACAACCGCCGCCGATGTTGGCCACATTCCGGTCTTTAACTGGTTCGGCCGCCTCGAGCACTCCGTGTTTCAGGATGACGGTGGTACTTGTGGACCGACCTCTACAGCCGCACAAAACGGTGTTTGGGACAATACGGATCCAGATGTCAACACCACCATGGTGGCGTCAGCCCAGAATTGTAACGAGGCCTTCATGCCCGACCAGAATGTGAACCTGCGCTGGCGTGATGGCACGATCTACGCTTCCTTCCCGACGGATGGATCAGGTTACGTGCCGTTCGACCAGGTGTTCCCGTTCTTCCACTGGTTGATCGCCGAGATCGACTACCTCCGTTTCATGCCGACCGGCGTGACCGTGGCAGTGGATCATGGTGGCGACGTGGCTTCTCAACCGGCGCCGTTTACCGGTCTGCTTTCACCGCAGCAGCAACTCTTGACAGATCCGGCCAATGTCAGCACCAATACGAACTGGCGTACCGAGCTGGGCAGCGGTGTGCTGCTCGAAGGCTACCAGCAGTTCCTTGGCCAGACCAGCAAGTTCCAGTGGGGCAAGGTCGAATGGCCGAAAGGGCAGAACGGCGGTATCGCCGGTATCGTTTACTACGCGACCACGCGAGCCGAAAACGATCCGCGCCTGGCTGCTGCCGAGCCCTGGGAACCGGGTATTGCCGATGCCAAGGTGCGGTTGTATCGCAAGGTCACCACGCCTCCGGTTGCCGTTACCGAGCTTACCGATACGTTAGCGGAAGGTGAATACACCCTGTCACAGGATTTAGGCCGCACAACCCCGCCGGCAACGGGTACTTACCGCGTGCAGCTGGGTGTGATGGATCTCGACCAGTTCGTGGTACTCGCTGAGAGCTACAACTCGGCCGCAAACATCCCTGGCATTGGCGCGACAGTGAAAGTTCGTCTCTCGGTGCCGAACAACAGTAACTACATGGGTGCTCCGCTTGCGGCCCGTGTGATAGCCACTGGCGGTGTCATTGAGGGTACGCGTTCGATTGCTTTCAACGCAGCGAGCCTGGTGTTCGTCAATGAAGTCACCACCGATAACTGGGATAAGTCCCTGCCGACCGGTTGCCCGGGTGCGGATGCGGCTGCCGACAACCCGATTTTCGGCCTTGATCCTGCTGCTCCCGCTACCGACAAGTGTTATGACGGCATGCGTAACTGGAACCAGGCACGTCCCGCGGTCTTCGACGGTGGCTATGCCTTCAATGAAGACCAGGACGGCAACCCGCTGAAACCGGGTACCTACGTGGTCGAGGTTGAGGTGCCGAAAGGCTACGAGATCCTGAAAGAAGAAGACGTCAATGTCGGCTTTGGCGAGAGTTACGCCCGCGTTCCGGTAGACGTTGTTTATCCTTCCGGTGGTACTGCGACGGTACCGGGTCCGGAAATTGTGGGTGATCGCCTGATCGGTGATGTGGGTATCGCCCAGGCACGCTGTGTTGGCAAGATGCACACCGTACCTGCTTATCTGAGTCTTTACCCTGCTGCTTTGGAACCGGCGCCGTTCGCTGGTATGCAACGTCCGCTATGTGACAGGAGAGAAGTGCAGTTGATCGACCAGGCACAGGCAAATGCCGAGTTCTGGGTGTTCACGCACTCACCGATCTCCGGTCACGGTGTGGGCATGATCCTCGATGACACGGCACAGGAGTTCAACAAGTACTCGCCGGCCTTCAGTGAAAAATGGGCGCCGCCGTACGTGCCGGTATCCATCCGTCGTGGTATCGACGGCAAGGAAATCGGTCGCGTGGTTTCGGACCAGTACGGCCGCTTCAACCTGAATGTGCCGTCGACTGCCAGTGCTGACCTGCCGTCTTCGAGCGGTGCAGCCCCGGCGATGGTCATCACCTGTATGAACGATCCGGGTCCGATCCCTGATCCTGCTGATCCGACTAAAACGATAGTCGATCCGAACTTCAACCCGTACTACAGCAACTTCTGCTACACGCTGCAGTACATGCCGGGTACCACGACCTATCTGGATACGCCGGTCGTCCCCGTGGCCGCGTTCGCCTCGGGCTTCAGCCCGGCGGATTGTGCGCTGAATACCGGTCTGACGAATAGCGCGGGTGTTTCTCTCGGCTTGCCACAGATCAGCAGTGTTTCCGGTACGGGTGATGGACCACTGGTAGCACCTGGTGGTACCGTGACACTGACATCCGTTGGTACGCTACAGGTGCCGAACCCGGCTTACCTGGGTCCGCTGGATCCGGCCGGTCCGCCGAGACTGATCCCTCGTGACTTCGGTTTCGGTGCTTCCCAGGGCCAGGTGACACTGAATGGTACAGCGCTGACGGTTGTGACCTGGACGGATACACAGATCGTTGTCCAGGCACCGGCAACCGCACAGGTTGGCCAGTTGATGGTCACCAGGGCGGATGGCATGGAGACGGAAGCCGGTATTACGTTGACCGTTGCTAACGCAGCCGACGTAAGCGTTATCCGGGTCCCGGCTGGGGGATCGATTCAGGCAGCGATCGATGCGGCTAACGCCGGTGACATCGTGCTGGTATCGCCCGGCGCCTACAACGAGCGGGTGATCATGTACAAGCCGGTCAAGCTGCAGGGCTCGGGCCTGTCCACCATTATTAATGGTGTGATCAGCCCGCTGCAGGGTCTGACGGCATGGCGTGAGAAGATCGACTGCCTGTTCGGTGTCACCGCAGGTTGCACCAAGGTCATCGATGAACTGCCGGGCCAGGGTGTTGGTGCCCTTGGTATGCTCGAGAACGAGGGTGCCACGGTATCGGTGTTTGCTCCCAGAGTAGGGCCCGATCACTTCGCTGGTCGTCAAGCCCGAATCGACGGCTTCTCGATCACCGGTAACAGTACCGCCGGCGGTGTGTTCGTCAACGGTTGGGCCCATGGTCTGGATGTCACTAACAATGATGTCTTTGGCAACAGCGGTGGACTGCATGGTGGTATCCGTGTCGGTGTGCCGGACCTGCAGCAGGCGTCGCCTGGCGGTGTTGGTAGCGCTCGTGCGTACGATTTCAACCGTAACGTGCATATCAGATACAACATCGTTCGCCAGAACGGCAGTGTTGGTGTCGCCGGGGCCGGTGGTGTCGGTGGCGGTGTGTCGATCATGGCCGGTAGTGATAACTACCGGGTTACCGACAACTTCATCTGCGGTAACTTCACCCTGGGTGACGGCGCCGGTGTCGGCCACTATGGTCTGAGCCAGGGCGGTCGCATCAGGCGCAACAACATCGTGCTGAACCAGGCGTTCGAGCAGACCGTGAACGTCAGCGGCGGCGGTATCTACGTCGGCGGTGAACCTGCCAGCATTCCGCTGGGTTCTGGTGAGCTGATTACGGCCGGTTCAGGCAGTGTCGACATCGACGACAACCTGATCCAGGCGAACCAGGCCGGTGCCGGTCATGGTGGTGGTATCCGCCTGCAGTACGTCAATGGTGCGGATGTTGTGACTGCTATTGATGGCACCACCGCCCAAATCAGAGATTCCGTTGATGAAATCCGCATCCGACGTAACAAGATTGTCAACAACGTTGCTGGCTGGTCCGGTGCCGGTGTCTCGATGCTGGATGCCATCAATGTGGTGATGAGAGACAACACGATCGTGCACAACGACACCACGGCGACCGTGGGCAGCCTGATCTCGGTTGTTGGCGGTGTGAACTCCTCGACCGAGCAGCCCTCTGGTGTGGTCGCGGAGATGAACAGCATCACTGCTGCCGGGGTCACCGGGTTGTCCAATGTGATTGCTGCAAAACCAGGTGGCGCCGGTTGGGGCACCTTCAAGAATCACCAGTGGTCCGATGCAAGAATCTTCGGTGGACAGATCTTGGAAAATCGCAGCTTCTCGTACTATGCGGATGGCATTGTTGGTCCCGAGCTGCGCCCTGTGCTGACCCAGACTGCGGTGGGTGATTGTGATGCCGGTGCGCACTACATGAATCTTGGCGTGCTCAATACCGCGAACGTGTTCACTACAGTAACGGCGGACTTGACATCAGATCCTGATGCTATATTCGCTAACGCCTACTGTAACGGTGGCCGTGCCGCACCGGGTCCGATCGATGTGTTCCCGGCGGTTGACGAAGCCGGTGCCGCGTGGATTGATGTCCGCTTCGGTCCGTTGAGCGTGTTCGGTGACTACAGCACTCCCTGATTGGGGAAGTAGCCGGATTCAGATGGAGTTTTGGTAATCCGGTCAATTTAAACATGGGGGCATTCGGGAACGAAGGTCCCCATGGTTTTTACCTGATCAATGATTGTTATGATGTTCCGAT
>JBECKZ010000053.1:0-23435 GCA_040235555.1 Thiohalomonadales bacterium | reverse complement strand
AAATTGCACAGATGAGCCCCTTCAGTATATTCCCTGAA
The DNA here is from genome assembly GCA_040235555.1 of Thiohalomonadales bacterium. Classification (GTDB taxonomy): domain Bacteria; phylum Pseudomonadota; class Gammaproteobacteria; order UBA6429; family Thiohalophilaceae; genus RI-92. The sequence continues at coordinate 23,397 of JBECKZ010000053.1, read as the reverse complement.
TCAACCGATAGCGCACGCGTCGAACATAGCCGCGATAGCCCGACAACTCGTTCTGTAGAGTCCGGTCTTCCAGCACCGTTCTAATCACCGCGATGATCAGCGCCACCGCCGCCGGAATCAGTGTCCACATCGAGCTTAAGGCCAGCACCAGACCCGGGAGGGCCAGGATATTTCCAGCATAGCCCGGATGTCGCACAATCCGATAGGGGCCACTGTCACACACCACATGTCCGCGATCCAGCTGAATGCGCACCACGCTGGAGAAAAAACGGTTCTCTGCCAATGCCCATGCAGCGAAAGTGTATCCGAGCGCGATCAAAATGAAGCCTGGCACGATGAGCCACAACGGAAATACGGGTGACCAGCCAGAGCGATGATCCAGGCCAGCCACAATGACCAGTGGAAAACTCACACTCAGTGCCATCAACGGCGCAAGTACTTTATCCCAGGCTTTCGCACTTTGAGCCTTCTCCGTATTTTGCCGTTCGGCCATCAACCCGGGATGCCGCCGCTCCGCCAAAATGCGCCCTCCTGGGCCGGCGGCAACAATCAGCACGGAATAGACCCATGCCTGCCACCAACCAAAATCCCCTCCACACACCAAGAGAACTAGAGGAATCAAGAGATACACCACAACTAAACTGATCCATTGACGAGGAGATGCTGTTTGAACCGCCCCCTCACTCGCAGTCTTTGCTGACATGTCACACCCCAAATATTAAACTGATTTGAGTATATGCCAAACGACCGAGTTCAGCGGCGCGCCGCGAATCTGCTCCGACATCGACCCGGTAAGTAGCAAACGCGGTCACGACTCGGTCGCTGGCGGTTGGTAGCCATCGAATATGACGACCTCCCCTCCCGTCGTCATTTCCTCAAGGCGAAGCTTTTTTAAGGGGGCATATTCTTGGGACTGATACCAGCGAAGTGCCGCTGCCCGGTCCGGGAATTGAATTAGCGCCGTCCAGGTTGACTCCCAGTCTCCTTCGAGCACCGTAGGGCTGGAACTTGCGACCAGTAACTTTCCTCCCATGGCCACCACCTGCGAAAGAACCTTACGCCCGTACTCCCGGCGATACCTGTCGATGTCAGGAACGCGCAAGTGGGCGAGGAAATAGGCCGGGTTGGGTGGGTCGTGTGGCATGGTTTACCTCCGCGAGAAGTGCACGTTGCGCTATGTCGCCTAACGTTTGAGTTAAGTGGCACTAAAAATAGCGAAGCTGTGTAGCGTCCACTGACTTGAACGATTTGTTATATTTCTTTCTACTACTTTCCATAACTTTCAAATGATTGGGCAACACCTAAATGAGTCTCATATTCGACATATTTAGATATCTCTAGCACCTCATTTTCAAATTTTTCACGTTTCTTTATTGCTTCCATTGAAGGCCAGTTTTCGACACCAATGTAATCCCATTTATCATCCCTGCCGCTACAATCAATCATCGAAATTGCTTTCATCCCTAAATCATCGAGATTAGCTCGATCTTTTGCCATAAATGTCACTCTTTCCTTCTCCGATAGCTCGAAAAACTCAGGCTTCATCTTTGTGAGAAACAACCGAATTATCGGGGTGTCATCCTTCATTGAAAGTTTTCCTTGTAATGACTATCTGTCGCGAAACATAACATTGCGCTCAGCGGCGTGCGTCTGCACGTCCGCTGCAGCGGCGGGTTAGCCGCTCACCCGCAAGTGTAATTATAGTGGCTTGCGGCAGATCAGTTGAATAGGATGTGTGCGACCTTCCTCTATGTTCCGCAATGTGTTGCGCGTTTTCTGCAAGGCGGTCTCGCCCATCAGTATGTGTACACCGAGCAGTGGCAAAGCGCCTTTTTCGGCTTTTTCGATCGCAATCCTATATCCGGCGGCATACTTGGCTCCGGTGTCCTCAATGACGATGTCCTCGAATCCAGTCTCTTCCAAAACCGCTCGAGTCTCGGATGGGGTAAGGAGGTACGCGCCACTGCCGTCCGCCGACCACGGAACGGGATGGTGCGGGTTGCCCTTCGGGCCCAGGCCGTGCTCGCTAAGCGCAAAGAAAGCACCAGGCTTGAGCACTCTATAGGCTTCCGTGAAAAATCTCTGGCGATCGGCCACGTTCATGGTGACGTGCTGCGTGTAGGCACCATCAAAGTGCGAATCGGGATACGGCAGGCGCTGACCGTCGCCCTGTTCGACTTTCACCGCCAGTTTCATTCCAAGGAGTTCCGTCAGCTTGTTTGCTGCATCAACGAAGGGCTCGGTTATGTCGAGGCCGCTTACCTTGCATTGAAATCGGTTTGCCATGTAGCGGGCGGGGCCGCCCAGCCCACAGCCAATGTCCAGAATGTGCTGGCCGGCCTTGATCGGGAGTCGATCCGCGAGTTCAACAGTTGCGGGGAGACCCCGCGCGTGAAAATGGTCAACTGGAGCCAGGTCTTCGAGTGTCAAGCCGTTCAGAGGCTTGGACATCTTGTTCAAGGCCGCAACGATCAAGCTGTAGATGTCGCCCTTGCCCCAGTGGTCCGCAATCTCGCTAGTCATAGGGATCTCCGATAGATACAGTTGGACAGCTAACGTTTTAATTAAATCGCGCCGCTTTTTGGCGTCGATTTGAAATAATTGTTAGATATTTTCTCCTCAACACAGTCTAATTACACCCTAATTCTTGCACTTTCATCATTGAATGTTCTTTTAGCTTTTCCGATTTAGCTTCTGTAATGAATAGAGAATAGTATGCTTCTTCAGATCTTTTGAATAATTCACTATCCTGAACTTTCAATAACTTGTCCTCAAGTAATTCAAGATATTTATATTTCTTTTTAAATTTATAGTTTTTAATTAACTCGTTAAATGCATGATTATGTTCACGATTAATCATTACATTCCATCTCGGGGCTAAACTAGCCAGGGTCAGAGGGTTTTTCTCATAGTATTTCTTCATTTTATTTGGATAATTTTTAACGAAATAATTAAAGGAAATAACATCTAACCTTACTATTGTTTGTATTTTTTCTATTTGCGGGTGAAAAACCTGAGCCAATTCTTGATTTTTATGCATCAGTTGTTTTTCAGTAATGTTAAAAGCATTTATTCTCTTCAATTGCAAATTTCTATATGCATTTGAAACGCACTCAAGATAACTATCTGCATACACAGCAGATACACAGATCATTAGGCAGATTCCGATCGACAGAGCTATAGTGTTTTTTATATTCATATCTAACAGTTATATAGACGACCGTTCGTAATTTACCGTATTAGACGAACGTTCGCCTAAATCGTAATAAAGCTGGAAAAGCGAACTCAACCTTCTATCACTGGGTTTTACATCCGTCATCCTGGCAATTGCCTTGCTTATCCTGAGTTATTTCCAGTTTAGGTCTTCTGGACGTAATTGCCAAACGATCCAAGTGTTCGCTGAAGCGTCGTGTCTTTGATTCAGCTTTCGCCGCGCTCGCGGACACAGGTAGTGACTTCCTGCAACAGTTCGGCGATGCGGCGCACTCCGGGGCCGGCGGCTTCGCGGTCGGCGTAGATGAGATAAAGTGTGCCGATCTGTTCCGCGCCTTCCAGTAACGGCAGGGGTTTGAGTTTGCCGGCGTCCAGTTCTTCGCGAATGATCTCTTCGGGAAACCAGGCATAGCCGAGTCCCTGCACTGCCGCGCGGATCGCGGTAGCCTTGTGGCTGACGGTCCAGCGCTGTTCGTTGAGCCAGGTGGCTTTGCGCGTGCGCTGGGTACCGCTGTCGCGGATCACCAGTTGTCGGTGTGCACTCAGGTCGTCCAGGGTTATCGGCCGGCCAAGTTTATGCAGCGGATGATCGGGATGCGCCGCGCAGATCACCCGCACCTGCATCAGCGGATCGGCCAGAAAGCCTTCGGGCACGACCGGACTGAGCGCGAGATCGACCTGGCCTGCGATCAGCGCCTCGTCAGTGCCACCCATGACGGTTTCATAGATCTCCAGGCGAATGTCCGGGTGTTCTTCACCAAACTGTGCCAGGCAGCGAAACAACAGCCAACCGGGAAACAGGATCTCAATTGCAATGCGGATTTCCGGTTCCCAGCCCGCAGCCAGTTTGCGCGCAACACGCTCCAGTTGCAGGGCTTCATCCACCAGGGATTTGCCGCGCCGGTACAACACCTCGCCGGTTGGGGTGAGTACTGCCTTCCGGCCCTGGACCTCGAAGACCTTGGCGCCGATCAACCGTTCCAGTTGCTGGATTGCATGGGACAGAGTCGACTGGCTCTTGTGAATTTGGGCCGCGGCCTGGGCGTAGCCGCCTGCCTCCACCACACTGACCAGGGCCCGCCACTGATCCAGGGATATCCGGGGATAGTCCATATATCGATACCATCGAAAGGTTTAGCCGAAAATATGCGCTTTTTATTCGATGCTTTCAATACTTAAATAGTCCCATCGAGTAACGCAAGGAGGGACTTATGAAAACCGTACTGCAAATCAATTCCAGCCTGTTCCAGCAACAGGGCCAATCGTCACAACTGGGCACGGCCCTGGCGGAACAATTACTGGGTCCAGATGATCAAATAATTATCCGCGACCTGGCCACCGAGCCGGTGCCGCACCTGACGGCCGAGCGTTTCGCCGCCTTCACTACCACAGAAGCCGAGCGCACACCCGAGCAACAGGCAACGGTCACCTACTCCGATGCCCTGATCGCAGAGCTGCGCGAAGCCGACGTTATCGTGCTGGGGCTGCCCATGTACAACTTTGGTGTACCGTCGACGCTCAAGGCTTACTTCGATCACGTGGCCCGCGCGGGCGTGACCTTTCGCTACACCAGCAATGGTCCCGAAGGTCTGCTCACCGGTAAGAAAGCGTATGTGCTGGCCACCCGTGGCGGCAATTACCAGGACACACCAATGGACACCCAGACCCCCTACGTACGCACCTTCCTGAGTTTCATCGGGATCACGGACATCGAGTTCGTCTACGCGGAAGGGCTGGCCCGTGGCGAGTCACACAAAGCACAGGCCCTGGATGAGGCGCACGCCGGCATACAGGAACTCGCTGCGTAAGCAGCACTTCATTTAACTCATCGTTCTTATATATAGGAGCACAATCATGAGCACATTTAGCGTAGCAAGTCATCACACCTCGGACAAAGCCGTTTCCACTCACACCTTGCAACACGCGGTAGAGCTGATCGGCCGTATCCTGATTGCGACGATCTTCCTTATCGCCGGTGTCGGCAAGATCACTGCCTATGCCGGGACGGCGGGATACATGGCGTCCATGGGTGTCCCCGGTGCACTGCTGCCGCTGGTCATTGCCACTGAATTGCTGGGCGGCATTGCGATCGTTATTGGTTACCGTACCCGGTTGGTTGCGTTTTTACTGGCAGGCTTTACCATGCTGGCGGCATTGATCTTTCACCACAACTTTGCCGATCAAACCCAGATGATCATGTTCCTCAAGGATGTGGCTATCACCGGTGCCTTCCTGTTGCTGATAGTGCATGGCGCAGGGGCATGGAGCCTGGACCACAGGTTCGGTAGACACTAACCACGTGCGCACCGCCTCCTTGCATTGAACGCAAGGAGGCGGAGTGCGTTATTGATCAGTAAACAAAACGTCCGATACTCAAACCTAACAAGCCAAACACAAAGATCAAGAGCACAGTCAGGATGACTTGCAGAATGGCAATGGCGATGCCCTTTCCGTAACTCGTGCCCAGTATCATCATATACGCGAAGGCGGATAATAAGATGGACACGAGCGGGCTCAACGCCGGGTAATAAAACGCCAATTGCGGCAACAGAACCGCCACCGCCTTTTGAATCGCTGCCGCAAAAATCAAAGCAACAATGCACATCAAAACACCGGTATTGCGCGCCCCGACATAATCAGCTGCCAGCTTAACCGGCAGGATTAAAATTGCCAGCACTATCAGGATGATGACAAATTCGATCATATAATTTATCTCTTATAGTTATATCAATCCTATCAGTCTAGATCAGACGCACACGATTTTGTGTCCCCCCTGTCCACCGGGTGACATTAACTTATTACACGGCATGGATTCAAAGACAGGAACGAGGCGCCCTAGTCAACAAACGGTTCGCCCTCCGGCAGGCGCATGATGCGATACAGACTATAGATGCCACAGAGCAGACCGGCAACGAGGATCGTGAGCATTGCCCAAGGGCCGGAATCGGCATACAGTAATTGGCCGATATCGACCACGCAGAAATCATAAATGGAATGAGCAAGCATGGGCAGGATCAATGAGCGAGTAGCGAAGGCCGCCAGTAACAGGCTGGCACCGATCAATATGGTCATGAAAAATTGTGCGAGAGCATACAGCACGTTTACCCCAGCGGTGAGATTGAGCAGATGCAACAGGCCAAACAGCAGCAGTGAGAGCAAGGCACCACGCCGCGTGCCACACCAGCGAATCAATACCACCAGCAACAACCCGCGATACATCCACTCCTCAGTCAGCCCGACCAGCAGTGTCGTACGCAGGATCTGCAATGACAGAACATTGTCAATTGCGACATAGTTCGGCTGCATATAGCGGACAAGCCACCACACCCCCATGGCGAAGCCGGTTAAGATGAGGATAGGCAACACATCCCTGGCATTGATCCATTGGATGGGGCGTAAACCAATGCGTGCTGCAGGAAAGAAGACCAGCGTGCTAAAAAACAGCAGGATCGCCACTTGCAGTTCAGTAGTCCAGAAGCGGACCACATAGGGCGCAGAACCGTAGTGCTGGTTGAAAATCAACATGCCGCGCAGCAACAGCCCCAACGAGACCAGATAGACCAGGAGCACCAGCCACCGTTTGTCCAACAAACGCAGCTCGGTCTGTTCATTGTGAGATTGTTCGGTCATCATTTCATGCCTCGCACGAGTTTAGCATAGAGTGCGCCATCGCTCGCCTTGCGTTTTCGCCTGGAAAATGGCAAGACGAAAATAACAGGCCAGCGTTAGTCGGCATATTGAGGTATTGCAGCCCGGTTTAAAAACCAGGAATATGGCGAATAGTCGGTTAACGAACATCATTCACTAAGGAATTTTCGTGTTTCAGCATCACCGCGAGCAGGCTCGCATGAAGGTGCTGGTTAGGTAATAAACAGAAGTCAGTTTCGACGATATCACCAATTATTTTTGTTTTCGGATGCGATTGATTTCCTTTTTCACCCATGCCTCAAAATCATCGCGCAGTAAATTAAATGGTGCCCAAATCGGGTAGGTAATCTCGTGAATACCGAGATACTTGGCGCGATGGTGAACGTCGCACAGGACCCATAAGTTATCTTCGCTATGATCGACCCAGTCCCTGATCTGCTTTTCGGTAAAATCCTTCTGGTATTCCTTGCGGTTGGGGTGTTTGGCAGCAAGGTGCGGACGTAGCGTCTTGTTAAATTTTTTAACGTCGACGGCATTTTGCAGTGCCCACTCGATAATGTGATGGTGGGTTTCCATTTGCCGGGCACCATAGGGATTTTCCTTCGGGTTGCCCAGTGTGGAATGACGCACGCCACAGGACAGGCAAGGTAAATCGAGTGTGACTGTGAGCTTTTTGTGGACTGCCTTGTATTCCGGTGTTTCGCGGCGTTTATCGTGCTCCGGATAAAATTCCAGCTCATCGATGATATGGTTCTGGATATGTTGCTTTACGATCTGCAGGTTTGCAGCCTGTTCTGCCAGTCGGCGAATGTCTCCATTTTTTGACTTGCGCATATGTCATCTCCATATGTTTTTGTTGTTGGGTCATTATTTAATTCACCTGTAACGCGATGTATCAGCCTGGGCTAGCCAGGCTAAAGACTGGCATATTAATCATGCGTCTCGAACTGCACAACCAATTTAGTAATTATGGGAAAGGTGTATTCAGGCATGAACAAGGATGGCGTGTTCAGACACACTGGCGGTCAACCCATTCGTAGCTTGCGCGTTTATATATAGAGTAATTCACCCGCCTACCGAAAGATGAGGTAATTATGCGGACACTATTACTAAGCCTGCGCAGCATCATTCTTATTATAAGTGGCATATGGTGCCTCTCTGCCCATGCCGAGGATATCTTGACTGAACTCAATTCGGCCTATGCCGATGTACCCGTACCGAATGTTGCAGCGGAAAAGAACTGGCATGGCCTGGTGGGTGGCGCAGTCATCGCCTTGCAACAGCCCGTTGCGGATCGGCGTGGTTATATTCTGCCCCTGGTCGCCGTGACCTATCGAGATACCGTCTTCTGGCACTTCGGCCAGCTGGGTGCATATGTCCTTAACAACGCGGATCGCAGTGCGCGACTGGCGGTTGTCCTCAAGGCGCGCCGCGGTTATGACCCGGCGGACTATGCAGGCCTGGCCGGCATGAACAAACGCGATACCTCGATCGAAGCCGGTGTTACCGGTGTCTGGCGTACCTCCAGCGTGATTACTCGTTACGGTTACTTCAGTGACGTCTCCGGTCACAGTTACGGGGATTCTGCCCAACTGAGCTTTTCCCATCCGTTTCGACTCGCACCGCGCTGGTTTATTGCACCGGGTCTTGGCGCGGAGTGGTTGAGCGATAAGGTGGTGGACTACTACTACGGGGTCAAGCCGACTGAAGCAACCGCCACGCGTCCGGCCTATGCCGGGACGGCCAGTCTCAATCTGCGTGTGGGGGTGATGTTGTTGCACCTGCTGCCTGATCACTGGGTCGTGTTCGGTGGCGCCAGTCTAACCCGTTTAGGTTCTGGCATCAGCGACAGCCCCATTGTGATCCACGACAGTATTGGGGCTTTGCATCTTGGTTGGGCCTGGTACTTTTGACTGCCTTTTGTGCATGCGCACTTTATTTGTGCAAGGCGCTTTGCCAATGCACTAAATCCGCTCCCTGTTTTGGTACATCCAACGCTAAGATCTTGATTTTTTGGATGGCATGCTCTGTGCAACATGGGGCATGGAGCACACATCGGAATCATCGGCGCGACACGGGCCGAGCACTAATCAACAAAAATGGATGGCTAGGGTTCCGGCTCGCAAGAGTGTCTGGACCGAGAGCGATCGACCTGGCGCGATGAGGGTATTCCCGGCGACAGGTTACACGGCGGGATAAAAGCCCGGGAGATTCAACAGCGTGATGGCCGTTGATTCCCCTGTGCAAAAAATTTATGCGTGTAGCCTTTGGGAGTAACCTGTATGAAAAAACGCATCGCACTTCTGCTTTTCCTCAGCTTGTCGTTGTTATCCAATGCCGTCTTTGCCAAGGATCATTTCAAGATTGCCTGGTCTATCTATGTTGGCTGGATGCCATGGGATTACGCGGCCAATAGCGGCATCGTGAAAAAGTGGGCAAAGAAATACGGCATCGACATCGATGTGGTCCAGATCAACGATTACATCGAATCCATTAACCAGTATACCGCCGGCAAGTTCGACGGCTGCGCCATGACCAACATGGATGCCCTGACCATCCCTGCTGCCGGTAATGTCGACTCCACCGCGCTCATCGTCGGTGACTTCTCCAATGGCAACGATGGCATCGTGCTGAAGGGCCAAAAGGAACTCAAGGACATCAAGGGCCAGAAAGTGAACCTGGTCGAACTCAGTGTCTCGCATTATCTGTTGGCCCGCGCGCTTGGCAGCATCGGCATGTCCGAGAAAGACGTGACCGTGGTGAACACCTCTGATGCTGACATCGTGGGCGTGTATGGTTCCAAAGGCGTGACTGCGGTGGTGACCTGGAACCCGCTGCTGGGTACGATCCTGCAGAATCCGGAAAGTCACGAGGTCTTCAACTCCAGCCAGATCCCCGGCGAGATCATCGACCTGATGGTAGTGAACACCAAAACCCTGAAAGACAATCCGAAGTTCGGCAAGGCCCTGACCGGTGCCTGGTATGAGATCCTGTCGCGCATGCAGGGCAAGTCCGCCAAGGCCAAAAAGATCCGGACCGCGATGGCCAAGGACTCCGGCACCGACCTCAAGGGTTTTGAGGCCCAGCTGAAAACCACGGCCATGTTCTACAAGCCAGCCGACGCGGTGAAGTTTACCGACAGTCCGAAACTGAAAACCACCATGCAGTACGTCGCCGAGTTCAGTTTCAAACACGGCCTGCTGGGTACCGGTGCACCGGATGCCAAGTTCATTGGTATTGAAACCCCGGCTGGTGTTTACGGGGATCCCAAGAACATCAAACTGCGTTTTGACCCGACCTACATGAAGATGGCTGCGGAGGGCAAACTCTAATCGTTCGCGGCCCTCGGAAAAACGAGGGCCGCTTTATTTAGAGCGATACAAAAATGATCTCTATGATCTGGAATAACACCAGAATGCGACCAGAACGAGCGCAGCGAGTTCAGGGAGTACTTAATGAAACGCCGAAGGCGGTTCTAAAGTGAAGCGCTTGTTAAACATACAACCGGGTTTATTGGGCAAGGTCTTGCTGGGTGCCCTGCCATTTCTGTTGACGCTTATCTTCTATGTCTGGGTGTCCGATGCGCGCCTCAGCGTGAATCCCAACGACAAACTGATGCCGGCCTTCAGCAGTTTTGTCCACGCCATTCATACCCTTGCCTTCGAACCGAGTGTGCGTACCGGTGAGTATCTGTTCTGGGCCGATACCCTTGCGAGTTTAAAGCGCCTGTTTACCGGTGTTGGTATTGCCGCGCTGGCCGGTATGATCCTGGGTCTGGTCAATGGAGCAATTCCCATTGTGCGCGCTAACCTGTCACCCTATATCACTGTGCTCTCATTGATTCCGCCGATGGCGATTCTGCCGATCCTGTTTATTGTGTTCGGGCTGGACGAACTCTCCAAAGTGATGCTGATCGTCATAGGCATCACCCCGTTTATTATTCGCGACTTGCAGGCCAGGACCCTGGAGTTGCCACACGAACAATTGATCAAGGCTCAGACCCTGGGTGCTTCCACCTGGCAGGTCATGCTACGGGTGTTACTACCGCAAATCCTGCCACGCCTGATCGAAGGCATTCGCCTGTCACTGGGTCCTGCGTGGTTATTTTTGATTGCCGCCGAGGCCATCGCCGCCCAGGATGGACTGGGCTATCGCATCTTTCTGGTCCGGCGTTACCTGTCCATGGACATCATCCTGCCTTACGTGGTGTGGATCACCTTGCTGGCATTCACCACCGACTGGATCTTACGCAAGTTATCAGTGCGGGCGTTTCCCTGGTTTCACGCACAGAGCCGGGGACACTGATGAGTTTTATTGAAGTGAACAATGTCTGGAAACACTATGGTGATAACGTCGTACTAGAACGTGTGAACACCAATGTCAACAAGGGTGAATTCATTACCATCGTCGGTACCTCCGGTTGTGGCAAGACGACCTTTCTGAATATGTTGCTGGGAACCGAGTCACCCACTCGTGGTACGATCCTGATGGACGGCACCCCTATCCCGGCTGAACCCGATGCCGATCGCGGGATCGTGTTTCAGAAATACTCGGTGTTCCCGCATCTCACCGCCTTACAAAATGTCATTCTTGCCCGCGAATTCGAGGGCGCACGGGTACTGGGTAAGTTATTCGGTAAATCGCGTCAACTCGCGAAGCAACAGGCACAGGAGATGTTAAGCCTGGTCGGGCTTGAGCATGCACAGACAAAATATCCGCATGAACTCTCCGGTGGGATGCAACAGCGTCTGGCCATTGCCCAGGCATTGATGAAACAACCGAAAGTGTTGTTACTGGATGAACCCTTTGGTGCCCTCGACCCTGGGATCCGCGCCGACATGCACCAGTTGATTCTGGATATCTGGCAAAAGACCGGCGTGACCATTTTCATGATCACCCATGACCTCAAGGAAGGCTTTTACCTGGGCACCCGCCTGTGGGTGTTCGACAAGCTCCGGCACGACTCACAGGCACCCAATGCCTACGGAGCCACGATCACCTTTGATATCCCGGTGGGACATACTGAGCGGTCCACCTTGAACGAGATCGATGCTGCGCTCAGCCAACAAACTGCGCTTGCTTAGGAGAACAAGCTCATGACCGAGAGTGAATTACTGTATACAGATAGATTATCCGGTGGCTGTCACTGGTCGCTGCACGTTCGTCGCGGCACGTCGCTGCGCCTGATTGACATCGAAGGTGGCGCCAACGTCGCTATGCTGTTTTACAACCCGGAGAACCTGCTGGAACGTTACAACGCACCGGATACCCTGAAGTGCCAGCACACGTTCAAACTCACGACCGGCAATTGCCTGTATTCAGATATGGGCCGCATCTTCTGTTCCATCGTGGCAGACACCGTGGGCTGGCATGAGACTGTGTGCGGCAACACTACCAAAACCATGGTGGCCAAAAAATGGGGTGAACACAACTATCAGCAGCATCGCAACGAGTGGTATCAAAATGGCTATAACAGTTTCCTGGTCGAACTGGCCAAATACGGCCTGGGCAAGCGTGACATGGCCGCCAATGTGAATTTCTTCAGCAAGGTCGAGGTCAACGATGAAGGTAATCTGCAATACGTCGCTGACCATAGCAAGCCCGATGATTATGTCGAATTGCGGTTTGAGATGGATACACTGGTGATGATGCATACCTGTCCGCACCCGTTGAATCCCGCCAGCGATTATCCGCGTAAACCCATCTGGTATGAGATCCGTCAGGCCGCCGAAGTCACCGGTGATGATATCTGTCTGAACTCGCGTCCGGAAAATGCACGCGGCTTTCAGAACAACCACCTCTATCACCTTGGCCACGGAGATTGCGAACATGATTAAGCGCAGCCAGTTGCAAGCCGAGGACGCAGTGGCCCGCGAGCTTGTCCCCGCCGGTGACTATTACATGAAAGTCGTCAAGGCTGGACAGACCGTGCGCATCCTTGACCTCGAGGGCAACCAGGCTGCCGACACCCTGTTTTATAACGCCAACGATCCCTCCGAGCGCTATAGCGCTATGGATACCATTCGTGAACAAGGCAACGTCTATCTCACGGCCGGAACCAAACTCATCTCCAATGAAGGTAACGTGATGCTGGAGATCGTCGCTGACACCTGCGGTCGGCACGATACCCTTGGTGGTGCCTGTGCGACGGAGAGCAATACCGTGCGTTATGCCCACGACAAAAAATGTATGCATGCCTGTCGTGACAGCTGGATGCTGGCGGTGGCGGAAAACGATCACTTCGGTATGAGCAAGCGCGACATCACCCACAATATTAATTTTTTTATGAACGTGCCGGTCACCGCCGAAGGCGGACTGACGTTTGCCGATGGCATATCGGCTGCAGGCAAGTACGTGGAACTGCGTGCGGAGATGGACGTCATTGTTCTGATCTCCAATTGTCCGCAGCTGAATAATCCATGTAATGGCTATAACCCGACACCGATCGAAGTTTTAATCTGGAACTAATTGAAAACTACTGCGCTCGCCATTGCGGCGTTGCAAAAGGAGTCGAAATGCTCATTTACTACCGTGTAAACTCCGCTTTCTCGTCCTTTTGCGCCTTGCACTGGAATCGCTCATTACGTTTTCAACGCAATAGCGACGCTGTGTGGGACGGCCCACAGAGTTATTAAAGACGGTGGGACGACCCGCCACCTAAAACGAAATGACATCACAATGTTTAACAAGGTTCTGATTGCCAACCGTGGAGCCATTGCCACTCGTATTATACGTACGCTCAAACAGCTGGGGGTGACCGCCATTGCCGTATACGCTGAGGCAGACATCGACTCACTACATGTCAGCCAGGCCGACGAGGCCTATTCGCTCGGCAGTGGTCGTGCCGCCGAAACCTATTTAAACCAGGACAAATTGCTCGAGATCGCTCAACGCTGTGGAGCTGCAGCCATTCATCCTGGTTACGGTTTCCTGAGTGAGAATCCTGACTTCGTGACACGCTGCGAAGATGCAGGTATCGCCTTTATCGGTCCAACCTCCGCGCAGATGCGCGCCTTCGGTTTGAAACACACCGCACGGGAATTAGCACAACAAAACCGGATCCCCCTGTTACCCGGTAGTGGTCTGTTAAATGATGTCGGTGAAGCCACCACGGCTGCGCAAATCATCGGCTATCCGATCATGCTCAAAAGTACCGCCGGCGGTGGCGGCATCGGTATGCAGTTGTGCCGTGACGAGAGTGACTTGCGCAAGGCCTTTGACTCGGTACGGCGTCTGAGTGAAAACAACTTTGCCAACAGCGGCCTGTTCCTGGAAAAATTTATCGAACACGCACGCCACATCGAGGTCCAGATCTTCGGTGATGGTCAGGGACACGCTGTTGCCCTGGGTGAACGCGATTGTTCCACCCAACGACGCAACCAGAAGGTGATCGAAGAGTGTCCCGCACCCAATATTCCCCATAGTGTACGCGAACAACTGCATGCTACCGCATTACGCCTGGTCCAGGCGGTGCAGTATCGCAATGCCGGCACGGTCGAGTTTGTCTATGACCAGCACGAAGATCAGTTTTATTTTCTGGAAGTGAATACGCGCCTGCAGGTGGAACACGGTGTCACCGAACAGGTCTACGGCGTCGACCTGGTGGCCTGGATGCTGCAACTGGCGTCCGGCGATATGCCAACGCTGCCGCCTGTACCAGCAGTAAAGGGCCATGCGATCCAGGTCCGGGTCTATGCCGAGGATCCCAACAAGGATTTTCAACCCTGCGCCGGCCTGCTCAGTGACGTCGCGTTTCCGCAGCAGAGCAACCTGCGCATTGATCACTGGATCGAGCGCGGCATCGAAATTTCACCGTTTTTTGATCCCATGCTGGCCAAGGTCATCGTGACCGCCGACACCCGTGAACAGGCACGACAACAACTGGACAGCGTACTGGCGCAAACCCGGCTGTACGGCATTGAGACCAACATCGCTTATGTACGTGCCGTGCTCAATACAGCAGAATTTATCGAAGGCCGGATCTTTACCCGTTACCTGAACAACTTTTCCTATCAACCGCAGACACTGGATGTGCTCAGTGCCGGGACCCTGACCACGATCCAGGACTATCCCGGACGCGCGGGGTATTGGCACGTAGGTGTGCCGCCATCCGGCCCATTCGACAGTTATTCCTTTTGTTTGGGTAATCGTCTGCTGGAAAACAGCGATGATTGCGCCGGCCTGGAGATCACGCTCAACGGCCCGACCTTGCGCTTTAACTGCGCCACGCAGATCGTGTTAACCGGTGCCACCATGCAGGCCGCCCTGGACGAGGTGCCGCTACCGTTCTGGCAGGTGATCAATGTCAACGCCGGGCAAACCCTGCGCATGGGCAAAGTCAGTGCTGCCGGTGCCCGTACTTATATATTAGTGAAGAACGGCATCTGTTGCCCGGACTATCTGGGTGCCAAGGCCACATTTACCCTCGGCCAGTTCGGCGGGCATGCCGGTCGCGCATTGCGTGCCGGGGATGTCCTGCACCTGTCGCCACTTACGATACCGGTTAATGCCAACACCGTCAGCGAATCAATCCAGCCTGAAATAAAACAAAACTGGACCCTGCGCGTAATCTATGGCCCGCACGGTGAACCGGACTTTTTTACACCACAGGACATCGATACATTTTTTGCCGCGACCTGGGAAGTGCACTACAACTCCAGTCGCACCGGTATTCGTTTGATTGGTCCCAAACCGCAGTGGGCACGTAGTGATGGTGGGGAAGCCGGTATGCACCCGTCCAATATTCACGACAATGCCTACGCCATTGGCACCATCGATTTCACCGGCGACATGCCGGTGATCCTGGGTCCCGATGGACCCTCACTCGGAGGCTTTGTCTGTCCGGCCACGGTGATCGCCGCAGACCGCTGGAAACTCGGTCAACTCAAGGCCGGCAACACGATCCGGTTCGAAGTGGTCAGCATCGACGATGCAGTACAACTGGAACGCGTACAGTTACAACAGATCACACAATTAAAACCGCTCGAACATCGTTATACGCCCGTGCACCCGAGTTCACCCATTCTCAAAGTGATCACGGAAAACGAACATGGCGTGCAGGTTGTTTACCGACCCTGTGGCGATAAATACCTGCTGGTAGAGTACGGTCCGCAGGTACTGGATATCGCCTTGCGCTTTCGCGTGCATGCACTGATGTTGTGGCTGGAGGATCACAAACCTACTGGCATGCTGGAACTGACACCGGGAATCCGTTCGCTGCAAATCCATTATGACAGCCAACAACTGGCACTGGATGATTTACTCGAATTACTGGAACGTGCAGAGTATGTGTTGCAGGATATCGATGAACTGGAATTGCCCGCGCGTATTGTACATTTACCCCTGAGCTGGGACGATGCCGCCTGCCAAACGGCCATCAAAAAATACATGCAGTCGGTGCGCCAGGATGCACCGTGGTGTCCAAGTAACATCGAGTTCATTCGTCGCATTAACGGACTCGATAGTATTGAGCAGGTAAAACAGATCGTGTTCGATGCCAGTTACCTGGTGATGGGGCTGGGTGATGTCTACCTGGGGGCACCGGTGGCCACGCCGCTGGACCCGCGTCATCGCCTCGTCACAACCAAGTACAATCCGGCACGCACCTGGACTGCGGAAAACTCCGTGGGCATTGGTGGTTCCTATTTGTGCGTGTACGGCATGGAAGGTCCCGGCGGTTACCAGTTCGTCGGTCGCACCCTGCAGATGTGGAATCGTTACCACAAGACACGCGAATTCAGTCAACCCTGGCTGTTACGCTTTTTCGATCAGATCCGCTTCTACGAAGTCAGCGGCGACGAGCTGCAGCAAATTCGGGAGAACTTCCCCAAAGGGCGTTATTCCATCAAAATTGAGGAGACGAGATTTAAATTACACGACTACCGCAGTTTCCTGGCACAGCACCATGACAGCATTCACGAGTTTACGCTGCAGCGCGAACAGGCCTTCGCCGAAGAATTGCAGCGCTGGGTCGCATCGGGTCAAATGAATTTTGAAACCGCACAGGACCTCGCACATGAAGCCGGTAATGAAGAATCGCTGCCGGCAAACTGTGTTGCACTAGAAAGCCCGGTGGCCGGCAGCGTCTGGCAGGTACTGGTAAATCAGGGCGACAAGGTCAGTGCCGGCCAGGCCCTGGTCGTACTGGAATCGATGAAAATGGAGATCGAAGTGACAGCACAACACGACGGCACCGTCTATGCCATTACCCGTCAGGAAGGCAATCAGGTCAATGCCGGGCAACCATTACTCATCCTTGAGGAGAATTTATAATGGACATGACTGTCAACGGCCTGCTCAATGCCTACCGTACGCGCCAGCTGACGCCGGAAGCCGTCATTGATGACGTCCTGGCACGTTGCGCCGAGCACGATGAACTGAATATCTGGATCCAACGTCTGACTCGCGAACAACTCGCCCCTTATCTGGACAAGCTGCGCCAGCTTTCACCGGAGACACTACCTCTGTATGGTGTTCCGTTTGCCATCAAGGACAATATCGATCTCGCGACCATTCCCACCACGGCGGCATGTACCGAATTTGGTTACACGCCATCAAACTCGGCCTTCGTGGTCCAGCAGTTGATCAATGCAGGTGCCATTCCCATTGGCAAAACCAATCTCGATCAGTTCGCTACCGGTCTGGTCGGCACACGTTCACCCTACGGGGTTTGTCACAATCCATTCAATCCCAACTATATTTCCGGCGGTTCCAGCTCCGGTTCAGCAGTTGCGACAGCACTGGGTCTGGTCTCATTTGCCCTGGGTACGGATACCGCAGGTTCCGGCCGCGTGCCCGCCGCGTTTAATAATCTTGTTGGTGTCAAACCTTCCTGTGGCATTGTCAGCACATCGGGTGTGGTACCAGCCTGCCGTAGTCTGGACTGCGTAAGCCTGTTTACACTCACAACGGATGATGCCAACCTGGTGCTGGAGCATATGTCAGGGTTTGATCCTGCTGACGTATATGCGCGCGCCAATCCCTTCAGTAATTCACACCGATATTACGGGACACCAGCACCGGGGTTTCATTTTGGTGTCCCCGCGGCAGAGCAACTGGCTTTCTTTGGTGATGAATCGGCACAACGACTGTTTGCCACTGCTGTTGAAAAACTCGAAGCTATGGGCGGCGTCAAAACCGAAATTGATTTCACCCCGTTTCAATCCGCCGCACAACTCTTATATGAAGGACCCTGGCTGGCCGAACGCTTCATCGCCACCGAGGAAATTATTACGCAACAACCGGATGTCATGTTGCCGGTTACACGGACAATCATTGAGAACAGTAAGGACAAAACCGCGGTCGATGCATTTAAGGCAGAATATACCCTGCGCAGCTATCGGCGTCAGGCCGAACAAATCCTGGCAAGCGTGGACTTTATTGTCACGCCCACCGCAGGGACAATCTTCCGCATTGATCAAATCGAACGTGAGCCCATTGCGCTTAACTCTCAGCTCGGTTACTACACCAATTTTATGAACCTGCTTGACTGCGCTGCCGTGGCTGTACCTGCAGGTTTTCTTGACAATGGTTTACCCTGGGGCATTACCTTCTTTGCTGATGCATTGCAGGATCGCAAACTGCTCAGCTACGCCAGCCTCTGGCAACAGGCCGTGCAATTACCATTGGGCGCCACGCAACAGGCCTTGCCCGCAAGTGTGCACACCTCCGTCAGTTTCAGCGATAGCATCCCGGTGGTGGTCTGCGGTGCACATCTGGATGGTCTGCCGCTGAACTGGCAATTACGTGAACGCGGTGCACACCTGGTCGAAGCAACCTCGACCTCGAGTCACTATCGGCTGTATGCCTTGCCTGGCAGCCCGCCCCAGCGGCCTGCTCTGGTTCGCGATGAACAACAGGGCAGTGCCATCGAAGTCGAGGTATGGCAGGTGCCCGCCGATCAGTTCGGTAGTTTTGTCTCTGGCATCCCGGCCCCACTGGGCATCGGCAAACTGGAGCTGGCAGATGGCCGCTGGCTACCAGGGTTTATCTGCGAGGGTCACGCCATCGCCACGGCAACGGAGATAACCCAATGGGGTGGCTGGCGCCATTATCTCGCACAGAGCTAATTTAGCATTTCATGATGATTGCCGGAGGGTGCATCGGCATGGAGTTCACGCTGTGTAAAAACGTGATAGCGCCAGCCTAAGTTGCTAAACTAGAATTAGATTTCGCGTTTTCGTTCACTGGGGAATATTACTCCAGTTAACCGACTGCGGATCAATGTCGCTGCATGATCAGCTATCAACCCTGATACTGAGAGTGATATACACGGCAATAGCATGGCACCAACCAAAAACAACTTCACATGGTGAGCAAGAGCCAAACCTACCCCTTGCGGAACCTGTTTCGCTTTCTGATGTTGCTACTGTTTGCAACTTATACTGGTCTGGTTGCCTACCTGTGGCACAACACTCTGACGAAAACCCGCAACGACCTTACTTACATTAATTCTTTCCTGGTGCAGGCCGTTCGTACCACGCTCAAAGAACATGAGCAGTTTTTACGCCAGCTGGGTAAAGAGCTCCTCGAAGTAGGAACCCTGGATTATCCGGAAAATGGCCGGCAACTGATCGAGCACATAAAGCAGATCGAACCGGACATGGCTGGATTTGGCCTGGCGCTACCCAACGGGCAGTTGATTCTGGTCAGCGGGGTTCCGGAAGGTAAACCATTACCCAATCTGGAAACCAACCCCGAATCGCGGCAAAGTTTCCTGGAGTCGTTAACCACTGATCATCTGCGTACTGGCCGGGCGTATTTTTTCAAGCCCCTCGGCGATTGGGTACTGCCGCTACGTGTCGCCATCCGTGACGATACAGGTAAAGTCCTTGCAGTGATGATTTCGGGATATGCCATCGAGAATGTCACCACTACCTGGAGCAACATCACCATGTTACCCCAGGTCACCTTTTCGTTGATTGCGAATGATGGTTATCCACGTTATGTTCGCCCGCTTCCGCCAGGTCCAAAAAACAAGGTATTGCGGGACATCTTTGGCACACCAGTTGAAGAATCTATCCAGAAACAGGTCGACACCATCAAGACCAATAATGCCTTTATTGAAATTTACTTACCCAAAGTTGGCGGTGAAAGTTATATTGCCTATAGTCGGATTCCCGAATACGGATTGCATTCTGGTACCTTCATTGCACGCTCGGTCGTCATCGGCCAATGGTTACAAGCTGCAGTGGTTCCCACGGCATTAATGTTTTTAATTCTGGTTAGCGGCATGTTCGCATATCGACGTGCCGTACAACAGCAGGCACACGCGAATAATGCGATCAGCCAGCTGTCTGCCTGGCAGCAGGCGGTGTTGGACAGTGCAAACTACAGCATTATCTCCAGCGACACCCATGGTACCATCGTCAGTTTTAATAAGGCCGCACAACGCCTGTTGGGTTACCGTGCAGAAGAACTGATTGGTAAACAGACTCCCGCAGTATTTCATGATGCTACCGAAATGCAAAAACGTGCAGAGGAACTTAGCCTGGAATTAGGCAAAACGATTACGCCGGACTTTGAAGTATTCGTAGCGAAGGCACGTCAGGGCATGATCGATGCGCATGAATGGACATACATTCGCAAGGACGGTATCCGCATCCCTGTGCTGTTGTCAGTTACTCCATTGACCACGGAAGATGAAGGCACAATCGGTTTCATGGGTGTTGCCGACGACCTGTCCCAACAAAAAACCATTCAGGCAAACCTGCGGGACAGCGAAGCCCGTTATCGGACCCTGTTCGAGCGTGCCGGAGATGCGATTTTCCTGATGAAACATGAACGCTTCATCGATTGTAATCCGGCTACGCTGGAGATGTTTGGCTGTACCCGTAAACAGATTATCGGTGAAACGCCGATGCGCTATTCGCCAGAACTGCAGCCTGATGGATGTATGTCAGCAGAAAAGGCCATGGAAAAGATCAATACTGCCTATGCCGGCAAGACCCAGTTCTTTGAGTGGCGCCATATTCAACACGATGGCACGCCATTCGATGCCGAAGTAACGCTAAACGTTGTGGAAATAGGGAATGAACCACACCTGTTAGCGACAGTTCGTGATGTCAGCGCACGTAAACGTAACGAAACTGAACTTGAACGTTCGCGCCAGGCGCTGGTACAGCACAATGAGAGTATGCGGCTGATAAATCAATTGTCCCAACGCCTGCACGTCTCATTAAAACTCGACGACATACTGCATGAAACCATCCAGGTTTTGTTAGGTTTGAGCTACACACCCAACGTAGCCATCTATCTTATCCAGCCTGATAATGACAGCCAGTTGCAACTGGTCGCCAGTCATGGATTTAGCCAGGAACTGGTGACACTTGGCAGTACCCTGCCGATTCATGGTAGCCTGACCGGCGAGGCATTGAGTGAAGCCAGAATCCTCGAAACCAGTGAAATTGTCACTGACGATCGTCTCTATCCAAGCGTTAAGCAGGCGCTTAAGAATATAGGTGCAAAATCGGCGATCGTGATTCCCCTCTATTACCAAAACCATCCGCTAGGCAGTATTAACCTGATCTATGATGACATCGAGAATTTCGATCAAACGGTAAAAGAGACGATGGTGTCGCTGGGGAACACCGTTGCCCTCGCCATTGCCAATGCGCGCCATGTAGAGAACCTGGCTTACCAGGCCAGACACGACAGCCTTACCCGGCTACCAAACCGGGCATTGTTACATGAGACTGTACATGACTATATTGTGCGAACCACTGGAACCCGGGAAATTATCGCACTGATGCTGCTGGACCTGGATCGCTTTAAGGAAATCAACGATACTCTGGGGCACCAGATTGGTGACCGCGTGTTGAACAAGGTCGGAGTTCGCCTGGCACATTTCTGTACTCAATACGCCGCATTCACCGCGCGCCTGGGTGGTGACGAATTTGCTATAACCCTGTGCCAGGAAGAGACGGCCGATACCGCAATCAAACTCGCAGAAGATGTCCTTACCGCATTACATCAGCCATTCGATGTGGAAGGTATCGAGTTAAACCTGGGCGCAAGTATCGGTGTGGCTTATTACCCCAAACATGGCAGTAACAGCCATGCGTTACTACGCGCAGCTGATGTCGCCATGTATCACGCCAAAAAACATTCAGTTGGCATCATGGTTTACGATAGTGACTTCGACGATTACAGCACCGAACGCCTGACGCTCGCCAACGAACTGGTTCAGGCAGTCAACCAACAGCAACTGGTTTTGCATTATCAACCCAAGATCGATTTATCAAGTGGCGAAGTCATCGGGTTTGAAGCCCTGGTACGCTGGCAACATCCTCGCCTCGGCCTGCTCTATCCCGATGCCTTTATACACCTTGCCGAAATGAGCGTAGTCATCCACCCATTTACCCGCGCTGTCATTGAACTTGCTGTCAAGGATAAACATAAATTACATGAGCTCGGGTTTCCTCAACCAGTCGCCATCAACTTATCCGCGATAAATTTAAGTGACATGCGTTGTCTCGACTGCATGAACAAGGCATTGCGGGACTATAATCTTTCTTCTGCCGAGGTCGAACTGGAACTGACAGAAACTGCTTTGATGCATGAAGGCAAACATGCCTTGAATCTGCTACAGCGTTTTAATGAAATGGGTATCAACATTGCGATTGACGATTTCGGTACCGGCTATTCCTCCCTCTCCTATTTACGCCGTTTGCCGATCAAGGCGCTGAAGATCGATCAATCCTTTGTGAAAGATATGCTGGACAACCATCAGGACCGTACCATTGTGCGTTCTACCATTGACCTTGCCCATAACCTGGAACTGCTGGTTATCGCCGAAGGTGTGGAAAATCAGGAGATACTGACACTCCTGCGCAGTATGGGTTGCGATCAGGCCCAGGGATACGGCATCTGCCGTCCACTTACATTCGAGCAATTGATTAACTGGATGTCACGAAACAAATCTTCAATGCATGCATAATGCTGTTCGATATGGACATTCACGCAATAATTACTGAACTGAACTGATAACCCGGTTGCGTCCGCTGTTTTTCGCCGAGTACAGATTCTCATCGGCACGATTTAACATGACATCCAGCGATTCCTCCGGATTAGCAGTATACATGCCAATACTGATGGTCATTTGCAGTTTCTGGCCACCGTTCTCCAGCGTCATACCTTCAATCGTTGAGCGTAATTTCTCTGCAACAACCATCGCAGCCTGACTATCGGTCTCTGTCAGCAGTACCAGAAACTCCTCACCGCCCCAACGTGCAATGGAGTCATGATTGCGCAGGGAATGGCGCAGGGTATGGGCGACCTGGATCAGGACATCATCACCGAACTGGTGGCCAAAGTTATCATTAATCAGCTTGAAGTTATCAATATCGATGAGCAATACAGAGAGTGGCAAATGCAATCGTCGTAAACGCTGCAGGGAATGTTTCATATACTCATACATGTGACGCCGGTTGGACAGACCGGTCAGCTCATCGGTACGCGCCTCACGTTCGACTTTTCTGCGCAATACCAGTAATGCCATATACGAACGATGCCGGGAATATTCATGCAGGTAGGACA
>JBECKZ010000047.1:0-2931 GCA_040235555.1 Thiohalomonadales bacterium | reverse complement strand
ACCTAAGATTGATTACCAGCAGGTAGATGATAGTTGGTTTGGTATGATTGGACGTATACTCAAATTGATTCACGGGTATTCAGATGATATTAATGTTGTGCCTCCGCTAACCAATCGTAATTTTGGTTACTGTCCCGCAAATAAAAAACAAGAAGAGGATAATGGTGGCGGCGATATGCATAATGATGATTGGGATAAAAATTGTGAACGTATGAATAAAATAATGCCAGGATATTGCGCTTAAATGGTGAGATACAATAGATGAACAAAGTGATTTGCTTTTCCAAATTGCTAATTACAGTATTCCAATTTAAGCTTACTCATTCCGGGACTGATTATTGGCATTGGCTTTTTAAGTATGTCTTAGAAAACAAAAGTAAAAATCGAGATAAATGTTTAATTATGTTTCTAATAGTGGATGCCCATCAACGACATGATTATAATGCAGCCTGCAATGTATATGAGGCTATACGTGACAAAATAGATGCGAATTGGCCGTCAAAAAAAGGATTGACTCTAATCCTAACATGCTCTGAGAAGGCAAATCGAACAGATATATCTGATATAATTAGGAACAAATTAAGAATTAAGGAACAGGGCAAAAATACTCGTAGTTAATCTGAACCCGGCGTACTGCCGAGAGTTTTTTGTCTGCTCGTGATTTTATGATGTTTGAAGAAATAGGTGTCAGAGCACAATTGTTTCTAATATTACCAGTCTAAGAAGGTTTGGTTAGCATGAAATCTCGCTAAGGATAGCGAGTTAAACCAAAACAAGGAGGTGACTTATGGCAAGACGACCACGTTTTGTGCTGCCGGGCGTACCACAGCACGTCATTCAGCGGGGGAATAACCGCGAGCCCTGCTTCTTTTCAAATGAGGATTTTCAGACTTACCTTTCATTATTGAGAGAAACGAGTACCAAGTATGGTTGTCTGGTGCATGCCTATGTCTTAATGACTAATCATGTTCATCTGTTGTTGTCGCCACTGGAGCCACTGAGCATATCGCGGATGATGCAATCCTTAGGTCGGCGTTATGTTCACTATATCAACCACATTTATGCCAGAACTGGTACCTTGTGGGAGGGGCGGTATAAAGCCAGCCTGATCCAGGCTGAGCGCTATTTGTTAACCTGTTATCGCTATATTGAATTGAACCCTGCGCGAGCGAATATGGTCACTTCGCCCGGTGAGTATCAGTGGTCAAGTTATCATGCTAATGCAAATGGTAAAGCGGACAAGAATATAGTTAATCATGAAGAATACATGCGGTTAGGCCAATCTTGGGAAGAAAGACAGACAGCTTATAGAGAGTTGTTTCGGCATCATCTACCAGATGAAAAAGTTCATATGATTCGAGATGCCTTGAATCAGGAATTGGTGGTTGGGAACGATTATTTCAAAGATAAAATTGAGCAAACCTTAAAACGGAGTGCTCGCCGTAAACAAGCAGGAAGACCATCTGGAAATAAAGTCCAGGATCAATATTGGGTATATTAGGAGAAATTGTGCTCTGACACCTATTGGTGAGAGATGACGAGAAGGCTTGCTATTCGCGATACTTAATTTTTACTTTCGGTTATTCTCAAACATCGCGGCAAGATAAACCACGCTTAGGCTGGCGAAGACCACAAAGCACCCCGTGAGCATAGTGCCCGGGATGGAAATTTCCGCCTTGATTAATGAAAGTCCGGATAAGAGTGTGATGAGCGTGGCGATGCTGTTGCGCTTGATATAAAGACCGGCATACGTGGACACCATGGCTTCTTTCAATACAAAGCTTCCGTTTTTGTAATAAACCGGTACGAAAAAGGCCAGCAGCAGGCATAACAGGCTCGCATTTTCAGCGCAGGTGGTTTGCTGTTGCCTGGATGGATACATGCCATGTTTCCCCATGTGTCACTGTACACGCTTGTGACCGGATCAGTCTCAAGCTCTTAGTTTATATATGGGATTTTGCAGGGATTTCTTTAGCGATATTTTCGTGCTGGATTCGTCATAATCGGCTACCCAGTTGCGCAATGCTGTCGTGCAAAATAAAAAACCGGCCTGAAGCCGGTTTTTTATTTTAAGCAGTGATGCCTGTCTTACATCGCACGCACGCGGGCGTTGAGGCGCGACTTGTGACGCGCGGCCTTGTTCTTGTGGATCAGGCCCTTGGTCTCGGTCTTGTCGATCATGGAGACCGCGTCCTTGTAGGCTGCCTGGGCCGCGGTTTTGTCACCGTTGGCGATGGCACTCAGGACTTTCTTTACCGCACTGCGATAACGGGACCGCAGCGGGACATTGTGTTCGTTACGCTTGATGGCCTGGCGGGCGCGTTTTCTGGATTGAGCTGTATTGGCCAAGGTCTTCTCCTGTTGGCTCGGCGGATTACGAAAGCGGCGTATTATGGACGTTTTGCCCTGTCAGTTCAATCGCTTGGCGTGGATTTTGCGCCCGTGGCAGTCGCCCCGGCCAATGTATTTCCCGGCCCGATACGGGCATAATACGCGCCCATGGAATTACAAAAAAATCAGTGGCTTAGGGACCCGAACGGGCAGGGTGAGGACTGATGGGGTTGCTGCGCTCTGCCAGCGTGTTCAGCGCCCTGACCCTGGTTTCGCGGGTCTTCGGCCTGATCCGGGACCAGGTCATCGCCATCGTGTTCGGCCCCGGGGCCGGCCTGGATGCCTTCTGGGTGGCTTTCAAGATCCCCAATTTCATGCGTCGCCTGTTTGCCGAAGGGGCCTTTTCCCAGGGTTTCGTGCCGGTGCTGGGGGAATACAAGGTCCGCCAGGGCGAGGACGCGGTACGCAATCTCATCGCCCGGGTCGCCGGCAGCCTGGGTCTGGCGGTACTGGGCATCACCATTATCGGGATTGTGGTGTTTCCCTGGCTGATTCTGCACCTGGGCCCCAAGGCGGTGGAGAACCAGCACAAGTTAGTCC
>JBECKZ010000028.1:0-4981 GCA_040235555.1 Thiohalomonadales bacterium | reverse complement strand
GCTCCATGCTGACACTACGTGCTACACCAAAATGTACTGACAAACACGCAATTTGCCCTTCATAACCTGAAGCAGTGACATTCCCTTTTACATTTCCCAGACTTAGATAAATTGCCATAGTTGTTTCCTTTTTGTTAGCCCACTAAAAAAAGATTTAGCCTTCACTATACTATTGCATTGCCATGTGTGAAGCAATGCGATGAATTGTTAAAAATGATTACAATTCATAACGTTACAGAAATTATAACAACCATAATTAATATGCCGTCATAACACACATTTCTGCTTTCAAGCCCACCGCAAGATAAATTGCCATGGCCTTAAAAACTGTACTGAAAGTCAAAAACGATACGATAGTGTTTGGTTTCTGGTGTAACAGTTGTACCTTTAATATTTCTGCTCACCGGAAACGCCACCATTAAGTTACCGCTAAAATTATTACCAGATGAAAACTGCAATCCAAATCCTGCATCAGCAAGAGATGCTGTCGCATCGCCTTCACCACCCACCAGACTGTGCTGAATACCGTAGGCGTAATCTGCAAACAGAAAGGGTTTCGTAATTTGTTTGAAATTAATGGACTTGGTGATATTGAAATCAAACCAGCCCGGACTATTAAACAACCAGTCCATTCCCAAATAAACAGCATCATCAGCGGTAAAAATACTTGGACTAAATGCGCGTACACGCGTTGGACCGGCGAGCGAATAGCGAACAATCGGGGAAAGATTTATCCCGGAATATTGCAACCCAGTACGATATATGACACGCGTATTAGCATCTACCCACGGGACTTTCCAGAAAGTTAACAATGAGTAATCTGCATTCAGGAATTTATAACTCGAATCCTGGTTTGGCTTTACCCCAAAATCGAATTTCCCAAAAGTTAACTTGATCTTTCCCTGATGAAGATGTTTTTTCTGCTCTTGCAAAAAATCAAAATTGTACGCAACTGATGTATTTGTTAATCTTTCATCCAGCGCATTATTGATATCCGGCAGACTGCCAATCTGGAGGTCTGATTTGATCTTTTCATATCGCAACTCATAATTCTGGTTTTTTAAACGGCTACGAGTCTGGATATATTTTGCAACTGCGCCATCGACATACACCACACCATGTAAGTTTAAATTGGCCTGTACAGATGATTGATCAACAACAAACTGGTTTTTGGATTTTTCCAGGCCAAAACGCACCCGTGGGCTGAACAGATTCAACTCATAATCCAACTTGTAATAGTCGGTATAATCCGGATCCACAGCCTTGAGGTAACTGGCCTGCAACATATCGGCCATGCCGAGGGCATTGTTCACTTGGCCATCGACATAGATACGGTAAAGCCCGGACTCAGGCGTACCGTGATTGTCAACACGCACATCCGCGTTATAGCGCGACTCACTTTTGACATTAATATTGAGGCGCGTGTCTCCCACCTGATACCCCGGCTCAAAGTATCCATCAACGACTATGCCAGGGAAGTTGTTTATTAAAAACAGGTCTTCTTCTACTGCGGCATTCGTAACAGGCTTGCCCATCATGCCACTAAACACGTTTTTTAAATCGTCAGTGCTGTAAATCTGGTTCCCGTGTACCTGAACGTCTCCTAGCATGCCGAGCAGCACGGTTAAATTCACAATACCATCGCGAACATGTTGTTTGGGGATATAGGCCTTAGCAAGAACAAAACCGCGTTCACGATAAAATCGAGTAATGGCATTAGCAACCGATTCGATCTGCCCAATGGTAATCCCGCGCTTCCCACGCTGATCTCTTACTAGCCAGACAAGGCGCTGCACATCCATGGGGGTGACATGCCTGTCCTCTGTTTCTTCTTCGATTTTCACCAAAAGATCAGACAGTTGACTTAATTCCTTGATGGTGTAGCCGGATTTTAACAGGGCGCCCTCATCCATCAGCGCAAAACGTATTTTTTCAGCAAGCTTTGCTAATGCCTCGCGGGTGATACCCAGCTTCGGATACTCGACCAGGCCCTGTATTTTGAATTCAGAAACCGCAACGCGTGGTCCAGCATTAGGATCTGGATCGCGTTCTCGCACGGCAGGAATATCAATATCGCGTAACAGGGATTTATTGTGTATCCCCCTGGCCTGGGTGATATCCGGCATTTGCAAAAAGTCTGCTCTAGCAGCTGAAGCCATCATAATCCCTATAAGACAAAGTATTGCCCAGAGGCAGTTGTCATTCAGTAAACCCTTTACTCCAAACCCAAATAATTTCATGCTAATATTTTTTATATTTTTCATACACCACTTACAACAACATAAACAGCTTTATTAATTTTGTTTTAATTTATTGCGTTTTTCTTTTTGCACTTCTTGTCATTTTTACAGTCATCATCGCCATCATCTGAAAGACGTTGATCTGGCGGCAACAAAATCGCGACGTCTTCGTGGTTATAGTTACGAACTTCGGTAAAAATCGCTGGATCAACGTCACCTAATGATTCAATATCAATTAATTGCTGGCCTGACAGACCGGTAATTCCTTCAATTGTCACCAAATCTGCGGTCGTCGATACCGGGTTAGTTGGCAGGCCATTCGGGTAGGCAACAGCACCGGCAACCGAATACAGAGAGAATTGACGATTTATACGCAGGCGAATCGGTCGGGGAATTTTTGGATCACCAAACTGATTTGCCGTGTATACCAGCAAATCTTCTGCTGTAATATCTGCTTCTGTCGTTCCAGTACCAAGGGTATACACTGATTCCGTACCATCACCCAAAATCGCGACACTACCTGCATAGACCGGATCGCCAATATTTCCATGATAATTAGCATCAATAGCGCCTAAAGACACTTGCTGATTATTCTGGTTGGTAGTTACTGTTACCGCTAACGTAATATCATGATTGTTGTTGTTCAGAATAATGTCGCCATTATTTCTCAAATCATTGATTGTAACATTTGCATTATTGTTAATATTGATCGTGCCCGCGCCAACGCTAGCTGCAGGATTGAGATTTATTGCACTCAGTACACCAGTTTGTGTATGAATGGCGCCAGTTGCATCGAAGGGAATGGTGTGATCGGTACTGTTATAATCGACAGACCCATCCCCGATCCCATTAACAGCCGCAAGGTTTATCCGGCCTGCAACAATATTCATACCCCCATTATTGGTGTCACTGATCTTCCCGCCTGAGGTGATGTCCACGCTGGTAATATTCGACGAACCACTGGCATTAGCCAATGAAACCAGGCCGATATCATTTACATCGTTCAGCGTGACAGTCGCCGCATGCGTTACACTGACATTGTGAAAATCATTGGTTGAGCTATTCAGATTAATATCACCGTCTGACGCCAAGTTCATAAGACCTGTAGAGGTAATCGTGCTGGCATTGTAGTTGGTGATTTGTCCCGTCGACGTAATATTTAAATCCATGACGGAGATGTCACCCAGACTGGTATCAACCGTGTTGTTCACCACAAAGGTATTGTTGTTTAGGCTACTATCTGTATTCCCTTCGGACAGAGTCAGCACACCTGACAGGCTGTTATTGCTGCCAGTCAGTTTGATATCGCCTGAAGAGGTGATATTCAATTCACCCCCGGTAACCAAATCAGCAGTACTGACGACATCACCACCCGCTGTGATTTCAAGCAAATTGCTGGTGTTGAGTGCGGCAAGATCAAGGCTCTGGGAGCCCTGTTGATCGATATACACCGGGCCGGCATTTTGTACTGCCAGGTGTTTGACATCTGTCGCCAGGCCATTGCTCAGACCCTGAGCACCAACGGTTGCGGTGCTATCCAGGCTCAGCGTATCGGCAGTGATTAGCCCGCCCGCTGTATTCGAGACGGTGTCAGCTGTTATGCTCAACGTTCCGGGTATATTCACAGCGCCGGTGATACTGACATCACTGCCGTTGCTGGCCAGGACGGTAATGTTATTCTTGCTGTTTGCGAGGTAATTAACCGGTACATTGGTGCTGTTGCTGGCGCCAAATGTGTTTGCACCTAACTGCAGGATATTATTTGCATCGGCGCTGTTGAGGATCAGCGTGTCGACGACGATATTGTCAGTGACACTCGCCACGTTGCGAAAACCCAGTCCCAAACTTCCATTTGCGGAACTCGTGTATGTCAACTGATCATAGGTGCCAGAGAGACTACCAATTGTCTGATTGGAGGCAAAGGATTCAGTGTAGATATTGCCGGTGCCATTAATGGTGATCGTGTCTCCGACATCACCACCACCATCATAATTAATCTGCCCACCCACCTGGGTACGTAAGGCCAGATCAAGATTCAATTGATCTGCCCCGCCATTCCCATTAATCAGGCCGGCAATCGAACCATTTTCGGTAACATTGAAAATATCCGTGCCGTCACCACCTTCAACAGTGGTAAAGCCACTGAAGAATAGCGATTCGCCTGCGGTGCGCGAATTTGAACTGCCGATCTGCAGACCATTATCAGAAACATAATTTTTGCCGTTCTGGCCGATATCCCAGGTGGTAGTGGTTCCGTTGCGCGCCCGGATTATCCCGCCATCTGCAGCAGTAATCCCTTCAAAACCCGAGACTGAATCACCAACTGTGACATCAACATTCGTACCATGTAACACAATATAATCAGTACCGGCACCACCTGATGTAATACCTACAGTACCTTGAATATCAAACAGGTCGTCACCCGCTTCACCATAGATATTGAGTATGTTGCCGCCAGTTTCGACCAGAAAGGTATCCGCCTGATCGCTACCGTGAATCTCATTGAAACGTTGGAATTGCGTGCCATTAACGATACCGGAATTGGTTCCTGTGACATCCCAATTACTGGCGTTCGCCCCCGCACGCAAGACTGAAATGACAGAGTTAGCAGCTGTCGCATTGCCAATCACGAGCTCGATATTTTTAAAGTCCTGGTCCAGGGTGACATCGACATTACTAAGCGCACTCAAATCGACGGTGTCGGAAGTAGTTGCAGTGGCCAGCCAGTCAGAAGAGGGAGT
>JBECKZ010000248.1:0-15942 GCA_040235555.1 Thiohalomonadales bacterium | reverse complement strand
TAGCCGATTTATTTACTGGCGTCTGAATAAATCGCTGAGCCGGAAACAGCCTGCGATCACCTTATTGAATGCCATCGATCTGTTGAAAATAGCTGGCATTTTTTTCTGCCTCTTGTAGTGCCTTTTGCCAGCTCAACTCGAACTCATGGATGGTCCCGACCGACTCATTACGCAATTGTTTAGCCAGGCAGGCTTTACTGGGCTTCTGACGTGATGCTTTGATCCCGGTCTGATATCGGAACGGATAACCCTTGAGTCGTTTGACCAGCTTGCGGTGATACTTGCGGATGGTGTTGTCGAGCAGACCAATGGTGGAGTAGTCACCGGATTTAAACTTCCCGAGCCCCGTGTGTTTTACCTGTTTCTCGTAGTCGCGGTGGATCAGGTTAATGCGGCTGACAATAAAATCCGTTTCATCCTTGATCTGGCTCAGACATGTGGCTTCCTGCGCGGTCAGCCCGCGCGCCTGAACATGACATGACGCCAGGAGGAATACCAGCACCAGCATACGTCCTTTCATGCAGTCCCCACTTTGCTGCAAAGTTGCTTGACTTGTTTTAAGTGTACCCAGCCGAATTATTGTTTTGTCACATGTTAGCAAAATGCACTACATGCTAATATTTAAAAGTTCTTATGATTTGCATAACTTATCATGTTGACAATCTCGCACAAAGTTACCATTCCGGATGAAGAGATTGAGATTCACGCTGTTCGCGCCCAGGGTGCTGGTGGCCAGAATGTCAACAAACTTGCCACTGCCATCCATTTGCGGTTTGATATCAAAGCGTCGTCATTACCGGAATACTACAAACAGCGGCTGCTAAAATTATCTGATCGTCGCATCAGCAAGGATGGTGTCGTGATCATCAAGGCCCAGCAATATCGCAGTCAGGAGAAAAACCGCGGCGCAGCATTACAGCGACTGGCTGAACTGATTCGCAGTGTCAGCCATACACCCAAACGACGCATTCCGACCACAATCCCACGCAGCGTACAGCAACAACGACTCAGTAATAAAACCCAGCGCGGTAAGCTCAAGAACCTGCGCAAGAAGGTCGGCCTTAACGACGGTTAACACAGCATGCCTGTACACAACGCAGACATCGCAGACATTTTCAACCAGATAGCGGACCTGCTGGAAATTGAGAGTGCCAACCCGTTTCGCATTCGCGCCTATCGCAATGGCGCACGCGCTCTGCAAAGTTTGGCGCAGGATGTCAGTGGGTACCTGGAAGAAGGACTGAACCTGACCGATTTACCCGGTATTGGCAAGGACCTTGCAGCCAAGATTGTAGAGATCCTGGATACTGGCCATTGCCAGGCCCTGGAAAAATTACGCAAGACCACACCCGCTGGCCTGACCGATTTGTTGCACATCCCGGGACTGGGGCCCAAGCGCGTGCACGCCCTGTATCATGAACTGGACATTCATACCCCGGAACAATTGCTACGCGCCGCCAAGGACGGACGCATTCACAATCTGCCAGGTTTCGGCGCCAAAACCGAGCAGTCCATCATCGCCGACATCGAGGCCCACGTAAAACAAAAGCAACGCATCAAGCTGGTGACGGCAGCGCAATATGCTGAACCCCTGGTTGCCTATCTGCAAAAAGTCGCGACTGTGGATCAGGTTGTGGTGGCTGGTAGTTACCGCCGGCGCAAGGAGACCGTGGGGGACCTCGACATCCTAGTCAGTGCCACAAACAGCGACAAGGTAATGGAGGCCTTTGTCCACTACGATGAAGTACGCGATGTCCTGGCCAAGGGCACAACCCGGAGCACCGTGTTGTTACGTAGTGGTCTGCAAGTGGATCTGCGCGTGGTGGGCAAAAAGAGTTTTGGTGCCGCGCTGTATTATTTTACCGGCTCCAAGGCTCACAACATTGCCGTACGCCGCCGCGCCCAACAACGCAAACTCAAAATCAATGAATACGGTGTATTCAAGGGTGATAAGCAAATCGCCGGTGCGACTGAAGCATCGGTATTTGAAGTTATTGGCTTGCCCTTTATCCCGCCGGAGCTGCGAGAAAATACCGGTGAAATCGAAGCCGCCGAACAACACCGATTACCCAGACTGATTGAACTAAAAGATTTGCGTGGCGACCTGCACGCCCACAGCAAGGCCACCGACGGCCACAACAGTATTAAAGAGATGGCGACAGCCGCGCGTGAATATGGATTTGAGTATCTTGCGATTACCGAACACTCGCGCCATCTCACCGTCGCCCATGGCCTGGATGAAAAACGCCTGCGCCAGCAAATCGATGAGATAGATAAACTCAATGACGAATTGAAGGGCATCACCCTGCTCAAAGGCATTGAACTCGACATCTTCGAAGACGGTCAACTGGATCTACCCGATGGTATTCTGGCCAAACTGGATCTGGTGGTCGGTGCCGTGCACAGCAAGTTTCACCTGTCCCGCGCCAAACAAACCGAACGCATCCTGCGTGCCATGGACCATCCCCACTTCACCATACTTGCCCATCCCACCGGGCGGTTGCTGGAAACCCGCGATGCTTACGACGTGGATATGCCACGGATAATCCGTCACGCCCGCCAGCGCGGCTGTTACCTGGAACTCGATGCCCAGCCGGATCGGTTGGATCTGCTGGAGACCTATTGCCATATGGCCAAGGACGAAGGCGTCCTGATCAGCGTCGACTCCGATGCCCATAGCATCAATGACTTTAACAACCTGGAATACGGCATCGGGCAGGCACGTCGGGGCTGGCTGGAGAAAGAGGATGTGTTGAATACGCGGACACTCACACAGTTACGCAAACTACTCAAAAAGACGATGTGAGGATGTGTCTCAATCCAGGCGGACAAAATACGGTGTGATAATCAATCCCACGCCAATTATCACGACCAGGTACACATTGGAAATAAAGTAAGGAAACACCATCAGGGCGATCCCCACCAGAAACGGTACCGGACTGCGCTGGCGTCGACCATACATAAAATAGCCCATCCCAAAGGCCCCAAACAGGATCGACCACATCAGCAAGGTAGGATTATTTAACATCGCAGTATCAGGCCTCCAGGGCTAGGATACAGGCGTGTTACCAAAAACGCGGACGCCCTGTATCCAGGTGGACAAAATTGGACTTGGCGTAGTAACCCACGCCACCGGCATGCATTGCCAGAGCGGCACGGCGCAGGTGGGTCAGTTCGACGCCAGGCAGGCGCACATCGATGGCCCTCCCCTGCATATGTAGACTGTGTTTGGCGACACCGGTTTCATGCCGGCGTAACCAGGCATTGGTCTGTGGGGAACGATAGCCGGAAATAATATGGTAGGTGCCGTTGCGTTCCAGCTTGTGTTGCAGCAGGCACAGCTGATCAAGCAGGTGCGGATCGATTTTTTTGATCTCATCATTGCGATAATCGCGCAGAAAATGATTGACCACAGCCAGTTCATCGACCTGGTACTGACCCTCGGCCCAGTAGGTCGCCTTGAGCTTTTCACCGGTATGCAGGTTATACAGACGCAACTGGCGTTCACTGTCTGGTAATACAGCAGCAAAAACCCGTGAAGACAAACCAGCAGCACATCCGGCTGCAGCCATTAATAAGAATTGACGTCGTGAGATCATGATCGTTTTGACACTACTTGCAAATACAACGCGAAAATTATAACCACTCTTGCCGCAAAAGCTGCCAACCAGTACCGGTTACGGCAGACAGGTCACTGGCAACTCCCTGAGGGAGCGGTGGGTGGGTGAGACGCACAGTGCTATCGGTCTGTCCCGGCTATACACGTCCGGGTAGAAGTGCACGCTGTCATCCGACCCGACCCAGGCGGTCAGGTACACCAAATATATCGGCAGTGATTTCGCCAGCTTGACCTCGCTGGTCTGCCCCGAATTGACAGCAGCCAGGATCCGGTTTTCATCCCAGTCCCGGTTGCTGGCGAGCAGGAACCTGGCCAATTGCAGCGGATTTTCTACCCGGATACAGCCGTGACTGAAGGTGCGTTGCTTTTTTGCGAATAGTCGCCGCGTAGAGGTATCGTGCAGATAGATATCGAACCGGTTGCTAAACAAGAATTTATAACGCCCCAGCGGATTATATGGCCCAGGGTCCTGGCGCAGGACGTAGGGGAAATTGTCTTTTGTATATTTGTCCCAATCGACCTTGCGTGGGTCCACTTCGATTTGCTTTGCCAAATTGGCATAGACGCGGATCTTACGTGCGCGTAGATAATTCGGATTGCGCCGTTGCGTCGGGATGATATCGTCAATGACGATCGTGGTCGGTACGGTCCAATATGGATTGAACACCACCGTGTGGATGGCGCCACCAATCACCGGGGTCTGCCGATCCTGTTTACCGATAACCACCCACATGGAAAACTGCGCCCGCCCCTGATCATACGCCGTCAGATCAAAACCGGCGGTATTGACGATCAAATAACGTTTACCCAAGCGGCGCGGTAACCAGCGCCAGCGCTCCATGTTGAGTTTGATCTGGGTAATCCGGGCGGAGATGGGGACATTCATCGCCTGTCGAGTCGCCGGCCCCACGAACCCGTCCACCTTCAGTCCATGTCGTACCTGAAAACGCTCGACGGCATATTTGACGACCGGATCAAAATTGTGTGGATCGGCAACCTGTTCAGACTGCATGTCCCCTTCCGTGATCAGGCGCTGACGCAGGATTGCGATACGCGCGGAACGCATGCCTTCACGCAGATTGGGGCCTGCGGGCAACAGTGGCCAGCCTCCGTTGGCCGCGAGTTGCCGATAATGTGCCAGGGTTTCACGCAGACGCTGATAGCCGAGTTGTTGTGGTGGCAAGTCCGCCATCGCCGATTCAAAATCCGCAGATCTCAGCATTTTTATTAGGAGTGAAACCGGCTGCGTTTGTGATGCAGGGAGATGCCATTCCGGATCAACCTCATCCGGCGACAGGCGCCCTGAGCGCACTTCGGTAGCGTAACGAAAAAAGGCATCCGTGAGCAGAATGTCCAGCGTCGCCAGTGCAGATGGGGTATGTTGGTGCCAACTGCTCTCAATCGCAGACAGGTGAAATGCTGTTGGTGTCAGCCCTTCCTGATCAGCCACGTGCAGGAATTGACGCAGAATACTGGCACGGGGATTGGGCCCATTCAGATTAGTCCAGATCGGGGCATACTTGCGCTGACTATACAGATGTTCCAGATAGGTCCAATCCATGCTCAGGGCCTGAATGACACTGTCCGGCCGGGTAATTTGTTGCTGCAAGGCAAGGGAAAGCGCATCGTCGTGCACCCCGGTCTGCGCATATGCCTGCCCGCTTAGCAGACAACAGATCAAACAGAGTGCTTTAATCAATCCGGTCTTTCGTAAGGTCATTTCGTACATATCGTATCCTGTTCAACTCCGGACTGCCTGATCCGGGAGAATGCGCCTGACTGATCGGGATCAATACTCTGCTCCGGGAAATGAACTAATTTTAATAAAAAGTGGGGTATCTGCATAAGGAGATCAATATGTTTGCCGGTGAATATTGCAATCGCGATGTCGTCATTGCCTCTGAATCTGACTCACTGCGCAATGCAATTCAGTTGATGCGCAACCATCACGTGGGTGATATCGTGGTGGTGGAAAACGTTGCGGGTAACAAAACCCCGGTGGGAATTCTCACCGATCGTGACATCGTACTGGAAGTCCTCGCGCAGGATGTAGATATAGATAGTGTTAGCGTCGGCGATGTGATGAGTGATCAACTCGTCACTGTCACGGAAGACACCGGCATTGCAGAGACCCTGGACGTGATGCGCGCCCATGGTATTCGCCGGCTCCCGGTTATCGATCGCGCAGGTGCACTGCAGGGAATCATCAGCATTGATGATTTTCTCGAACTGATGGCAGAGCAGGTGCAAAAACTGGCAATATTGGTGAAAACCGAACAACGTCATGAAAAAAGACTACGTACTTAAGCAGGAGAGGGAGAGATCGAATGGCAGTAAAGAAAACAACAAGCAAGAAATCGCCCAGCAAAAAAACCTCAAGCAGCCGCAGTCGGCCACGCACTACTGCCGAGAGGCATAAGGCTGCTGCCAGCAAATCACGCAAGACACTGGTCAGCAAATTAAAAAAAGATCTACAGGCAACGAAAAAGGCACTGAAATCAGCTACCAGGGCTGCCAACGCTGAACTGAAACTGGCCAGAACGGCAGCCAAGGCTGAAATTGATGTCCTCAGGGATCAGCTTTCTGCCGCCCTTAAACGGGAAGAGACATTGCGTAAGATCAGCCAGGAAAAGGCCAAAATGATGTGGAAAGCCGGCGAGCAGTGGGAAAAACAACAGCTGGCCAAGATCAAACAGAGTTTCAGAAAAGCAAAAGTATCACGCTCAAGCAGATAATGCTTACACCCGCTTCGGTGATGACTCGCCGGCCGCATATCGACCGGTGAGTCATTCTGTCATGGGTAGATAGAAAAATACGAAACGTCCTTGCTCAATATCTACCTTCAAGGTCGCTCCGTGTGAGACCCCGTAATCCACATAGCCGGGAATAGCGCTGTCGAGATGACATTCGCTGGAGTGTTGCGGAGATTCGAAATCGCGATCGCGGTCGTACCAGGACAACAGCATGTAGTCACCCAGCCGCTGACTCGCTGTCTCATTCGCCAACGCCATTGCCGCACGATAATCCGGCACTGATGTGTTGGGCATGAGCTCAAGCTGGGTGATGCCGCTCATGTCGATTTCACTGCGGATCTCGCACACCGGCGCTGTGTTATTGTCTGTTTGTGAGTTGTGACTCATTTGAAAATTCCGGTTTACTATGCAACTGTCACGTCCTTCGACAAATAGACATCCTGAATCGCATGCAACAGTTTGACGCCATCGGCCATGGGCTTTTGAAAGGCCTTGCGTCCCGAGATCAGGCCCATACCACCGGCGCGTTTATTTATAACAGCAGTGCGTACTGCCTGGTGCAAATCATCGGCACCGGAGGCACCGCCGGAATTGATCATGCCGGCCCGGCCCATGTAACAGCAGGCAACTTGATAGCGCACTAAATCCACCGGGTGGTCGCTGGTCAATTCCGAATATACCTTGGGGTGGGTCTTGCCAAACTTGATCGCGGTATAGCCGCCATTATTCTGCGCCTGTTTTTGTTTGATGATATCCGCATCGATCGTTGCGGCCAGGTGATTGGCCTGACCGGTGAGATCGGCTGAAACGTGATAATCCGTGCCTTCGTGTTTAAACGCACTGTTGCGCAGATATGCCCACAACACCGCGGCCATACCAAGCTCATGGGCACGCTCGAAGGCCTCACTGATCTCCTGGATCTGACGACGTGATTCCGCGGAACCGTAGTACACGGTTGCCCCTACCGCGGCAGCCCCCATGTCAAAGGCCTGCTCAACACTGGCAAACAAGGTTTGATCGTAGTGTTCCGGGTAGGTCAGCAATTCGTTGTGATTGATCTTGGCAATGAACGGGATCTTATGTGCATAGTCACGTGCCACACTGTTGAGCACACCCAGGGTGCTGGCCACGGCATTGCAACCGCCTTCGATCGCTAATTCCACGATGTTCGCCGGATCAAAATACGCCGGATTAGGTGCAAACGAGGCCCCTGCTGAATGCTCCACGCCCTGATCCACCGGCAGGATGGAAAGATACCCCGTGCCAGCCAGGCGACCGTGCTGGTACAAGGCATTCAGATTGCGTAACACCCCAGGCTTGCGGTTTTTGTGCGCCACCACCCGCTCGATATAGTCGGGACCCGGCAGGTGCAAATTTGCCTTGGGCAGGCCAACACAGGTGTGGGTCAGTAAGGACTCGGCCTCATTACCGAGCACCTCGGCGAGATTGGTCATAACGCCTCCTTGCATGTGCTTGAAGTTAATAAACAGAAGATCGTGTTATACAAATAAATTTAGCTCATCTCGGCTGAGGCATTATAAAAAAGTATATTAGTCCACCTGAGCAATCGTTGATGCCATCTACGCAGCCCGTTGGCCGGGTGCATACTGCATAAAATAAAGACAAAAGAACTCTGCATGGGTTCACATCTAGCGCTGAGGCAGTGAACTTGACCTGATTGATCCTGTCGTAGAGTAAAGTTTACTCAACAAGAATAGCCACAAAAATGGCTCTGTATTTCAGAAAGTTGAATTTGAATAATAATCCCGACCGAAGGAGTCATGCATGACTGAGGCGACTGTTCGCTCATCCAATCCCGCTGCGTCTGTCAGGGATCGAATCACCCAGCTGCGACACGATATCGATCAACGCATCATTGATCAGCAGGCACTGACACTGCGTCTACTCATCGCACTGCTGGCCGACGGCCACTTACTGGTGGAAGGTGCGCCGGGTCTGGCCAAGACCACAGCGGTCAAGGCCCTGGCTCAGGGCCTGGAAGCGGAATTTCACCGAGTCCAGTTCACGCCTGACCTGTTACCCGCTGATCTCACCGGCACTGAAATCTATCGTCCCCAGGACGGCTCATTCCATTTTCAACACGGCCCGATATTCCATAACCTGGTACTCGCCGATGAGATCAATCGCGCCCCGGCCAAAGTGCAATCGGCCCTGCTCGAGGCCATGGCCGAACACCAGGTCAGCATCGGTCGCCAGACTTATCCCTTACCCGAATTGTTTCTGGTGATGGCAACCCAAAACCCCATCGAACAGGAAGGCACCTATCCGCTTCCCGAGGCGCAACTGGATCGTTTCCTGATGCACGTGCGCGTGGATTACCCAAATGCGGCAGGTGAACAAAAAATTCTGCACCTGGTGCGCAAACAGGCGCGCGAGGGCAATAGCGGGCATGCGCCCGTATCGACACACAAGGTTTCTCAATCCACCCTGTTTGCCGCGCGACGTGAAGTCCTGGATCTACACATGTCGGATGCGCTGGAAGATTATCTGATCGAGATTGTGACCAGCACACGTGACCCCAGCGCCTACGACACAAAACTTGCGCACTGGGTGCAATACGGTGCCAGTCCCCGCGCCACCCTGGCCCTGGATCGTTGCGCCCGCGCCCATGCCTGGTTACACGGGCGCGACTATGTTTCACCGGAAGACATTCACGCGATTGCGGCCGATGTCCTGCGGCATCGCGTCCTGCTCTCGTATCAGGCCGAAGCCGAAGGCGTGACACCCGATCAATTTGTTGCCGAACTCCTGCGGCATATTGCTGTCCCCTGAATAGCGCACAATGGCAGTTCCTCCAAACAACGGCATCAGCGTCAGCCTGGATGAGTTGATAGAGATGCGTGCCCAGGGCATCAGTCTGTCTCTAGCCAGTGGGCAGGGTCGCAGCCAGATGGCCGGCAATTACCGATCCGTGTTCCGTGGCCGGGGCATGGATTTCGAAGAGGTCCGCGCCTATCAGCCCGGTGATGACATCCGGCGCATGGACTGGCGCGTGACCGCACGCAGCAATCGCCCGCATACCAAGTTATTTCGCGAGGAACGCGAACGCCCGGTACTGCTCTGTGTCGATAGCAGTAGCAGCATGCGCTTTGGAACCCGTGTCGCCTTTAAATCGGTCCAGGCTATCCGCGTTGCTGCACTTCTGGGTTGGGCCGCACTGGAGAATCACGATCGCATTGGCACCATGATCTTTGCGAATGCCAGTCCACAGGAAACCCGCCCCGCTGGTGGCAAACGTGCCTTGCTGCACAGTCTGCATCTACTGGCCAAATCGAGCGAAACAATACCCATCTCGCCGGAGGCAGCACCCTTTCTGCAAACCCTGCTGCGTCTGCGTCACCTGGCACGTCATGGTTGCCTGGTGATCCTGGTCAGCGATTTCAATGGACTCGATGCCGATGCCGAACAACAACTCGCCGCATTGGCGCAACACAACGAAGTGCTGGCGATCCGCATTTACGATCCCCTGGAAGCGGAACTGCCGCCACCAAACCAGTATGCCGTGAGCGACGGCCGCCACTTGCATACCTTATGGACGGCGGATCAGGCCGCCCGCACACGTTATCAAGCTGAATTTGCCACGCGCAGTGAATACCTGTCCTCACTGTGTCGCAGTCATGGCATTCGCTGGTTATCCATGAGTACCGAACAGGACCCGGCCGTCGTTCTGCGGCGTCACTTGCAACAGGTCCGGCACCGTGGTTACTCAACGCGACGCGCGACAGATGTCATGGCATTGTAAGTATACGAAGTTAAGATCACGCAACTGAGTTATGACTGGAAATCACGGCGACCCACTTCAAGGACTGCGCGATATTCACCTACCGGCACCGGTTTCATTCTGGCCACCGGCACCTGGCTGGTGGATATTGGCCTTGCTTATCGTGATCATGCTGTTCACCGCCGTCTGGCTGTGGCGCCGCCACCGGCGTCGTGCCTATCGCCGGATGGCGCTCAAGGAATTACACCAGCTGCAACAAGCGCTGCAGGCAGGCAAGACCGAAACCTCAATCATCGCTGAGCTATCGATACTGTTACGCCGAACTGCTATCAGCCGTTACGGACGGCAACAGGTCGCTGGCCTGCAAGGAAAGGACTGGCTGGTGTTTCTGGATCGCACCGGTCGCGACACCCACTTCACCACTCAGGGCCAGGCCCTGCTGAATGCGCCGTATCGCCGCACTGTCACGCAGCAAGCCGAACCCCTGCTTCACCTCGCCCAACGCTGGCTGCAGGTGCAATCATGATGCACTTTGCCTGGCCCTGGGTCTGGTTAGTGTTGCCATTACCCTGGTTGCTGGGAAGACTGTTGCCACGCGCCGCAACAGCCACACCCGCTGCCTTGCGTGTCCCGTTCTTTAGTCGTCTGCAACAACTGGCGTCCCCCGTTGGCCATAGCATCACGGCGCCACACCTGCGTCGCTGGATTGGGTATCTGGTGTGGTTGTTGTTGGTGTGTGCCGCGGCTCGACCGCAATGGCTGGGACAACCAGTGGACATTCCCTTGAGCGGACGTGACCTGATGCTGGCCGTCGACTTGTCCGGCAGCATGAAGACACCGGACATGACTCTCGACGATCACCGGGTCGATCGACTCACCATGATCAAATCCGTTGCCGGGAAATTTATCGCGCAGCGCACCGGTGATCGCATCGGCCTCATACTGTTTGGTACCCATGCTTACTTGCAGACGCCATTAACCTATGATCGAACAACGGTGCGCACCATGCTCAATGAAGCGGCGATCGGCATGGCGGGGAATGCCACCGCCATCGGTGACGCCATTGGGCTGGCGGTGAAACGCCTGCGCCACTATCCAAACCAGAGTCGCGTGTTGATCCTGCTCACCGATGGCGCCAATGACGCCGGTGAAGTGACACCCTTGCAGGCGGCGAAACTGGCGGCCGAAGAACATATCCGGATCTATACCATTGGTGTCGGCGCGGATCGCATGCTGGTCTCGGGCTTTTTTGGCAACCAGGTTGTCAATCCATCACAGGACCTGGATGCCGATGCCCTCATGACCATTGCCAAAGCCACCGGCGGTCGTTTTTTCCGGGCCAAAAATACCCGGCAGTTGCGTGAGATCTACCACGAACTCGACAAGCTGGAACCCACTGTTACCAACAAGGCCACCTTCCGTCCCTTCACCGCATTGTATCCCTGGCCGTTGGGCCTGGCGTTCCTGATCAGCCTGCTGTTTGCCTGGCTGCAACTTCCGGCCCGGCGCGTAGCACAAAACAGTTCGACACTGCATGCACAGGAGACACGGGAGTCCACGCCATGATTGAGCAGTTTCATTTTCTGCGGCCGTACTGGCTGTTCATGCTGTTGCCCTTGGCCTGGGTGTTATGGCGTTACTGGCATCGCCAACACCAGGGTGGTAGCTGGCAATCCGTGTGTGACCCACATCTGTTACCGCACCTGCTGATCAATAGTCAGACGCGTGCATCGCGCACGCCCATCCTGTTGCTGGCGATGGCAGGTCTGCTCACGATCCTCGCCCTGGCTGGACCTGTCTGGTCGAAACTGCCACAACCGGTGTATCACAACAGCGCGGCAACCGTCGTGCTGTTCAATCTATCCGACTCGATGAATGCCTCAGACGTCACACCGACACGCCTGGAACGGGCCAGACTCAAACTGCTGGATTTTCTCCAACACCAACGCGAAGGCCAGACGGCGTTGATTGCCTATGCCGGCGAGGCCTATGTGGTCTCGCCACTGACCGATGATGCTGCCACGATCGCATCGCTGGTGAACTCACTCGACACCAGCATCATGCCGGTCTCCGGGGATAACCTGAGCGAGGCGTTGCAAAAAGCCGATGCCCTGCTGGATCAGGATGGTGTGTATAAGGGCGGGCGGGTCCTGCTGATTACCGACGATGCCGGTGGTCCTCATGCCCTGCAGGCAGCAACTGCCCTGCAACACAAAGGCCGCGTGCTTTCGGTCCTGGCCGTGGGTACCAACCATGGCGCACCCATTACAGCACCCGGTGGTGGTTTTATCCAGGATAGTCACGGTGCCATCGTGATTCCCATTTTGAATCGCGCGGCCCTGGAGAAACTGGCTGGTGCCGGACATGGACACCTGGTCATGTTGACCACCACGGACGATGACCTCAATCACCTGTGGCCCATGCGCGAGGCAACACGCGTTCAGGCCAAACGTGCCAGCCAGCAACATACCGCCGATGTCTGGCGTGAAGAAGGTCCGTGGTTGCTCCTGCTGGTATTACCCCTCGTCGCCCTACTCTGGCGCCAGGGCTGGCTGGCAGTCATCGTGTTCGCAGTCATGCTGCAGCCACACCCGGTGCAGGCCTCAACCTGGTCAGACTTATGGACACGCCCCGATCAGCAGGCATACCGTGCCTTGCAACATGGCAAGGCCAAAACCGCCGCCAGATTATTTAAAGACCCTCACTGGCGCAGCATCGCGCAATACCGTGCTGGCAACTATGCCGCGGCCGCTGCCGGCTTCGGCAACGAACACACGCCGGACGCCTTATACAATCAGGGCAATGCCCTGGCCCGAGCCGGCAAGCTGGAGGCCGCAGCAGAAAATTATCGCAAGGTCTTGCAACAGCAACCCTCCAACGCAGACGCCAAACATAATCTGAAAATCGTCGAAGACCTGTTAAAACAGCAACAACACAAGCATACCAAACAAAACACTAACCAGGGTAAATCCGGACACTCAGCTTCACACAATTCCAAACAGGGCCAGTCTGGGCAAAAAGCAACACAGAACACAAAACAAAATTCATCCGGACAACAACAGGCACAAAACACCAAACAAAATCAGCCCGGACACGCACAAGCGCAGAACACGAAACAAAACTCGTCCGGACGACAACAGGCTGGTAATTCAAAGCAAGCCCAGGCTGGGAAACAGCAAGCACAAACCGACAAGGCCGCTATGCAACAACAAGCCGCCGCTGAACAAAAGCAATCCAGCGATAAGAAAGGACAAGACAAACATACCCGGGCGCCACAACTGGCTGATTCCGGCGCATCTTCGCAGGATCAGCACGCCGCTAACCCAGGTCGCGAAATGAAACCCAAGAGTGAATCCACCCAGGCTATTGAACAGTGGCTG
Organism: Thiohalomonadales bacterium; assembly: GCA_040235555.1. Taxonomy (GTDB): domain Bacteria; phylum Pseudomonadota; class Gammaproteobacteria; order UBA6429; family Thiohalophilaceae; genus RI-92. The sequence continues at coordinate 2,448 of JBECKZ010000248.1, read as the reverse complement.
CGACGCATCCCCGATGACCCCGGTGGATTGTTACGCCGCAAATTCATGATGCAACACCAACAGCGTGAACAGTCCGACGACAATAACGGAATTTAAAACATGAACGCGATACAGACATACAAGCCAACTACCATGAAACGCTGGTATATGATAAATACCGGCAAGGCACTGTACCTGTTGCTTTGGCTTTTGTTAATCACACTGCTGTTACCTGTCGTGGCACAGGCCAGCGTGAATGCTCAACTTGATCGCAGCACCATCAATGAAGGTGAAACGTTTACCCTGAACCTGGCGGTCTCAGGGAGCAACAGCAGCCAGCCCGATTTATCCGGCCTGCATAAGGATTTTGATGTCATTGGTACCGGGCAAAAGAGCATGATTCAGATCATCAATGGCAGCGTGCAATCACAGCACTCGTGGACAATCACCCTGTCACCCCGCCATACCGGCACCTTACAGATTCCGTCAATTCCGATAGGCAACGATAGCAGTAACGCGCTCACGGTCACCGTATTACCAGCAAGCGCGTCCATGAACAGTGGTGCAGCGCCTGCCCACGTCTTCATTGAGGTCAGTGCCAAACCCGACAAGGTTTATGTCCAGTCACAACTTCTGTACACGGTGCGGCTGTACTACGACACGCCCTTGCAGCAAGGGACACTCAGCAAACCCTCGCTGGATAATGCCATCGTGCAAAAGCTAGGCAAGGACAGTAATTTTGAAACGCAACGTGGTGGACGCCGCTATCAGGTGATCGAACGTCGTTATGCCATCTTCCCTCAGCACAGCGGGAAACTGGAGATTCCATCGTTGGTTTTTGACGGGGATATCAACGATCCTTCTGCCCAGACAGGCGATCCATTCTTCGACAATTTTAATCCGGCAACCCGCCATGTGCATCTGCGCTCGCACAAACTCGATATTCAGGTCGCCGGCCAGCCAGTGGCGTACCAGGGTGCAAACTGGTTGCCCGCACAAGATATCCGGTTGGAAGAAAAATGGTCACCACACCAACCGCAATTCCGGGTTGGTGAACCGGTGACGCGCACACTCATTATCCACGCCAAAGGCCTGTCAGCATCACAACTGCCAGATCTGCCATTGCCAACGTTGCAAAACGTCAAACTGTATCCCGATCAGGCGCAGACCAAGGACCATCCAGAAGGTGACACACTGAAGTCTCAACGCGAACAGAAGATTGCCATGATTCCCACGCAAGCGGGTGACTTAGTCCTACCCTCCATTCATCTGAACTGGTGGGACACCGCTGCCCAACATGAACGCACGGCGACACTACCTGCTGAAACCATCCATGTATTGCCGGCAGCGGGTACTGCTACAACGACAGCAAACACGACACCTGCGCCGCATGCCGCGCCATCTGCTCAAATGACACCATCTCAGACACCCGCACCATCACCAGCCAAAGAAGCGACGAAAGTCGAGACTACTTCGTCGCCGACACTGTCGAGACAAGGGATCTGGATGACACTGACTATCGTATTTGGCCTCGCCTGGCTCATTACGTTATTACTGTGGTGGCGTCATAAGCAACCTCGCCCTGCTGCCCCAAACCAGCAGGTGATGGAAGCGCCGGGTCAGATTTTGGCTAAGCAAGTCAGGCTGGCCTGTCAGCAGCAGGATCCCCAGGCAGTAAAACGCGCGCTCCTGAACTGGGCACGTAAACTCTGGCCACATACCCCCCCATTATCGCTGGGTGCCCTGGTGACACAGATACAACCCGATCCGTTGGCAATGACGATCGCTACGCTGGATAAAATGCTTTATGCCGTCAATGCGGAAAACTGGCAGGCAGATGCCTTGCTGCAAACGTTTAACGCATACTGCAAACAATCACGTAACCGTGTGCAACAAACGCCAGCCAGCGCCCTCGCTCCCTTGCACCTGCACAAATCACGCGTAAACGCCAAATAATCCTCGGCTGTTACTCGATTTTTATTATTTTTGTGTAGCCGACACTCAATAATAAAAATTATTAATTCAGCGTCGCACCTGATCTACGTCAATGCATTTAATCATGAGTGGGATATTATGATTTTTGTATTTAGAGAAATACTGCCTAAATAGGAAAATAGGGAGTATGACTTTAGCTTTTTTAGCTGACTAATTCAGTTTGATTCCCAACCTCAAGCTTTACCCGGCACCCTGCCGGGTTTTTTTTATCTAGTATGAATGTGTGAAACTGATCACACCCATAATTTCTTTTTTGTTCAGAACCACGGTTGCTTCATGTCAGATTATTCTGTTTCTTGATTTAAATCATATTTCATTCCACTGCAGTCAGTGTAAGTTTGTCGCCAGTTTCATCAACACGACACAACAAGGAGTTGAAATGCTGAAAAAGTACTTCGTGGCAATTTTGACAAGCTGTCTAATCCTGGCCAGTGCGTCAGTCATGACTGCCCAGGCCGCAGAACAGGTGTATGG
>JBECKZ010000243.1:0-4947 GCA_040235555.1 Thiohalomonadales bacterium | reverse complement strand
GGATGAAAATCTGCGCCTGGGTGAAGAGCCTGCCGTCTGGCATGAACTGGAAAAGATTGAAAATAATCTCGACGAGGCCTATGCAGAACTACGGGAACTTATCACCCATTTCCGCGCACCGGTTGATAAACGTGGCCTGGTGCCTGGAGTGCAATACCTGGTGAATCGTTTTCGCAACCAAACTGGCATACATATCTTTCTACAGCAAGAATGGAACATCGTACAATTACCGGCAAGCTTTGAAGTGGAAGTCTTACGGATTATTCAGGAGGCCCTGAACAATATTCGCAAACATAGTCAGGCCCAGAATGTCCGGATTCTCCTGCGCTCCAAGCCACAGGGTGATTGCCATATTCTGATTGAAGATGACGGCATCGGCATTGATGCGAGCAAAGGGAAAGATAAAAAACGCGATCATTATGGTCTGAACATCATGGCGGAACGCACAAAACGCATCAATGGCGATCTCAAAATCGAGAGTGAGCCAGGTGAAGGTACACGTGTTATCCTGACCTTTAATTACGCAAATGTCACAAATACAATAAAGCCAGTTGGCACTGATAGTGTTCGTGTCACACTGCCAAGCAAACGAGTCGAGCTATGAGTCTACGCATTGTTCTAATTGACGATCACACCCTGTTCCGAGTTGGACTGGAGGGATTGCTGGAAAGCCGAGGCATTGAAATAGCCGCTTCCGTTGACAGTGGCGAAGACTGCGTACAACTGGTCAAGGACAAACAACCTGACGTTGTCTTACTGGACATGCGTATGCCAAACATTAATGGCCTTGGTGTATTGAAAATTTTGCGGGAACACGATCTCAATATGCCAATTGTTATGCTCACGACCAGTACGGAGGAATCTGATCTACTCGAATCTTTACGCGCTGGCGCCCAGGGTTATCTGTTGAAGGATATGGAACCGGATGCACTGGTTATTGCCTTGCGAGACATAGTGGGTGGAAAAACCGTCGTCGCACCTGATCTGGCGCCTGTCCTGGCCCGTGCCGTCCAGGGGAAAAGTGAAGAACCCGAGACAACAACCAGCGGTCCCTTTGATGACCTGACCCCGCGCGAAACCGAGATTCTGGGTCTGCTCGCGGAAGGACAGAGTAACAAGGCTATTGCCCGTAATCTGGGCATCTCTGATGGCACAGTAAAACTGCATGTCAAAGCCATCCTGCGCAAACTCAGTGTCCACTCGCGTGTTGAAGCTGCGGTCATGGCAGTTGAACGTGGACTGTCAAAAAACCATTAGTTTATAAATCATGAAAGCTTAATACCCACCATGAAGACCTTTACTCAACTCGTCGAAGCCACCCGCGCCAATGTCAAAGAACTTTTTCCCTGGGACCTGGTGGAACGTTTGCAAGACGAACAAATCCTGATTGTCGATATCCGTGAACCCTATGAGTACGAGGCCATGCATATCCAGGATTCCTTGAATGTACCACGCGGCATTCTGGAAACAGCCTGCGAGTATGATTTCGAAGAAACGGTACCGGAACTGGTCGAGGCGCGTAACAAGGAGGTGGTGCTGGTCTGTCGCTCCGGTAATCGCAGTATTTTCGCCGCTGACGTCTTGCAGCAAATGGGTTATCAGCATGTTTACTCGCTGCAAACGGGGCTGCGTGGATGGAACGAATTTGAACAACCTTTGGTGGATAATGATAATTATCCGGTCTCTATCGATGACGCCGATGATTATTTCACTGCCAAGGTACATCCCGAACAACGTCACCCGGGTTGATCTATGCTGACTGTGTGTCTCTTGGGCAAACAACGGTATGTAAACTTGCCCTTGATTCGTGCAGTTTTACCGCTATAGTCTGCCTATGCTCAATCCAGAAGTAGAACAAACAGACAATACCCAGTCCGATACCCCGCTCTTATTGATCGTCGACGACGATCCTTTGATTTTGGCAACACTAACCATTGGGTTGGCACAATCAGGCTATCGCATTCTTGAGGCCAATTCCGGGGAACAGGCCCTGGTGCTTTGCCAACAGCAGCATCCCGACCTGGCAATACTTGATATTCACATGTCGGGGATGTCCGGCATCGATACTGCCAAACAAATATACCAACAGTTTCATGTTCCCTTCCTGTTTTTGACGGCGGTAACCGAACAAAACACCGTGAGTTCTGCGGTCCGGGAAGGCGCGCTGGGATTTCTGGTCAAACCCATTCAGCTGTCACAATTACTACCTTCCATTGAAACTGCGCTGGTCCGCGCCGCGGAAATCAAATCCCTGCACAATCAGAAAGAGCACCTGGAAACCGCGCTTTCACAAAACCGGGAAATCAGCGTTGCGATCGGTATCATGGTCGCCCATAGCGATCTGGACGCGAAGGAAGCAGAAGCGGCACTCCGCCTCTACGCGAGAAAGAACCGGGCAAAAATGGCGGATCTGGCAAAACACATCATTAACGCCTCCAACCAGCTCAATAACATCATCAATCATATACTGCAGGACAGCAAATCCGAGTAATAAGCTGGCCTACAGCTATTACAGATCATTTTTCCATTTAGATAGACGTATAGCGCTTGCGGTCTGCGCGTCGACCCGTACTCCCGGCCTGCTGCACGATGACCCCCTGGATCGCCTCCAGGCTAATTTCGCGCTTTTCGTGTTGATAGTCTTCGTGCAAAGGCTGGAGATAATATCTGTCATCTTCCATCAGCAGCTGACGAAAGATATAACCATTTTCGACCACCGCCAATACATAGCAACCATGCTCAATCACGCCGGCCGGGTCGATGACAATGATGCAGCCGCGCTTGAATTCCGGTTCCATACTATTGTCCGTTACCTGCAATGCAAATGGTTCACTCGAACCACATCCACCAAGATCCATAAACACCTCACTTAATCATTCGGCACGCAACATTGCGCGACCAGTTTTACCCTGCCCTGCTCATCACCAAGTTATTCAGTAGACGAGAGCAGACTGCAATAGTTCGCTATGACGCTCTTCCTTCTGCAGCGTCCACAGCTCTGCGTATAAACCGTTTTTCGCCAACAACTCGTGGTGGCTGCCGGATTCCAACATGCGACCATCCTTGAGCACATAGATACGATCAGCATCGACAATAGTCGAGAGGCGATGTGCGATGACCAGGGTTGTATGTGCCTGCGCTACTTCATGCAATGACGACAAGATCGCCTGTTCTGATTGCGAATCAAGGTTGGAAGTAGCTTCGTCAAATATCAATATCCGGGGATTCTTGAGAATCACCCGCGCAATCGCCACCCGCTGCTTTTCGCCCCCCGAGAGCTTAAGCCCGCGTTCTCCCACGAGAGTGTCATAGCCCTGTGGCAGCGCTTCTATAAAGTGATGAATATGCGCCATGCGTGCCGCCTGAATCACTTCTTCCTTGCTGGCTTCAGGCCGCGCATATTGAATGTTGTAGTAGATAGTGTCGTTAAATAACACCGTGTCCTGCGGCACGATACCAATAGTGCGACGCAAACTATCCTGAGTTACCTGACTGATATCCTGACCATCAATACTGATTCGCCCTGCCTGAATATCGTAAAAACGAAACAACAAACGGGCAATCGTCGATTTACCCGAACCAGAAGGCCCCACAATCGCAATCTTGTGACCTGCCGGGATCTCGAAACTGACCTCATGCAAAATTTGTCGATCAGGCTGATAGGCAAAATCCACGGCATCAAAAAGAACATTCCCCTGATTGACGTTCAGCACCTTGGCCGCAGGCTGATCTTTAATTTCTTCCTCGCGGTCCAGTAATTTGAACATCAGATCCATATCAGCCAGCGCATATTTCAATTGGCGATAGATGATCCCGAGGAATCCCAGGGGCAAAAATAACTGCAGCATCAGAGTATTGACCAGTACCAGATCACCAACAGTCAGCTTGCCCTGCACCACACCCTGCCCGGCGAAGACCATGATGAAAGTCACCCCCACTGCGATAATGCTGCCCTGGCCGAAGTTCAATAAGGACATCGAGGTCTGGCTCTTGACCGCCGCATTTTCCCATTGGTCGAGGGTCGAGTCGTAGCGACGTTGCTCCAGCGTTTCGTTGTTGAAGTATTTGACAGTTTCATAATTCAGCAGGCTGTCAATTGCCTGACTATTGGCCTTGGAATCGAGTCGATTCATTTCATGGCGATAGTGCATGCGCCATTCGGTAATCAAAAATGTAAACACGATATAAACCGCGACCGTGCCAAAGATGGCGATGCTGAAACGAGTTTCGTATTTGCTAATCAATATGCCCGCCACCAGAGTAAATTCAGCGGCAGTGGGCAGGATATTGAACACCAGATAATTCAGGATGGAGCTCACACTGGTGGCGCCCCGCTCGAGATCCCGGGCCACACCACCGGTTCGCCGTTCTAGATGGAAACGCAGAGACAACTTATGCAGGTGCTGCAGCACCCGGTCGGAGACCTGACGCATGGCATGAAATCGTACCCGGGCAAACACCGCATCCCGCAGTTCATTAAAAAGACTGCTGACAAGGCGTAGAGCGCCGTATGCCAGCAACAGGGCCAGTGGCAATATCAGCGCACTCCGGTCAGGCAAACCCAGCTGATCGACGATGTGCTTCAGTACAAACGGGACACTCACCATGGCCAGCTTGGCAAAGACCAGACAGCTCAGTGCCAGCAACACCCTGCCACGGTATGACCAGACAAAGGGGAACATCCGCTTAAGATTTAGCCAATCACGGCGCTCTTGGTGGGGATTTTCGGTGTAGCTGATAAAGTGCCGCATGATTCCTGGGAGGCCCGACGAAAGCCTTATTATGCCATGGATTCCCCGCTGGTTGACCTTTGGCCCAAGGACGAGGCGCATCACACCTGATAAGAAAGGTGCACATCAGCGGATGACTGCCTGCTAGAATTACCTTTCAAACACTATTGCCTTAACCAGCCTCAGCCTGGGCTGAGCGATTACGATAACACTATGC
>JBECKZ010000214.1:0-10479 GCA_040235555.1 Thiohalomonadales bacterium | reverse complement strand
TACGACCCATACGACACCAACGTACATCATTGACGATGTTGTGCATTATTGCGTGGCTAACATGCCCGGTGCTTGCGCGCGCACGTCCACCATGGCTTTGACGAACTCCACCTTGCCTTACGCGCTGGCGTTGGCCAACAAAGGTGAGAAGGCATTACTGGACGATCCGGGCCTGTTGAATGGCCTGAACGTCTATCGTGGTCAGGTAACCTATGAAGCGGTAGCCCAGGATCTGGGTTACACCTATGTGCCAGCATTGAGTGTGCTGGACGACGGTACGACCATGATGAAGCGAGCGGCTTCATACTGCAGTTAAAGATTGTGTACGTAGTTCTAGTAAGAGTTGCGAGATATTGATATATTTTTAGCATAGTATGATGATAATCAGCCAGGAAAGACTGTCCATATCAGATTATCACAGGATAAGATTATAAATGCGTTCACTCAACGACCGTAATCAGAAGTAGTGTGCAACACCATCAGAGTGCATGCCGTTGTTATGCTATACGACTTTCCTCAAATAGTATTTCGTCAAGTTTTGCAAGAGTTGCCAGCTGCGCCGACTCAATCAACTTTTGCTTTTCCTCAGATTTCAAATTAAAACTCAGCGTTTTGATCGTTGGTGGAATGGGCAAAGCAATAATATTCTGTTTATTCGCCATCCACTCGGGAGCGCCCGGGCCGGCGATGTAGGTGGTGACGAGTCCGTATAAAACACGTCGCGAAGCACGTAGCAAAAAGAAATTAGCCAGTACGCCCAGAAGGCTTGCGAATACAACCAGAATGGCAATAGCGATAGCGAGTAACGATAGACCCACGGTGATTGTGCGCACAACATAGGATAAAGGGGCAGTCCAGTCTGTTACCCACAGGGCGGCGAGTTCGTCAGTGCCTATACCACCGATGACCTGCCACGCACCAATCACGACCACTACAAAGGCGAGTAAGCCGAACAGTATAGGATGGATACCGCCGAGCAAGCCGTTGACGCTGTTTACCAAGTAGCGAACCAGAGGTGAGCGAGGTTCTTGCCATCGCCCACGCTCGATTCCTGAATTCTTTTCAACGACGCGCCCAAGCAAAGAGAAGGGATATAACAACAAAGTGCCAATCTTGGAGCCAAGGCCGGATGATTCATCGACTTCCGTATTTCTCTCAACACTCCATTCCTTTGCTCGCAAAACCTCGACCGCGTTCGATTCGACAAACTTGACATCTTTCCCACGAGGAGGCCTTTCATGTTCGTGTTTCAAGAGGAAACCAAGTACACGTTGAGTTTCAATCTCCTCGGGCTCACGATTGTATTCCCTGCGGAACACCTTGTCTTCATATATGTACATCGGAAAATTAGACCAGACACCGCCATCCACAACCGTGTGATGGGTACTCCGATTCTTTATTTCGTTGTCATCAGACTGAAGTAGGCAACTGCCAAATGCAAAAGGGATTGAGGACGATGCAACCACAGCGTCTGCAACTGCACAGTTTGGCGTGTCAAGATAGCTAAAGGGGATTTGGCTTCTTATCGATATGTCTGCAGCAACGACATTTAACTCGATGCCAGTAGCGTTATAGAGTTCTTCAAAGGTAACTTTCTTGCTTGGTTTAACGCCATTCTTCTGCACTTGTGTTGTAAGTAGCTTGTTGAGCCAATCGTGCAGTTTAGCCGATGGGAAATACCCTGTTGTGTGCCGGTTCTGAAGTCGGTGTAGACCGGCCAAAACACCAGTTTTAATACTTTTGAGCGCTTCATCGGTCTCAACGCTCATCTCCTGGGGGGATAACCCTGCAGCTATCAGCGCTGCAGTGATGGCCCCTGCAGAAGCACCCGCGACACTCCTAAACCAGCAGTTCCTTTTCTTCATTGCCGTCAGTGCTCCACTGTATGCCACTCCCTTTGCTCCACCGCCCTCGAAGACGCCGTAAAACCAGTGATTGACTGCGCCAGGTTTGCCATACCAATATTGGGCGGGCATAGTGAGAGAATTTTGACTATTCATTGGATCCTCCAATTCGATACACATGGAACTGGTCTGCTTAACGTTAAGCTACGCGGCGGCTGGTTGGTGTTCGGAAAGCGCACGCAACCATAAAGCGACGTGTCTGACCGCAGTAGGGTGCGAATGTGTGCTGTGGTGTAATTGAGATGGCGGTATATCGGCCATGGATAATTGCACGAAATCACATCGTCCCGGCGGCGCACTTTCCACTGATGCATCATAAAAGAATCCGGCGAGGGCAAGCTCGGGTCCGACGAGGAAAGATGTCACTGCTGCTACCAATGCCGCGGACATGGAAACTACCAGTGCTAAGGCAGATGTAGTGCACACAATGACCAGAACCGGGGTGATTGCCACAAGCACTGTGTAGATCATGAGACGCGGAGAAAAATCAAGGAAAAGCAAGCTCCATGAGATTCCGTTTCCAAAGTAATAGGCGGCAAATATCGCACAGAAAATAGCATAAGCGAGCGAGGCCAAACTCGCCCACAGAGGACGTTGGTGTTTGTTGTCTGTTGACGCAGATTTTTCAGGCTCACTGTCGGTTTGTGATTTAGCTGTTTCACTCTTGTCAATCCCGACAACAACGTTCGACACGGTCATCGCAATCCCGGCGATTCGACGGAATAACCATGATACCCATTGTGCCGCCCAACCCAGGAATTGAAAAAAAGTCAGGGGTAGTGTTGTGTCATCTGCCGGAGCACGCACCACAAGAAGCGGTATGTTTTCCAGAGCAGAGAACTCCATCCGTCTCCTGATACTGTCCGCGATATTACTGAAGATACCCACCAAGACAATCACACCGAAGAAAAACAATAGACTTCTGCCGATCAGCGATGGCACAGTCCATTCAGAGTTGTGCAGTGTGAGCCAGGCCAATAGCAGTGCATTTGTCAATACGCTAGCTCCGAAAAGCACCGAATCCATCATCTTCAGGTCGTCATGCTCCCGCACATGGAAGAATGGTGTTGACAGGCAAACGAGACCATCGACTTTCTTTTGAAGAATCTTATCCTTTAGCGCTAGAACAGCCACAGTTCCTCCATGGCTATGAGCGACGATATAGTGAGGTACGTGGGGATCTGACGATAAGGACTCCAGATGCTCCTTCAGAAGGATCGAGCCTTTATAGCGCGCTCGGACCGAATTTCTTCCACTCCAAGGTAGATAGTGGAAGCGAACCGGTTTTGGAAGGTGCTCTTCAATCGCAGAGCGCAGAGCTGGCCACTGTGACTTTTTGGCACTGGTCCAGGTTCCGTGAATGAAAGTTACCTCTGTCTGTGGCTTTTCTTCCTGCATTTGACACCTTTTAGTAAGTTTAGTAACTCGCATACCTGCCCGGGCTGAATATTTTTCTAGAGAAATTACATGGTCCGTTTCACTGTTGGCGCCTGCCTCGCAGAATCTCATCACGTCTGCACAGACCGCCGCGCAACAAAGGCAGACATCTAACGATATAGGTTGTTTGTTTGCCAAGTTCACATCCGAGTGATACTGCATGTAACAGTTTAATTTCCTTGCTATCTGTTTCCATGTTCAATTGTTGCCTGTGACGTATCCAGAAAGCGTTGCACGTCTTTAAACAGTTCCATGCGATTGTTTTGCATCATGACGCCGTGGGTGCCTCGTTTGAGTACAATGAATTCTTTGGGATAGGCGTTACTGAGTTTCGTGAACAGTGCGTGTGCTGTTTTGACCGGCGTGATGGCGTCCCAGCCGCCAAGAATGATCAGGGCGGGTACATGGATATTGGCCGGGTTGTACACCGGCTTACCGACGGCCCAATAGACCTCTCGATCAAGATTGACGCCGTTTGGTGCACGCAGGTAGGGCGGATTGGCCTTGGCACCCACCGGATCACTGGCGAAGGTGGCGTGTATCCAGACCTGTTTCCAGCTATCCGGCATCAGTTTGGTGCCGGGCGGGGCACCTCTTGCCAAGAATTTAAACGCCGGTTCTGCCTTCACTATGCGATAGGCATTTACCGTATTGCCCTTGTGTGCTATCCCTTTGCGCAACCAGACGGGAGACAGCAGAACAAGACGTTCGATTTTCGCATTGTGTTGCGAGGTATAAAGTGCGGTGATGGCGGTTCCCCATGACCAACCAATGATATTCAGTTTCGCAATCTGGCGGCGTTTAAGGATAAAGTCCACGGCCGCGCCAAAATCCCGTGCAGCGGTATTGGTCCGCACGATCGGCGGATTGAATTCCGCGGGGTCGTTCATTTCCGAGGGCCGGGAGGACTTGCCATAACCACGGATATCCACCAGGTAGGTGTCATAGCCATGCTGGGCCAGGTAATCCATCCACGACAGGCCGTCGAGTTCAAGGTCAAACGAGGTTTCGGACGGGAAGGTGGCGCCATGTACGAACAGCACGACGTCGTTTGGGGTAAAGTGTTTCAGATCAGCCCGATGCTTATTGCGGACGTATAATTTCACACCCGGGTCAGCACCGGGGATCATAAACTCTTCCATTGTTAACCTGGTCGTGTTGCCTGCGCGGGTGACACAAACTGGCAACATCAGCGTGATCACGACTATAAGAAGTTGTAATCCAGAATATGTCTTTCTGTTCATTAGCGGCCTCCAGATAGAGGGCAGGTTAATAACCTCAGTAAATATATATGCTCAAGTTCTCTATACTTGTGAAAGGACAATAGGCAAATGGCACCCGGGTTTTATGACGATTCGTCGATGTTTATTTGATGATTTTTCGATGCAGTTATAAATCAATGCATTAGCGGGATTTCCGATGATGTCACAAGACTTCACACTCCCCAATACCGTGTTGGACAAACCTTTTTGGGTAGGTGAGTGGCGGGTAGACCCGGCAACCAGACGGCTGAGTTCTGGCGATGTCGAGGTCAAACTCGAACCCAAAGTGATGCAGGTTCTGATCCGTCTGGCGCAGAATCCAGGCAAGGTATTAAGTCGTGAGTCACTGGAAGCCACGGTCTGGGCAGGCACAGTGGTGGGTTACGATGCACTGGCGGCGTCAATTATCAAATTGCGAAAAGCATTCAATGACGACTCGCATCACCCACGTTACATCGAGACCGTATCAAAAAATGGTTATCGTCTGATCGCTCCGGTAACGACCGATCTTGAACTGGAGTCGTCCGGCCAGGGCAGCGAACCTACCACTACGGAAGATTTGCAACCGGATGCGGCGACACCCGCACAACTTCGGCGTGGCTGGCGGTCAAACAAACTGATTGTTGTCGCTGCGGGATTGCTGCTTATAATTCTCGTGGGCCTTTTACTGCAAACCCGGATACACACCCCTTCTTCGCATTCGTCTACGCAACTAACGACCCGCTCTAAACCAGCGACGTCAAGTTCGCAAATCTCCGTCGTCGTCCTTCCGTTTGAAAACCTCAGTGGCGAATCGAATCAGGATTATTTCAGCGAGGGGATTACCGATGACATCATCACAGATTTGCTGAAAGTGAAGGGGCTGCGGGTGATAGCGCGACAGTCGGCCTATTTCTACAAATCAAAAACCTATACGTTGGCAGATGTCAGGCGAGAGCTGGGCGTGAAATATGTCGTGCAAGGCAGTGTGCAGAAATCCGGAGAACGCCTGAGGATTAATATCAAGTTGACGGACGTGGCCGAGGGACGTCACATCTGGGCGGATCGCTTCGATGGTAAAGTGTCAAATGTGTTTGCCATGGAGGATGACATCACCAAGCAGGTCAATCATGCCATGTCAGTCACGCTCAGCAGTCAGGAGTCTGCCAACCTGGCCAAACGGCCAAGTACCAGTTTTGCAGCCTACGATGCCTTTTTGTTAGGGCAGAAGTTATACAGAGACCGAACAAAGGAAAGTTATTATGAGACAGTCGATGCTTACAAACGGGCGATCGAACTGGACCCAAACTTTGCGCGCGCCTACGGGGCCTTAGGTGTGACTTACACTGATGGTTATTTGTACGGCTGGTCTGATACGACGATAAAAGATACGCAAGACAGGGCGCTGCAACTGGCAAACAAGGCCTACAAGCTTGACCCAACATCACCACAAGTCAACTGGTCCTTGGGCTTCGTACACATCTTTCGCAAGGAATATGCGAAAGCCGAGGAAGCAGCACACAGGGCCATCACCTTGTCGCCCAACTATGCTGATGCCTATGGCCTGCTGGCATTCATCGCGAATTGGCGAAACAAGCCGGATGACGCCATACAATATATTAAAAAGGCAATGTCTCTAAATCCCTATTACACATTTGACTATCCATTGAATCTGGGGATAGCAAATTATGAGTTAGGTCACTACACCGAAGCTGTAACTGAATTAAAAAATGCGCTACAAAGAAATGAAACCTCTTTTTACTCCAATTTATTTCTTATAGTCACTTATGTCCGGCTGGGCAACATAGATGATGCCGAATGGCAGGTTCAACAACTTTTAGTGCAATGGCCGCAAATGACGCTGACGCAAGTGACAACCTATTACTTGTCATTTGAAGACAAACACCTGTTAAAAAGTATGGAGGACGATTTACGCAAGGCCGGATTGCCGGGATAGAATGGTATTTGCGCCTGGTTGGTTTCAGTGTTACTGATTAGAAGTATGTTTGATTTTATTGCCGATCTTCTTGTGCAAATAGGCAAAGAATTCATCCAGGTTGTCGTAGTCCCAGCGGTTGATCATTGCGTAGGTCTGATTTACAAGAGAGCGCAACTGCGCGATCTCCTCGTGCGAACGCCCACAGCTACGACAGTGCGTACCGTCTTCGGTGCAGGCTGTGCGATTGACACAGGGTTTGAACGACACCGGAAACGACTCAGGCGGTTTTCTGATTTAAATGCAAGGCCAGGGCACTGTCCATCGTAGTCAGATGCAACTGGAACCATTCCGGCAAACGGTCTTTTACATAGGCCCGTGCAAAAGAAATAGCACCTTTATTGACCTTGCGCTGATATTGTTTCAATTCGCCCAGGATGCGCTGGTGTTCGCTGTCATGTTCTACCAGGGAAGGATAGACACTTGCCTGCATCAGTTCTTTTTCCCGGGTAAAGTGCGCCTGACTGTGATCGTATAGCTGACCGAAGAGTTTGACAAAGTCATTCCCGTTCGCGTCAGCCAGTGCATTGACCAGCTGTGCAAACTCGAAATGCATGTCATCCAGTTCACCATGCTCAAGCAGGAAAGTGGAGGTAGCAGGATCGATCAGCGACACGGATTAACATCCAACCAGGTGTGCCTCATTCATCCCTGTAGGGACTTGCATCCCATCGGCACTCATCAATGCCGTATGATCAGCCTCGATAATTTCGATCCCCATACGCTTGCAGAAGCGGGCTTCCTTTGCGTTAGGTTCCGGGATCAGGGCCCAGCCGCGTGGCGACCCGGCGCCATAGGTAATATCACTCATGACCATACGCTCGCTATCGCGGGTCAGGCGCAGGCCCAGAAACAGGTATTGTTTTTCCGGGCGATATTGTTTCAAAAACGTAGGAATCGCGAAGCCGCCCATCAACTCGGTAATGTAGTCCACGTAATCGGCGTCGGAGGCAATGAAGTGGCTTTCCGGCCGCGGGGTGCCCATGGGCTTGAACAGGATCGGCAGGGAAGCATCCACGTCTTCCTGTTCCTTCTCCGTGTAACTGCTGCCATCATAGTGATAGATCTTGAAGCGGTAATCGGTGCCACCGATGCGTGAGATACCCGTTATCAGGGTATGCGGTGTCTCGGCGTAACTATCCTGCAACTGTGTGTCACGATTGATATCGATCACATAGGCCGGTTTGATGGCAGCCAGCCAATCATGCAAAGGTGCACGTGACCACTGGGTTTCACCGTACAGCGTGGTCAGAAATTTGTTAACGAAACTGCGGCCTCGTTTGAGTTCCAGGTGCATGGCTGCACGCGGGAATTCGTACATCAGGCGCGGTGCCATGGCCTGGCCATCGTTCATGGCATAGATCAGACTGTCGCTGTCAGCGGGAATGGCTTCACCCTTGTCGTTGGTGGATCCGGCCAGTATACCGGGGCCAAGGTAGGGAACAATGTCGCCAGTTTTTAATCCAGCCAACACGGTAGAGAAGATTGCGTCGCTCATGATGGGTTTCCTCAAGTCTCAATGACGGAAGACTATTCAAGAATCGCGCCATGTATAACTAGTTGAAAAATGGTAAAGATCCATGTGATTAGATGTGAGGTGTATGACTCGTTGTGGGCTTTACGACAAGGGTGGTGGTGTGCGATCAGGGCCAGCGAAGGCGGCTCAAGAAGTACCCGATGAACTGCTGCAGGCAGTTCAGGGATAAATCACGAAGAGATTCTGTAGTATGTAACGTGTTGTGAGGAATGCGCCAAGGCGACACGTATTCAGACCGGGATGTGACAAGCATTGCCCTACCGCCTAATTTAGCGCACAGTCTCAACATCATACAAGCCGCCAATTACCAGGTATTCATCTTCCCCCTGCAGCAAGCCTGGCAATAGTCCGCTGTAATACAATACCTTGGCTCTCGGCACCTGTACGCGATAAACCTGGCTACCGAATTCGTCGGCACGTTCGTGTGAACGAGAGCACGCATTTAGATTATTAAATAACAATACGCCGTGGGCGGGCAGGTGGTGCGCGATGTCCGGATTGATTCCGCGATAGAGTTGTATGTGGCTGTCATCAGCCAAGCTTTGCGCCAGTTCATACTGGCAGTAGCTGTACAGAACATCCAGCTGCGCCTCGGGGGCATTAGTGTTGTAGATACCGGTGATGCGATCCTGCAGGTACTGTAAATACGTATTGTCATCTGCGTGTGTAATCGCACCCTTATGCCAGGTAGGCAGCAATCCAAAGCGGGATTCCACCCAGCCTTTAAGTACCGCACCCTCACGATTATCCGAATCGAACATCCAGCCACGCAGCAACTGGCGATAGTCCAGCTTGATGCGGGTATACCGTTGTTGCGGTTGGTACCCGGCTGCTTCCGGTTCTTCCAGCAGGAAATGCACCGTCATGTAATCCATAAACTGCCTGGCACGTTCTGCTAAGTGTTGCAGTTTTACAAGACGTTGCCAGAGATCGCGGTGTAATTCGGTAACCCCGTCAATCCTTAATTCAACCGGATGACGTTGAAAACTCAAACTACCCAGGATTGCGGCAGGCAAGTTACAACGGTTAATCGGTAAATAATTCTGAACGGGCAGTTCTGGCCAATTATTTGTTACAGGTTTTGTCATGTCGTCATGCATACAGTTCACTGTGAATTGTCGCATATGCAACGTGGGTTTGTGGCCACCGGAAATGTATTTTAAATATATTAAACATACAGTTAGCAGTATTTTGAAAACATGGCATGGCTTCTGCAGTACGGGTGTCGGTGAAGTATGTTTTTTTTCAACCCAAGGAGAACCTAGTCATGGGACTACGTCAATGTGCGATATACGGTAAAGGCGGTATCGGCAAGTCTACCACCACACAGAACCTGGTGGCAGCACTGGCAGAAGCCGGCAAAAAAGTCATGATCGTCGGCTGCGATCCTAAAGCAGATTCCACCCGTCTGATGCTGCATTCAAAAGCACAGAACACGATCATGGAAATGGCTGCAGAAGCAGGTACGGTAGAAGACCTCGAACTGGAAGATGTGCTGAAAGTCGGTTATGGCGACACGAAGTGCGTTGAGTCCGGCGGTCCGGAGCCTGGTGTAGGCTGTGCTGGTCGTGGTGTTATCACCGCCATTAACTTCCTCGAAGAAGAAGGTGCTTACGATGAAGACCTCGACTTCGTATTTTATGATGTATTGGGCGACGTTGTGTGTGGTGGTTTCGCCATGCCGATTCGTGAAAACAAGGCCCAGGAAATCTACATCGTGGTGTCTGGCGAGATGATGGCTATGTACGCTGCCAACAATATCTCCAAGGGTATCGTGAAGTATGCCAACTCTGGCGGGGTACGTCTGGCCGGTCTGATCTGTAACTCTCGTAACACCGACCGTGAAGATGAGCTCATCGAAGCCCTGGCTGCCAAGCTGGGTACCACGATGATCCATTTCATCCCACGTGACAATGCAGTACAACGTGCAGAAATTCGTCGTATGACTGTTATTGAATATGACCCGCAAGCCAAGCAAGCTGATGAGTATCGTGCTCTGGCACAGAAGGTTATTGAAAATACCAATCTGAACATTCCTACTCCAATCACTATGGATGAACTCGAAGACCTGTTAATGGAATTCGGCATCATGGAAGAGGAAGACCTGAGCATCGTTGGTCAAACCGCTGCGCAAGAAGGTTAATACCTAAGGTCGCCGGTTACCGGGCTTTCCCGGTAACCGGATTTTTGAGGACAAGCAATTGTTCTCGCTCTGTTAAACGTGCGTCCACAGATTGGTGGCGACGAAAAGGAGAGTGACATGTCTGAAATGACACGCGAGGAGACCGAAGCCCTCATCCAGGAGGTGCTCGAGGTTTATCCGGAAGAAGCAAGAGAGAGCCGCCGCAAACACCTGGCGGTTAA